>CAZJBG010000247.1:0-295 GCA_964543925.1 uncultured bacterium
ATCACTCACGCGGCCGAGGACAGCCCTGAAAATCAAACGGCCTCCGGCTACCTGCAGGATCACATCAACCGGGCCCTTGAGACCCTTTCGCCCCGGCAGCGCTCGGTCTTTGTCCTGCGGCACTACCACGATCTGTCGCTGAAAGAAATCGCCCGTATCCTGGGCCTGTCGGTGGGTACGGTGAAAAGCCAGCTGTTTCGGGCCGTCCACCGCATGCAGCAGGAGCTGGCTTTTTACAGGGCGGAACTCGGTCTGGAGGAATCCTTATGAGTAGTTGCGGCAGATGTCAGAAAAT
>CAZJBG010000247.1:305-3109 GCA_964543925.1 uncultured bacterium
CACGCTTTCGACAAGCACCTGGCGGCCTGCCCCCAATGCGCCGAGGAGTACCAGCAGCTTCTATGGACGCTGGACATCATGGGCCGGCGGCAGGCGCCCGCGATGGACCCCGCCTACTGGGAAGGTTTCTGGGACCGCCTCTCCGACCGCCTCGAACATGGTAGAAGGAAGGTGTTCCGGCCCGACTGGCGCAGCTGGTTCCCGCCGGCAGGCCTTCCCGTCCGCCCGGTATGGATATCGGTGGCGGCCGCGGTCCTGCTGATCGCTACCGGGGTATACATCGGGCGATCCATCTATGTCAGTCAACCCAACGGCGCTCCCGCCGCCGCCCGGGCAGAGGTCATCGACCCGGCCGTTGTGGCCGAATTCCACGGTATGCTGTCACACTACCTAGGGCAGTCCAGGGTCCTCCTGCTGGGGCTGGACAACTTCGATACCGAATACGACGACCCGGCCGTGATTGACTTCCCCCGGCAGCAGATGATCTCCCAGGAGCTGCTGGTGCAGGGCCAGGAGATCAGGCGCCATGCGGTAGCCTCGGGCAACCCCCGGCTCCAGTACATGGTGGACGAAATCGAGCGCGTCCTGCTCCAGCTGGCCAACAGCGATGGTGAAGACCTGGAATGGACTATCCGGCTGGTCCAGGAAGGGGTAGAGCAGAACGCTATCCTGGTGAAGATCAATCTCACCGAACAGGAACAGGGCAAGGAGGTCATCGAGGAGAGCGAGTCCGGGCAGGGTGTAAAAAAATCGGCCTTGTTGATATAATTCAGGAGGAAGTTGGAAATGAACAGTCAAAACCATACCGTACTACGTGATCCAAGCCAAAAGTACAGACGCCTCTGGTTGCTTCTGGCCGCCTTCGTCCTGGCGTTGCCCCTGGGGGCTCAGGAACCTGAAGCATCCCGGCCTCCCCGTGAGGCTACCGCAGATACGGCGATTCAGCGATTCCCGGCGGCTCCGGAAGTGGAAGTTTATATTGGTTCGGACTATGAATATGAAATTGATGTCCCGGAGCTCGAGGATATGGAAGAATTGCTTGAAGAGCGGCAACAGGAGCTTGAATTGCTACAGGATGAGTCTGTTCTTCGGGTTGAGGAGGCCCTCCGCAGGGCACAGGAAAGTGTCGGTCGAACTTATCGTGTGCTGACCAGAGACGCGGAGGAGGTCATTCAGGCTTACAAGGATGCCTATGGGCTTATCCTGGACCAGAAATGGAAAGAAGCCCGCCGGGCCTTTGAAGATTTTCTGAAGAATTATTCCAACAGCCGCTATGTTGATGACGCCCGCTTCTGGATTTGCTACGCCGGGGAGCAGGCCGGTCTGCCCCCCGAGGAGGTTTTTGAGGCCTACCACCAGTTCATCCAGGAATTCACCAACAGCAATTGGCTGGATGACGCCCGGGCCAATCTCATCCGGATCGGCCGGGAGCTGGCGGCAAAAAGCAGGAAGGCAAAGGCCCAGTACGGCCCGATCATCGAGAGCCTGGAGGAGGATTATGATATCGAGGTAGCAATTGCCACCATCGACCGGCTGAGGAATGTCAGCAGCGATAATGCGCTTAACGCCATTTTCAGGCTTTACGACCGGGCCGAAAGCGATGATTTGCGCAAGCGGATCATCTATGCCCTGGGGCGCTTCGACGACCTGAAGGCGGTAGCCAAGCTGGGAGACATTGCTCGTAAGGACCCGGATCCCGATATCCGTCAGGCGGCCGTTGTGGTCATAGGCAGAAATAGGAGTGACGCGGCCTTCAACATCCTGATGACCATTATCAAAGGTGAAGAGAATGCGGAGGTAAGGCAACGAGCGATCCAATCCTTGTGGCGGAGCGAGAGCAAGGAGGTAGTATCCCTCCTGCTGGATGTAGCCCGGAACGACCCCCACATCAAGGTGCGTACGGCGGCCGTCTCGACCCTCTCCCGCATCGACACCCCCGAAGCCCAGGCGGCGCTGATCAGTATTCTGGAGGGGAAATAGGCCTGATCTCGCGGCAAAAGCCCACGACTTAAGTCGTGGGTTAACAATAGGTTCCAGCGTATTGTGATAACCGCTTCAGCGGTTTAACCCGAGGACACATAATAAAATGTGCCCTACTCTCCCCTTCCTGATAAGATCCCAAAAAGAGTTCCTGAGTTTCGTTTAAATATTTCGGGGGAACTCCTGCTACTATAACCGGCCTGGTCTGGCCCGCTGAACTTCTTTACATGCTCCGGTTCAGCAGGCGGATATATTGCAGGTCCAGCTGCGATTCGCGCCACAGGTACAACCCCGCCGCCAGTCCCGCGACCACCACTACGGCGGCCGTAAACGCCAATACCATGACCGGCGTGATGGCGGGCAGGGCCGGCAGGGATAGCTCGCTCACGACGGGGATTTGGGACAAGTCCGGGAGCGTGAGGTCGCGCAGGGCCGGGATATGGGGCAGCGCGGGCAGGCTGAGGCCGCGCGTGAGCTCTGCGAGGTAGCCATATAGATCAGACGCATAACGGACGGTCACCCACAGGAAGCCCGGGATCAGGGCGGCCAGGGGCAGCAGCCAGCGCGGGTCCCAGAAGGCAGGGCGCTCCTGCAGCGTGGGGATGGCGGCCAGCCGGGCCTCGAGGCCGGGCGGCAGGTCCACCCGGGCCTCCCGGAAGACCTGCTGCAGCTCATCAAACGGTTGATCCTTCATGCGAAACTCCTTTCCTCCCGTCCAAGCATTTCGGCCAGCGCGGCCTTGGCCCGGTGGAGGTATGACTTAACGGTCCCCAGCGGCAGGTCCATGACCGCCGCCACTTCTTCGTAGGCCAGCTCCTGGAAAT
>CAZJBG010000248.1:0-3042 GCA_964543925.1 uncultured bacterium
CGAAGGAGGTGACCTCCATGACAACCGTTTCAATCGTGGATATGAGAAAACACTTAACCGACGTGGTGAATAGGGCTATCTACAAGAAAGAACGGGTGATCCTGATGCGCCATAACAAGCCGGTGGTGGCCATCGTGCCCCTGGAAGACTACGAACTATTGGAGGCACTCGAAGATCGTCTGGACCTGGAGGACGCCCTGGCGGTGCTCAAAGATCCCCATCGCGAGTTCCTGGACTGGGACAAGGTGAAAGCCGAAGTGTGACCCGCCTTGCCGCCGGCCTATCGCATCCGGATTGAAAGGCGGGCCCTGAAAGCCCTCGGCGCCCTCCCGAAACGCCAGCGCACAAGCATTCGCAAAGCTGTCGAAAGCCTGAGGGAAAACCCCCGGCCCCCCGGTGTCAAGAAACTGTTGGATGAGCAGCAGCTCTATCGCATCCGGGTAGGCAACTACCGGGTGGTTTACCAGATTCTGGATAAGGATTTGCTGGTTCTGATTGTCAAAATCGGCGATAGGAAGGATATCTATCGGTAGCCCGCTATTTCAATGTCTTCAGGACCCCGGGGTGTCCAGCAGAAGCAGATTCGATACCGCTGGTTGATTTCGGGGGATGTTTTGGATGGCCTTCGCGGGGAGGGCGGCTACATCTGGACGATAGTCCCCAGGCCCTTGGTGATGCCGTTGCCCAGACCCAGGTAGTCGGGCAGGATCATGTTGGAGGTGAAATAGCCCTTGAAGGAGCCGCTCCCCTGCTCCTCCACCACCCGGGGGCTCAGGGACTGCAGTTTTACCCTGGTGCTGACGGTAAAGGGGATGTTGTATCCCAACTCCCGGGAAATGAACAGCAGGTTCTGCACCAACAGGCGGTTGAGATACGACACCCGTTCTCTGGGGAGCAGCCCTTTATATTGGGCCAGTGAGCGCTGATTAAGGGCCACCCAGGGGGTAATGAACTTGTACCGCAGAAAGTTATCGGCCGGTCGGTCGAAGGCCAGTTCGCTCTCCGGCGTCTCGATGTCCACTACCTTATAGGTTTGATCGTCAACCGTAAATTCGCTTAACTCCTCATGAAAGGATCGGACCGCGTCGTAGCCCTCACCAATGCCAAAAATGCATAGTTGCTGGCGCAGAACCATGACCTGTACTCTGGGATAGCGCAGCTGGCCCCGGTATTGGCCATTGATGAACGGCACCAGGGGATGGTCGGGAAAGTCCCGGATGATGCTGCCTTTCAGCTGGTAGGGGGTCACCTCCACCGGGATGTTCGTATGAAACCTCACACATATGGCATGTGCCGGGACAGGCGATTCGGAGGTCACAGTGCAGCCCTATCGCTGTTAGCTTCCAGGCACGCTTAACTGCTCATTGAGTCGAGAAATTCCTGGTTATCTTTCGTCCGTTGGAGGCGATCAAGCAGGAACTCAATGGATTCCACCGTGTTCATGTCGTTGATTAACCGGCGCAATATCCAGATGCGTGACAGAGTCTTGCGGGAAAGCAGCTTATCCTCCCGCCGAGTGCCGGATCGGTTGATGTCGATAGCCGGATAAACCCGCCGGTCGCTCAAGTTCCGGTCCAGAACCAGTTCCATATTGCCGGTCCCCTTGAACTCTTCGAAGATGACGTCATCCATACGGCTCCCCGTATCCACCAGGGCGGTGGCGATGATGGTGAGGCTGCCCCCTTCCTCGATCTTCCGGGCCGCGCCGAAAAATCGCTTGGGCTTCTGAAGGGCGTTGGCGTCCACACCACCGGACAGGATCTTGCCACTGTGGGGGATCACGGTGTTATGGGCCCGGGCCAGGCGAGTGACCGAATCCAGGAGGACCATCACGTCGCCCCCCACCTCCACCACGCGGCGGGCCCGTTGCAGGACCATTTCGGCCACCTGCACGTGCCGTTCGGGGGGTTCGTCAAAGGTGGAGGCGATGACTTCGGCATCCACGTTCCGTTTCATCTCGGTCACTTCCTCCGGTCGCTCGTCGATGAGGAGAATGATCAGGTAGATGTCCGGGTAGTTCTCGGTGATGGAGTTGGCTATCTTCTGCAGGAGGATGGTCTTCCCGGTTTTCGGCTGGGCGACGATCAAGCCCCGCTGACCCATGCCGATGGGGGCTACGAGGTCGATAATTCTGGCAGAGTATTCCTTTGTGGTTGTTTCCAACTCCAGGTGTTCAACCGGAAACTCGGGGGTCAGATCGACAAAATGGGGCGACTGTTTAATTTCTTCAGGACTGATATTGTTCACCGCATCCACCCTGAGCAGGGCAAAGAAGCGCTCATTATCCTTGGGCGGGCGAATCTGGCCGCTGATGAGGTGGCCGGTTCGGAGCCCAAACCGCTTGATCTGGGATGGCGAGACGTAGATATCGTCTGGCCCCGGCAGGTAGTTAAAATCGGGGGAACGCAGAAATCCATAACCATCGGGCATGATTTCAAGGACCCCACGGGAGTAAACATTACCCTCCTTCTGGGCCTGGCTTTCCAGGATCTTCAGAATGAGGTCCTGCTTTCGCAGGCCGGAGAATTCGCTGACATCTAAATCCGTAGCCATTTTGGTCAGGTCTTTCACCCGCAGCGATTGGAGTTCACTGATATCCATGATCATTTCCTCTGTAACAAAAGTTGGTAACTCAATGTATGTTGTAATAAGTGTGACATTTGAAAGCGACGCCCTGTCTTCAGCCGGTCGGCTAGAGTGAAATGATACCCCTATTTACGAATGGAGTCATCCGAAAGTCTGTCGTATAGCGGGCAATCCTCTAGCTTGTTCATTTCCACTGGTCTATTATGCCCATCTGATGGCGGGTTTCGGTCCCGTCTGCTGGCCCGGCTGAATGCAGCATGGCCCTCAGTTCACCCTATGGATGGACCCCTTTCACCGGAAAAACCGGGCCAACTGGATCATTGACTTGATTGCTAACGTCATGAAATTTTATGTGGAGCATGGGCTTGAAGGATTAACCAAGATCTGAGCGGTACGCCGGGACCTTGGGATCAAAATATCAACACGTCAATGAACGCTTTCTATGGGTAAGGACTT
>CAZJBG010000249.1:0-3015 GCA_964543925.1 uncultured bacterium
ATTTAAGTTTCACATCGGCGGTCAGCAACCGTCGCAAAATCAAGGCTGTTTCCGCCGGCGTATACAGCTGGCCCATGCGCCCCAGCTGTGATGCCACCGGTTTATTCAGCCCCGTATAGACCCGGTCATCGGTCGTCCGGCTCTGGATAAACAGTAACTGACTGAACAGGGCCGTCAGCCCCGCAATGATCTGGGTCGGCTGGGTCCCGTACTCCAGGAGTGACACCAGAATTTTCAGGGAGAAGCTCGTATCCCGCAGGGCCAGAGCTTCCTGTAGCCGCCACAGTTGGAATGACTTATCGGCGCCGACCTGAAGTTGAACCATTTCCGGACCGATCACGTCCCCCGCATCCAACTGGCTGAAGATTTTTTCCAGTTCGCTCACCACGTGACCGACCGAATCGCCGGCAAGAGCCATCAGCTCGTCGAGGGCCTCCGGTTCCAGAGCGTGATCCTTCAATCCGGCATAGTAGTTGGCCCAGGACCGAATCTTGTCCGGGAAGGGGGGCCGGGTATCCACTACCGGGATCACTTTCCCCAGTCGCTTGTGCAACCCCTTGGCCGGTTGATAGTCTTCCATTACCAGCAGCAGGCATTTTTCAGGGTTTGGGGCGGCAGCGTACGCCATAAGCTCATCGCGAGCGGCGCCCGCTATGCGCTGAGCCTGACGGACCAACAGCACTTGCCGGCTTTGGAACAGGCTGTAGGCGTTGAGCTCCGCCAGCACCACTTCGGCCCGGTCATCGGCCAGTGAATAGATCATTTTTTTTGAGCCGGGCGGCAGGAATTGCTCGACAACCTCGCGAACGAAATAATCTTCCAGGAACGCATCGTTCCCCGCCAGAAGGTAGACCGGCACGATCTTCCCCGTCTTAACCTGCCGCAATATATCGCCGTAGCTGGCCATGTTCAGCCGTTCCCGCCACCCGGTTCACGCAGGCTCACCGACACCACCACCACCAGGGCCACGACAAAGCCGGGAACCAGCGAATAGAGCTGACTGCCCCAGGGGATGTTGTCCCAGATGATCACGGTCGAGAACCCCGCCAGCATGCCCGCCAGGACACCGTTGCGGGTGGTCCGGGGCCACCAGAGGGTCAGGACCAGAGCCGGGCCGAAGGCGGCGCCCAAACCGCCCCAGGCAAACAGAACCTTATCGAATATGGACCGGGGCAGGCGGGCCAGGCCGATGGCCAGCAGACCAATGATAATGGTGGCTATCCTTGAAATCAGCACCAGCCGTCGTTGGTCGGCCTCCGGATTCATGCTCTGGTGATAGACATCCTCGGCCACGGCCGATGTCGTCACCAGCAGTTGGGAATCGGCGGTGGACATCATGGCCGCCAGGGCGCCACTGATCAGGATACCGGCAAACCACGCCGGGAAGATGGCCAAGGCCAGGGCAGGCATCATTTTCTCCGGATCGGTAAAAGTCCCGCTCCCAAAGTAGGCCAGGGCCACCAGGCCCATCAAAACCGCCCCCCCATAGGCCAGAATGGCCCATACCAGGGCAATGCTGCGGGCTACAGGGACATCGTCCGTGGAGCGAAGGCTCATATAACGCATGTGGAGGTGGGGTTGTCCCACATAACCCAGGCCGACGCCGAACCCACCCAGGACGCCCGCCACCAGCGTCCAGCCGCTGCGCCCCCCGCTTAAGGTGAGCAGTTGGGGGTCAATGGCGTCAACCCGCTGGACCAGGCCGCTCCAGCCCCCAACCTGGGAGAGGGCCACCAGGGGGAGCAGGACCAGGGCCAGGAGCATGATCCACCCCTGGATGAAGTCGGTCCAGGCCACCGCAAAGAAGCCCCCCAAGAGGGTATAAAAGACAATGATGGCCGCCCCGATCCCCACACCGGTCAGGTGACTCCACCCGAAGGTCTGCTCGAGAGACTTCCCGGCGGCATCGAATTGGGCGGCAATATAGAAGGTGAAACAGAACGCGATGATACCGGTGGCCGCCAACCGGATGGTGGGGTCGTGTCCCCTGAAGCGCAGCTCGAAAAACCGGGGCAGCGTCAGGGCGCCCAGACGCTCGGTTTCACTCCTGAGCCGTTTGGCCACCAGCAGCCAGGAGGCCGTGATCCCGGCGATCCCCCCAATGCCGGTCCAGAAGGCGGGCTCGAGTCGCGTGCCGCTGGGGTCTCCAAGACCAGAGGCATACGCCAGACCCGTAAGGCCCAGGAGCATCCAGCCACTCTCACCGGAGGCCCTTTCGGAAAACGCCACCACCCAGGGCCCGAGCCGGCGGCCGGCCAGCAGAAAGTCGGGCAGGGTCTTGTTGAGCCGGGCCGTGAACACACCAACCGTAAAAATAATGATCAGGTAGACCACGAACCCGACGCCCACAGGGCTCATCACTTAAGCTCCATACCTTGAGGGTTAAATCACCGCCAAAAGATAACCATGAGACCGACCAAGAGGGTATATCCGGCAAACAGGTGTAGCCGTCCTCGGCGAAGAATGCCCATGAGCCAGGCGATCATCCCGTAACCCACCAGGGCGGCGGCCAAAAATCCCAGCACCAGGCCCGGCACCGGAACGGATGGCCCCCGGATCAAGTCGAGCATTTGAAAAATACCGGCGCCCAGAATAGCGGGAATCGCCATGAGGAAAGAGAACCGCGCCGCCTCTTCCGGCTTGAGCCCCAGCCACAAACCGGTGACGATGGTGATGCCTGATCGGGAAATACCCGGCAGGATCGCCAGGGACTGGGTCAGACCGATCACCAGGGCGATGGCCCAGGTCAGCTGGACCCCCTCCCGGCGGGTGGCCCAGCGGCTGAGAACCAGCACTGCCGTCGTAACCAACAGCATCATGCCGGTGAAATGGACATCCTCAAAGGCCGTTTCAATGTTGTCCCCCAGGGTCAGGGCCACCACCACGGCAGGCACCGTCGCCAGCCCCAGATAGCCCACCTCCCAGCGTACCGCCGCGCCCACATGACCGGGAAGCAGGGAGCCCTGAGCCAGTCGCCACAGGTCCCGGCGGAAATAGCCGAGCACGCTGACCAGG
>CAZJBG010000250.1:0-2996 GCA_964543925.1 uncultured bacterium
TTCATCTGCCCGCGGCGTGTTAAGCCGCTCTTTTCTGTGAGTGCATGGGTTTATCCAACAGCCGAGCTGGTAATTTGGCCCCTGGAGAGATAGACCAAAGCTTTTCCCATTGGCCGGGGCTCGGGACGGGCAGGCCGCAAAGGAGAGAGATAGGGATATGCGTAGAAATTTGATGCTGGTACTCGCCTTGGGCGCGGCGCTGGCCGTCGCCTTCACGGCTGTCGCGGCAGCGAAGTGGAACGTGTTCCAGGCGGGGAACCTGGTCCTCAGAGTCGACGGCGGGGTGTCGCCGAAGAAGCTGCCGCGAAAGAGGCTGGCGCCGGTCGCCATCAACGTGAGGGGCAAGATCTCGACCGTCGACGGCAGCCACCCGCCCGCCTTCAGAGAAGCCACAATCGACTTCGACAAGAACGGCGCCGTCAACGCCCGGGGCCTACCGGTCTGCAAGGGAGGGCAGCTACAGGCCCGCGACACCAAGACCGTGAAGCGCGTCTGTGGCAAGTCGATCGTCGGCACGGGCAGCGGGAGGATTCAGATCGCCTTCCCCGAACAGACGCCGATCCCCGTCAAGGCGCCGATCGTGCTCTTCAACGGCGGCGTCAAGGGAGGCACGACGACGCTGTTCATCCACACCTACATCACAAGTCCGATCGTCAGCGCGGTCGTCACCACGGTGAAGATCAAGAAGATCCGCAAGGGCCGCTACGGGATCCGCACGATCTCGAAGATCCCGGTGATCGCCGGCGGCAGCGGCTCGGTGCTCGAATTCAGCTTCAAGGTCAAGCGGATCTTCAGGTACAAGGGCAAGAAGCGAAGCTACGTGATGGCCAAGTGCCCCGACGGGCACTTCAACGCCAAGGTCATCAATGCGATTTTCAGAAACGAAGCGGGCGGCCCGCGCACGGTCACAAATCTCAGCGGCACCGTAATCCGGCCCTGCACGCCGAAGAAGTAGGCGCGAGGCGCCTCGGCTTCACTCAGGACGAGAGAGGGGGAAAAGGGCGGCCCGCGGGCCGCCCTTTTCGCGCCCCTCCAGCGGGCTCTGGAACGGTCCTTCGCGCGACGGGCTATCTGCCCTGTTCGAAGCTGTGCTGGTAGGTGGTCGCCGGACCGCCGCCGTAGATCGGCTTGAACGGAGCCTGCTGGCTGCAGCCGGGGGCGGGGATCGAGCCGGAGCTTTCCTGGCCGGCGTAGGCGTACCGCTTGAGCCGCTCGAAGAGCTCCGTCGCCTCTTCGACGTCGCCGTCGGTGCGGGCGTTGAAGGTGGGGTCGTTGGGTGTGTCGGGATCGAGGGTGGCGGTGATCCCGGAGCTGCACTGGCGAGTGTCGAAGTTGAGCAGGCCGCTGGCGAGGCGCCTGGCGGCGCGCGGCTGGCTGTAGGCGCTGTTGCGGTTGTTGGTGAGGCGGTTGGAGAAGGTCGCCAGCGACTCCGGGCCGAGCGGGCCGAGCGAACGGAGATAGTGGATCTGCCGGCCCTTGGAGTTCGTGGGCAGGACGGCGTTGGTCGCCGCGGCGAGGTTGGCGATCACGGCGGTGATCTCGTGCTTGTAGAGGCCGAGGCCGGTGAGGATCGGGTTGAGGTTGCGCAGGAACGGGTCGAGCGCCCGCAGCAGCGGCGGGAGCTCGTCGCGGAAGAGCTTGCGCAGGGCCGGGAAGCCGGTCGGCGCGCGGTCGATGACGACGGAGAGGCCTTCGAAGAAGCCCTTCGCCTGTGGCGCCAGCTTCGCGATCGCGATCAGGGTCGGCGAGAGCTGGCGGGCGGCGGGCACGAGCTGCCGCACCAGTGGGTCGGTGTTGAGCGCGAAGGCTTTGAGGCGGTCGAGGGTCAGCTTCGACTCGTCGAGGAAGGTCGGGAAGGCGCGGAAGAGGGCTTCGAGGTCGCGGCCGCGCGCCGCCGTCGTCTCGAAGACGGCGTTGCCGTTGCGGATCAGGTTGGCCAGCTCGCCCCGGCGGCCGCGCAGCGCCCGGAAGGTGACGGCGCCGTCGCGGAAGAGCCGGCCGACCGCGCGCCGCTGGGTGTCGAGGACGCGGAATAGCCGGTCCAGCTCGACGAAGGTCGGTTCGAGCTCTCCGAGCGCGTTGGAGAAGTCCTGGCCGCGGCCCCGGATCGCGATCGCCCCGTCCTGCATCCAGGTCTGGAAAGCGGCCCGCGTCGGCGGGTCGAAGATGCGGAAGATCTCGTCGATCTGGACCGACTCGGCGACGTTGGCGGTGGGCAGGGTGCCGCCGTCGGCGAGTTTCGGCCCGTCGCTGTCGCCCGGCGTAAGTTCGACGTAGGTCTCACCGAGCAGCGTCTTGATGCGGAGGATCGCCCGGGTGCCCTCCGGCAGCGGGCCGTACTTGTCGACGATGTCGATCGTCGCCATCGCCTGCCTGCGGTTGGGCGCCAGCTCGATGTTCTGGACTTTGCCGACCGAGACGCCGGAGATCCGCACGTCGGACTGCTTGGCGAGCTGGGTCGCCTCGTCGAACGGGACCTTGATCTCGTACGACTTCGCTTTGAACGGGGTCGGCCCGCCGAAGGTGATCCAGAGGAAGAGCAGGAGCCCGAAGCAGGACAGGGCGAAGCCGGCGATGACGAGGAGCTGGGCTGTGCTGGGGGCGCGCTTGCTCATCCGGATTCGGGGCCGCAGCTGACGGTCGGGCTGCTGGGATCGGCTGGGACCGGGGGGAGGTCCCGGGCGCGGGGGATGTTGAGTCCCTGCAGCAGGGTCTTGATGAACGGCTTGGTCTCGGCGATCCCGTAGCCGAGCGCCGACCCGGTGCAGGAGATCAGGACCAGGCCGCGCTGCACGGGGCCGGCGGCGTCGGAGAGGTTGAAGCTGGCGTTGAAGTTGTGGCCCAGCCAGGGCAGGTAGAAGAGGAAGCTCTGCCTCGACCCCTTCGGCCGGTAGGCAAGCTCGTTGAACAGGCTGTTGAGGGAGCCGAGCGAGTTGCCGAAGCCGCTGACCGTCTTCTCGAGGTCGGAGGAGCCCTGCTTGAGGTGGGTGAGGACC
>CAZJBG010000251.1:0-2975 GCA_964543925.1 uncultured bacterium
GGTCCTCACCCACCTCAAGCAGGGCTCCTCCGACCTCGAGAAGACGGTCAGCGGCCTCGGCAACTCGCTCGGCTCCCTCAACAGCTTGTTCAACGAGCTTGCCTACCGGCCGAAGGGGTCGAGGCAGAGCTTTCTCTTCTACCTGCCCTGGCTGGGCCACAATTTCAACGCCAGCTTCAACCTCTCCGATGCCGGCGGCCCCGTGCAGCGCGGTCTGGTCATGATCTCCTGCACCGGGTCGGCGCTCGGCTACGGGGTCGCCGAGACCAAGCCGTTCATCAAGACCCTGCTGCAGGGAGCCAACATCCCCCGCGCCCAGGACCTCCCCCCGATCCCAGCCGATCCCAGCAGCCCGACCGTCAGCTGCGGCCCCGAATCCGAATGAGCAAGCGCGCCCCCAGCACAGCCCAGCTCCTCGTCATCGCCGGCTTCGCCCTGTCCTGCTTCGGGCTCCTGCTCTTCCTCTGGATCACCTTCGGCGGGCCGACCCCGTTCAAAGCGAAGTCGTACGAGATCAAGGTCCCGTTCGACGAGGCGACCCAGCTCGCCAAGCAGTCCGACGTGCGGATCTCCGGCGTCTCGGTCGGCAAAGTCCAGAACATCGAGCTGGCGCCCAACCGCAGGCAGGCGATGGCGACGATCGACATCGTCGACAAGTACGGCCCGCTGCCGGAGGGCACCCGGGCGATCCTCCGCATCAAGACGCTGCTCGGTGAGACCTACGTCGAACTTACGCCGGGCGACAGCGACGGGCCGAAACTCGCCGACGGCGGCACCCTGCCCACCGCCAACGTCGCCGAGTCGGTCCAGATCGACGAGATCTTCCGCATCTTCGACCCGCCGACGCGGGCCGCTTTCCAGACCTGGATGCAGGACGGGGCGATCGCGATCCGGGGCCGCGGCCAGGACTTCTCCAACGCGCTCGGAGAGCTCGAACCGACCTTCGTCGAGCTGGACCGGCTATTCCGCGTCCTCGACACCCAGCGGCGCGCGGTCGGCCGGCTCTTCCGCGACGGCGCCGTCACCTTCCGGGCGCTGCGCGGCCGCCGGGGCGAGCTGGCCAACCTGATCCGCAACGGCAACGCCGTCTTCGAGACGACGGCGGCGCGCGGCCGCGACCTCGAAGCCCTCTTCCGCGTCCTCCCGACCTTCCTCGACGAGTCGAAGCTGACCCTCGATCGCCTCAAAGCCTTCGCGCTCAACACCGACCCGCTGATCCTGCAGCTCATGCCCGCCGCCCGCCAGCTCTCGCCGACCCTGAACGCCCTCGCGAAGCTGGCGCCACAGGCGAAGGGCCTCTTCGAAGGCCTCTCCGTCGTCATCGACCGCGCGCCGACCGCCTTCCCGGCCCTGCGCAAGCTCATCCGCGACGATCTGCCGCCGCTGCTGCGGGCGCTCGACCCGTTCCTGCGCAACCTCAACCCGATCCTCGCCGGCCTCGGCCTCTACAAGCACGAGATCACCGCCGTGATCGCCAACGTCGCCGCGGCGACCAACGCCGTCCTGCCCACGAACGCCAAGGGCCAGCAGATCCACTATCTCCGCGCGCTGGGCCCGTTCGGCCCGGAATCGCTGGCGACCTTCTCCAACCGCCTCACCACCAACCGCAACAGCGCCTACAGCCAGCCGCGCGCCGCCAGGCGCCTCGCCAGCGGCCTGCTCAACTTCGACACTCGCCAGTGCAGCTCCGGGATCACCGCCACCCTCGATCCCGACACACCCAACGACCCCACCTTCAACGCCCGCACCGACGGCGACGTCGAAGAGGCGACGGAGCTCTTCGAGCGGCTCAAGCAGTACGCCTACGCCGACCAGGAAAACTCCGGCTCGATCCCCGCCCCCGGCTGCAGCCAGCAGGCCCCGTTCGAACCGATCTACGGCGGCGGTCCGGCGACCACCTACCAGCACAGCTTCGAACAGGGCGGATAGCCCGTCGCGCGAAGGACCGTTCCAGAGCCCGCTGGAAGGGCGCGAAAAGGGCGGCCCGCGCGGGCCGCCCTTTCCCCCCTCTCTCGTCCTGAGTGAAGCTGAGGCGCCTCGCGCCTACTTCTTCGGCCTGCAGGGCCGGATCACGGTGCCGATGAGGCGCGACCCGTCCTTGAACGAGAAATTCCCCCGGGCGAAGATGCGCCCGTCCGGGCATTTCGCCAGCGTGTAGCTCTGCTTCTTGCCCTTGTACATGAACTTGCGGTTGACGGTGAGGCTGAAGCTGATCAGCGAGCCGCTGCCGCCGGCGACCGTCGGGATCGGCGATTCCGTGTGGATCCCGAAGCGGCCCTTCTTGACCCTGGTGATCTTGACCGGCGTGACGAGCGCGGTCGGCGCCGGCACCGCGACGTAGGCGTGGATCAGCAGCAGCGTCGTCTTGCCCTTGACGCCGCCGTTGAAGAGGACCAGCGGGCCTTCGGCGGTGAACGGCTTCTGTTCGGGGAATTCCACCTCAACTTTGACCTTGCCCTTGCCCACGATCGCCTTCTTGCAGGCGGCCTTCGCGGCTTTGGTGTCGCGCGCCTCGAGCTGGCCCCGCTTGCAGACCGGCAGGCCCTTGGCATGGACCGCGGTGTTCTTGTCGAATTCGGCGATGACGGTCTTCGTCACCGGCGGGTGGCTGCCGTCGACGGTCGCGATGCTGCCGTTCACCCTGACCTTGATCGGCGTCAGCTTCTTCTTCGACAACGCTTTCGGCGAAAACCCGCCGTTGATCTTGAGGACCAGGTTGCCTGCCCGGATCACGGTCGGCTTCGCGGCGACGGCGACGGCGGCGACCGCGACGGCGAAAGCCGCGCTGAGGGCGAGTGTCCAAATCAAACGCTTGCGCATGTCCCTTCTCTCCTTTGCGGCCTGCCCGTCCCGAGCCCCGGCCATTGGGAAAAGCTTTGGTCTATCTCTCCAGGGGCCAAATTACCAGCATCGGCTGCTAGATAAACCCATGCACTCACAGAAAAGAGCGGCTTAACACGCCGCGGGCAGATGAA
>CAZJBG010000252.1:0-2367 GCA_964543925.1 uncultured bacterium
GGGTGGCATCCATGGGAGAGAACTCCACATCATCCAGGTGTTTCTTGGCCCGGGCCACCATGCTCTGGGCCAGCTCCAGAATCTCCTCCCGGGTCTTGCCCAGCTGATGGGTGAGGTGGATATCCGAGGCGGAGAGGAAGATGTGTATCCGGGCGCGCTCCGCCCCCCGCACCGCCTCCCAGGCCCTCTCCACCGCCTCGGGATCGGCGTGGGTCAGGGCACAGATTATGGGTTTTCTCACCTCCTGGGCGATGAGCCTCACCGCCTCAAAGTCACCCGGGGAGGAGATGGGGAACCCGGCCTCGATGACATCCACATTCAGCCGCTCCAGCTGCCGGGCAATCTCCAGCTTCTCATCCAGGTTCAGGGATGCCCCGGCCCCCTGCTCCCCGTCCCGGAGGGTGGTATCGAAAACTATAACCCGTTCCATGATGCTCCGCCCGTTCCTATCCCTTCAGTGCCTTCAGCCATGGCATCATCGCCCGAAGCTCCTTGCCCACCTTCTCGATGGGGTGCTCGGCCTCCATGCGACGCAGGGCATTGTAGCGGGGCCGCCCCGCCTGGTTCTCCAGGATCCACTCCCGGGCGAAGGTCCCGTCCTGAATCTCACCGAGGATCTCCTCCATGGTATCCCGGGTGTTGTCATCGACAATCCGGGGTCCCCGGCTGTAGTCCCCATATTCCGCGGTGTCGCTCACCGAGTAGCGCATATACTCCAGGCCCCCCTGGTAGATAAGGTCCACGATGAGCTTGAGCTCGTGGAGGCACTCGAAGTAGGCCAGCTCCGGCTGGTATCCCGCGTCCACCAGGGTCTCGAAAGCGGCCTTGACCAGGGAGGAGACACCGCCACACAGCACCGCCTGCTCGCCGAAGAGGTCGGTCTCGGTCTCCTCCAGGAAGGTGGTCTCCAGCACCCCGGCCTTGGTGCAGCCGATGCCCCGGGCATAGGCCAAGGCCACCTGAAGGGCCCGACCCGAGGCATCCTGGTGAATGGCCACCAGGGCCGGTGTGCCCGTGCCCTCGGTATAGAGGTGGCGCACCATGTGCCCCGGCGACTTGGGGGCCACCATGGCGACATCCACGTCCGCAGGCGGCACAATCTGGGTGTAATGGATATTGAAGCCGTGGGCAAACATCAGGACCTTGCCCGCCTTCAAATTCTTCTCCACCGCCTGCCGGTAGACCTCGGGCTGAGTGGTATCGGGGACCAGCATCATGATTATGTCGGCCTTCTCGGCCACCTCCTCGGGGGTGGCCACCGTGATCCCCGCCGCCTCCGCCTGCTCCCAGCTCTGAGATGACCGCCTGAGCCCCACCATAACCTTTATACCGCTGTCCTTGAGATTAAGAGCGTGGGCATGTCCCTGGCTGCCATAGCCCATAATGCCTATGGTCTTCCCCTTGATCAGTCCCAGGTCGGCATCCTTATCGTAATAGATTTTTGCCATGATTCCCCTTTCAACCAGCTATTTGCGCGGCCCGCCGAGGCAAACCCCCCAGCGGACGTTATTTATCGAAAACCAGGGAAGGGCGGTTTGCCTCCCTGCCCTGGGGCGCCGCCCACTCGGGCTCGAACCGCCCGTAGGCGGCCCGTCTCTCCAGGAACTCGGATTTGCGCTCCTGGAACAGGACTCCGCTCTCTCGATGCCACACCGTCTTACGCCACTCCCAGTCGCGAAGGATATCCTCGTCCGGCTTCTTCCTCAGGTTGAACCGGACCCGCCCGTCCACCATCTCAACCCTCCCCCGGGAGTAATGACAGAAAGCGCACTCCACCTCGCCGGGGGGCAGGGGATTGGTGTGGAACCAGGAGTAATTGACCACCCCCTGGCCGAAACAGAAGGGGCAGACGTCCTCCACCGTGGACAGCTTTTCCTCCGCGTGGCCGTGGGAGGACCAGGCCCAGGCGGTTCACCTCCCCGATGATGGCCTCCCGCTCGGGAAGAAGTACCTCCCCCGGTCCCTGGGAACCGGCGATGAAGCTGGCCAGGGGCTCGAAACCCAGGCGGTGCACGAAAACATTGAGAGCCGGTATCACGTTACCGGCGATGGCCACGCCCCCGGCCGCCGACAGGGTAACGGCCTTCTTGACCCTCCCCTGGTCCGGGGCGAAGAGGGAAAACTGCCGGTATCCGGTGGTCCGGAACTGGATGGTGCCGAAGATCCCGGGTACCCAGCCATGGTAACTGGGGGCACCCACTACCAGTCCCCCGGCTGCGTCCAGCCTCTCATAGAGCCAGTTGCGGTCATCCTGGAGGCGGCACGGGGCACCTTTTAGCATGCAGGCCATACAGCCGTTGCACTCCTGGATATAGAGGTCCGACAGCCGGATAATCTCCACGGAGGCCCCCTCGTCCCTGGCCCCCC
>CAZJBG010000252.1:2377-2925 GCA_964543925.1 uncultured bacterium
CGGAGGGCTTCCTTCACCAGGACATCCGTGTTGCCCAACCTTCGCCTGGAGCCAACTATCCCCAAAACATGCATGTCCCCCCCCTTACCCCTTCCGGCCCCGGCCCCTCGGCGCGTCTTTCCCACCCCCCTGCAGGGGCCCCAACGTCCCCCGGCTCATGGCCAGGCGCCCGGTACGGGCCATCTCCTTGATGCCGAAGCCGCGGAGCAGTTGATACAGGCTATCCACCTTTTCCTCGTCCCCGGTAACCTCAACTATTATCGAATCGGAGGCCACATCCACGATATTGGCCCGGAAGATGCCCACGATCTGAAGGATCTCGCCCCGGGTGGCGGGGGTGGCCTTTACCTTGATCAGGGCCAGGTCCCGGGCCACCAGGTTTTCAGCGGTTATGTCCACAACCTTGACCACGTCGATGACCTTGTCCAGCTGCTTCCTCACCTGCTCCACCGCCGTGGTCGCCCCGTCCACCGTGATGGTCATGCGGGAGAGGTGGGGTGTCTCGGTATGCCCCACGGCGATACTCTCGATGTTAAAGCCCCGCCTGC
>CAZJBG010000253.1:0-1913 GCA_964543925.1 uncultured bacterium
AGGAGCACAAAATCCTCCAGTGGTGGAAGGATCACCAGACGTTTGAAAAACTGGTGGCCAAGAATGCAGGCAAACCCCACTGGTCCTTCCTGGATGGTCCCATCACTGCCAACAACCCCATGGGGGTCCACCACGCCTGGGGACGCACCTTAAAAGACATTTTCCAACGCTACCACGCCATGCAGGGCTTTCAGCAGCGTTACCAGAACGGCTTCGATTGCCAGGGACTGTGGGTGGAGGTGGAAGTCGAACGGGAGTTGGGCTTTCAGTCCAAAAAGGACATCGAAACTTACGGCGTGGAGCGGTTCGTCAACCGTTGCAAGGAACGGGTGCGCAAGTATGCGGACATTCAGACCCAGCAGTCCATACGCCTGGGCTACTGGATGGACTGGGACCATTCCTACTATACCATGTCCGATGAAAACAATTACACCATTTGGGGTTTTCTCAAAAAGGTCCATGAACAAGGTTGGTTGAGCAAAGGTGAGGATGCCATGCCGTGGTGCCCGCGGTGCGGCACCGGCATCAGCCAGCACGAGATGTCCGAGGGCTACAGGGACATCGATGACAAGTCCATCTACGTGCTTCTCCCCCTTGAAGGACGGGACAACGAGTACCTGGTCGTCTGGACCACCACACCCTGGACCATCCCTTCCAATGTGGCCGCCGCCGTGGGGCAAGATCTGGACTATGTGGCCCTGGAGGAAAACGGCCGTATCCTCTATCTGCTGCCCGATGCGATCCCCCGCATGTTCGGCAAGCGGTACCAACCGACCATTCACCGACGCCTGAAAGGGGCCGAACTGGTGGGCCTCACCTACCGGGGCCCCTTCGATGAGCTGCCGGTGTTGGCGGGTATCGAGCACCGGGTGATACCCTGGGAGGCGGTCAGCACCGATGACGGTTCGGGCATTGTGCATATCGCTACGGGCTGCGGCAAGGAAGACTTTGACCTGGGCCGGCTCCACGATCTTCCGGTGATTGCGCCCGTGGATGAGGAGGGTCGTTATGTCGACGGCTTCGACTGGCTCACCGGGAAGCCGGCCCTGGAGGTGGCCGAACCGGTCATCGCCGACCTCAAAAAGAAAGCCCTGCTGCTCAAGCAGGAACTGTATCGGCACCGGTACCCTCACTGCTGGCGTTGCAAGACCAAGCTGATCTACCGGGTGGTGAACGAGTGGTATATCTCCATGGACGGCCCCTCCGAGGGTCAGACGGGGCTGCGTCACCAAATTATGGAGGTGGCCAAGCAGATCCACTGGATGCCCGGCTTCGGCCTCGACCGGGAGTTGGATTGGCTCAAGAACATGGCCGATTGGATGATCTCCAAGAAACGCTACTGGGGCCTGGCCCTGCCGATCTATGAATGTGACGCCTGCGGCGCCCTGGAGGTCATCGGCTCCAAGGAGGAGCTTAAGGAGCGTGCCGTCGAAGGTTGGGACCAGTTTGCCGGACAGACCCCCCACCGTCCCTGGATTGATGCGGTGAAGATCGGCTGCCGGCAGTGCGGTGGGACTGTCGCCCGCATCAAGGACGTGGGTAGCCCGTGGCTGGATGCCGGCATCGTCCCCTTCTCCACCCTCCATTACCATGACGACCGTGACTACTGGGAACAGTGGTTCCCCGCCGACTTTATCACCGAGTCGTTCCCCGGCCAGTTTCGCAACTGGTTCTACTCCCTGCTGGCCATGAGTACCGTGCTGGAGAACCGGCCCCCTTTCAAGCGGGTGCTGGGCCACGCCCTGGTCAAAGATGACCAGGGCAGGGACATGCACAAATCCGATGGCAACGCCATCTGGTTTGATGACGCCGCGGAGAAGATGGGGGTGGATGTTCTGCGCTGGATGTATGCCGGCCAGAACCCGGAGCAAAACCTCCTGTTCGGCTATGGACACGCCGATGAGATTCGCAAG
>CAZJBG010000253.1:1923-2903 GCA_964543925.1 uncultured bacterium
TCTTTGTCACCTACGCTTCCCTGGACAATTTCAACCCGGCGAAAGCGACGGTGCCCCCTGACCAGCGGCCGGAAATCGACCGCTGGTTGATCGCTAAGACCCAGCAGCTCATCAAGACGGCGCTGAGCGCTTACGAGGATTATCGAACCGACCGTTTGATGCGCGCCATGAATGACTATCTGGATGACCTGTCCAATTGGTACATCCGCCGCAACCGCCGCCGATTCTGGAAGAGCGCCAACGACAGCGACAAACTGGCCGCCTACACCACCCTGCATGAGGCGCTGGTCACCTTTACCAAACTGATCGCCCCGGTGGCGCCGTTCGTCGCTGAATCCATTTATCGGAACCTGGTATGCACCTTCGATGAGCAGGCTCCCGAGAGCGTTCACCTGTGCGACATTCCCAGGTATGAGGCCGATTTGGCCGATGATGGCCTGCTCATGGAGATCGACAGCGTCATTCGCGTGGTGGCCCTGGGTCGCTCTGCCCGAAACAAGGCCAACATCAAGATCCGCCAGCCGCTGCAGGAGGTCGTCGTCAGCGGCGAGGCATCGCTGCTTGAGGCCGTAGAGAAAAACCGGGATCAGCTGCTTGAGGAGCTCAACATCAAGGTGCTCAGGACCGATGTGTCACCTGCCCAGCTGCTCCGTTTCGATATCAAGCCCAACCTGGCCCTGCTGGGACCGAGGTTTGGCCAGGACCTGGGGAAGGTGCGCCAGGCCCTGGATGATCTGCCCCCTGAGGAAATCCTGGCCAAATGGAACCGCCAGGAAGCGATTGAGATCAGTTTCGACGGCCGGTCCGTCACGCTGGCGCCGGAGGAAATCCTGGTGGAGCAGGAGGGGATACCACCCTACGCCGTGGCCGCCTCCAAGGATGTGGTGGTGGGCATCAACACGGAGTTGACCGAAGACCTGATCCAGGAGGGTACGGTTCGTGACCTGATCCGTCAGGTACAAAACATGCGCAAAGAGGCC
>CAZJBG010000254.1:0-2893 GCA_964543925.1 uncultured bacterium
TGCCGACCCTCCGCGTGGCGCCGGCGGCGAGCCTGAAGGAGCGCGGGTGGAACCGTACCTTGCCGAGCGTCCTGCGCCGGTTGGGCGACACCGCGCCGCCGCGCGACTGCACCCACGGTCGCACGGCGAGCCTGATCGTCATCGGGGCGCGGGTCGTGTTGGAGATCTTCACGGAGCCGAGGCCGCCGGGGCGGGCGGCGTGCTTGAAGATCCCGGGCGAGATCGACAGACCGCCCGCCGCGGACGCGCCGCCCACCCCCAGGGCGGCGGCGAGCAGCCCGATCGCGACGATCGCCGATCCCCGGGTGTTGAGCAGTCTCATGATCGCATCCTCTCTGTCATGGCTTGAAACCCTCGCCCGGACCGCTCACGGCCCCGCGGCCGTGATCGTGACCAGCAGGAGCTTATGGTAGTTGCGTAGAGCCGCTGCGCCGCGAACCGCTTGGCGCAGCCGGATCGTCGCCCTGGCGCGCGCGACCGGCCGGCTCCAGCGCTCAAGCGGTGCGGCCACAGCCGCGTCAAGCGACTTGTAGGCGCCGCCGCTCGCCGCCGCCCACAGCGGCGCGGGGAGGATCGACGCCCCCCTCACCAGGTGCCCGCGGCGGCGGGCGGCGGTCGCTTCCCCGTCGGCGATGCTGAGCCGGGTCGGGGCGTCGGTGGCGGTCACCTCGGCGCGGATCAGCGAGGTGTAGACGCTGCTTCGGCGAGCGGCGCTTGTGCGCGAGAAGCCGCTCGGTTCGCTCAGCGACAGACCGAGCACGCTGGGCACCGTGCCACCGGGGCTCGGGGCGCTCTCCGCCCGGGCGATGGCTGCGCCCCCCGCGAGGGCCGCCGCCAGCAGGGCGAGCGAGGCCCAGCGAGCTCGTGTCGGCACGGTCATCGCCGTCTCCTCGGCGGATCGGGGCGGGCGACCGCGATGCGCAGCTTCGCCCGCGCGAGCTCGCCGTTGGGGGAGCGGTAGCGGAAGATGATCGTCCGCCCGGTGGGGAAGCCGAGGCGGACCCCGAGGCGGCCCCCGCGCACCCCGATCGCGCCCTTGCGCACCCTCCTCACCGGCCCCTTGCGCCGCTTGAAGGTGGTGCGTCGCCAGATCCTGTAGATCACCTGCACGGCGGTGCCGTTCGGCGCGGAGACGCGACGGCCGGACAAACGGCAGGTGAGCCGCCCCCGGTAGGGGTGGCGGAGCCCGAAGCGCAGCACCGGCAGGCGGCCCGGCCTGGTGCGCCACAGCGGCTTGCGGGCGAGCCTCATCTTGAGCTGCGGCGAGCGGCAGGGGGCGGACCTTCTGCGTCGGCGTGAAGCGGACCCCGGCACGCCGCCGCCGCCGGAGCGGCCGGCGGTGATCCCGAGCCTCACCGTCGCGATTCCGCCCGTCACCGTCGCGGCGTTCCTCACCACGATCGCCCGATCGACGAGCGTCGCCGTGTTGCCCGCGGCGTCGGTCACCCGCACGCGCAGCTGGTGGGGGCCGTCGGGCTCTGGGCGGGTGTCGACCGAGAGCGGGATCGCCGAGACCGTCTTGGGACAGTCGGAGGGGTGTTCGGGACAGGAGGCCCCGCCGAGGCGCACGAACGTGGGCGTGCGCTCGTCGAGCGAGGCTTCGGCGCCGGCAAGTCCAAGGCCGGTGTCGGTCGCGTAGAGGAGCAGCCCCAGCGTGCCGGCGGCGGGGCTCCGCACGCCGGCGACGGCGCCGGTGGGCGGAGTGCTGTCGAGCACACCGAGCGCATCGGAGGCGGGAAGGAAGAAAACCGCCGCCGCGACCAACACGGTCGCGGCGGCGGTGGTGCTTCCCAGACGTGTCATCGCACACCCAGTCTAGCAACGTCACTGCATACTACGGCACAGTCTGTTCCAGGGTCAGCGTGATCGTCTTGGCGTAGATACCCGTGTGCAGCCCGTCGTTTTCGCCGATGTGCTGGCTGAATTCCAGCGTCGAGGCGTCTTTGCCGATCGGCACGCCGAAGGTCAGCAGAGTGACGGCGCCGGGGCTTTCGTTAAGCGGCACGAGCCCTGCGCTGACTCCTTTGGTTTCGGAGTCCGTCGCTTTGGCTTTCAGCACGCTCGGCAGGAAGTAGAACGGCGGCCCCACCTGCACAAGGTGGCCCGTGTTGGTTTCGCTTTCGTCCTCGACCGTCAGCTCGGTTTCCGTGCCGGTGCTGGTCAGGACCAAACCGCAGGTGTTGCTGTAATCGTCTGTTACGCCCGGGATGAATTCGCCCAGGTCCACGCTGGAGCATTCGGATTCCAAAGTCGTCGTCAGCGGCACTTCGCCTTCGACAACTCCGGTTTTAATGCTTTCGAGGTTGAAGGTCGCGGTGACTTCCTTCGCTTCGCTCATCGTGACTTCGCATGCGCCTTCGCCGGTGCAGGCACCGCTCCATTCGACGAATTCAGAGCCCGCTTTTGCTTCGTGGGTCAGGGTGACCGTGGATCCTGTTTCGAATTCGGCTTCGCAGGGTCCGGAGGGGCATTCGATCCCGGGGGGGGAGCTTTCAACGCTGCCTTCGCCGGTGCCCGCCAGGGTGACGGTGAGGAGGAATGCGGGGAGCGGTTCGAAGGTCGCGGTGACGGCCTTGGCTTCGCTCATCGTCACTTCGCAGGTGCCGGTGCCTGTGCAGCCGCTGCCTGACCAGCCGACGAATTCAGAGCCCGTTTCTTCTGCGGCGGTCAGGGTGACCACTTCTTCGAGGAATGGAGCTTCGCAGATGCCGGGGCATGCGATCCCGGCGGGGACGCTGGTGACCGTGCCTTCGCCGCTGCCCGCCAGGGTGACGGTGAGTTCGAATTCGGCGGGGGGCAGTTCGTACACCTGAATCGTCGCGAGCTGGCCGAAGAGTAAGGTGCTCTGCGACACGTAGAGGCGGTCTTCCCCGGAGCTGGCGATGCCGAGGAA
>CAZJBG010000255.1:0-2890 GCA_964543925.1 uncultured bacterium
ACGGGAATGAGCACCTCCTGGACAGCGATCAAGGCGTTGGCCGTGAGGATGCCCAGAGTGGGGGCACAGTCCACAATGAGGTAGTCCCACTGACCGGTGGGTAAGGCGTCAACGCTCCTGCGGAAGCGGAGCAAGGCATCGCCTTCCCATTTGAGGGCTTTCTCCGCCCCGGAAAGCCAGGCCGAGGCGGGCACAATCGCCACCCCCATGACTTCGGTCGCACGCACCAGTTCCAGCAGGGGCAGCCCGCTGATAAATATGTCCGTGATCCCGCGACCGGGGTTCTTGATATCGTACCAACTGGTGGCCGAGGCCTGCGGATCCATATCGATGACCAACACCCGCCGTCCCCGTTCTCCCAGGGCGGCCGCCAAGTTGACACAGGTGGTGGTTTTACCGCTGCCTCCCTTCTGATTGATAACAGCCATACTTCTCACCGCGCAGCCCCCGTCCATCCATATAAGTTCCCATATCGATCACCCCAACCACCAGCCATCAATCCTGCCCCTTATTCTAATCCATGTTCACCTGATCGACAACCTCTCCCTCTGCATTGGTTTTGATGAGCCACAGGTCACTCTTCCCGGCCCCATAGGAGTGTGTCTGTCCGGCTATGACAAAGCCACCATCTGCGGTCGGTTGCAACGCCAGCCCAAAATCCAAGTTGGGACCGCCAAAGGTCCGGCTCCAGGCTTCACTGCCATCGGCATGGGTTCTGATCAACCAGATGTCGCTTTCACCGGCGCCGTGGGAAAAGGTCGATCCAGCCATGATGAAACCATCGCTGCCCACCTGCCCAATGGCGCTCCCCCAGTCCCACTCCGTACCGCCCAGGGTTCGGGTCCAGGCCACGTCACCGTCCACCGTAAGCCTGATGAACCACACATCACTGTCGCCGGAACCGAAGGAGGTGGTAGAACCGATAACAATATAGCCTCCATCCCCGGTCTGCTGGACATATTGGCCCTCATCGGAACCACCGCCACCGAAGGTGCGCGTCCATTGCACGCTGCCCGCGGCGTCCGTTTTGAGCAGCCAGAGGTCGTCCTGGCCGATGCTGTAGGATGTGGTGGCGCCGGTGAGGATGTACCCTCCATCGGTGGTCGCCTGCACGCAACTGCCCTGGTCGTTGTCGATGCCCCCGTAGGTGCGGTCCCACTCCTTCGCACCCGCGGCATCGGTCTTGATGAGCCAGAGATCGCCACCCCCCGCGCCGTAGGAATCGGTCCAGCCGGTAATGATATAACCACCATCGGGTGTCTGGCGCACAAAGTTGCCCCAGTCCCAACCCCTTCCGCCGAATGTGCGGGTCCAGAGCTCGCGCCCATCGCCGTCAGTTTTTATCAGAAGGATGTCGTAGTCGATAGGTCTGGAAGTTAAACGGGAGCCGACAATGATATAGCCGCCGTCAACGGTTTCCTGAAGCGACTCCCCCCCTGAATATTCGCTTGAACCGAAACTCCTGCTCCACTGCTGCCGGCCGGTGGCATCCACTTTGAGCAGCCACAGGTTGCGGGCGCCGGTGCCGGAAGAAGCCGTCACCCCGGTGGTGATGTAGCCGCCATCGCGGGTCTGCAGGACCGCATTGCCTTCATCGATACCGGGGCCACCAAATGTCCGTCTGAAACTGACGGGGTTCTGGTGACTCGACTGAGACGCGGCAATGCACGGGGCCGGCCCCCAGATGAGTCCGGCGGACCCCATCCAGAACGCGCAAAGACATACCATGAAGTTGTGATGTCTACTACCCTTGGCACCCGACATGGCGGAAGTTACATACATCAACCCCGGCCATATCCATCTTATAGCCGGCGATTAACGGTCCGGTTTTGCGGGTCTAATGGGCGCGGCCCGGACACTCCAGGTGGCCTCGAATCGGGATATGTAGGGGACGGGACGGGCAGCACCGGCTGGCGATGATTAGATAAACAGATCTCCCAGGGCTCTGGTTTCAGCCGGCTCGTCGAAGCGCGACGCCAGTTGCTGAGCCTCAAAGGCTGCAACGGCCTGCGCCACTAACGCCTGTTGCCCGGCAGATGTGCTCTCATCGGGCCGGGCGCCGGGAGCCGGCGCTGGCGATTCAGCCGCAAGGTTTTCCGGATTGGTGGGCGCTGCGGCAGGGGCCACGGCGGCCGTCTCCGGTTCAGGCGCCGGTTCCGGTCCTTCGGCAACAGCAAGGGGCGCTTCCGGCTCACGGTTGTCGGTTTCGGCCGGCACAGGTCCTGCAAGCTGTTCGGGGAGGGTGGTATTTATTTCGGCGGGTCCAGCTGCGTCTGCGGGTCCCTGAGGGACTCGAAGCGCCTCAACGGCCGCTTCCCCGGGAGTTTGGGGAGTCTGTCCTGTATTTCTCAGATCCAGATCGGATACCGCGGCAGCCGGTGCACGGGTTGCGGCGGCTGCATCGGGCTCCCGCGTAATGGCAGTGGCAAAACCGGGGACGGTCTCATCAGGTTCCCCAGGGAGACGAAGGGCCTCCTCGGCGATTTCCGTGGGAGTCTCCGGAGCAAGGGGAACAATAGCGCCTTCCACGTCTATCTCGTTCGCAATGCCTATCAGCGTAGTGGCTGCGTCAACTGTCCCATCGAGGGTTCCAGTCACCAGGGGCGCCACGGGGGTATTCCCTGCCACCACCTGGCCATCGCCCAGGGTTTCATTGGCTATTTCCGTTGGGGTCAGGGATGCCAGGGTAGGGGTGCCGTCCGCCCCCAACTCCAGATCGGAAGCGATGGCGGGAGCGTCGTTGGCCGGTCCAGCCTCATCAAGCGTTCGTATAATGATGGGCGTCTCCGGGGCATTGATCGCCACCACATTCTGGCCCTCGCCCAGTGTCTCAACGGCTATTTCCGTTGGGGTCAGGGATGCCAGGGTAGGGGTGCCGTCCGCCCCCAAC
>CAZJBG010000256.1:0-2874 GCA_964543925.1 uncultured bacterium
ACCGAGTTTTTTTGCATTAAGAGGATTAATAATATGTTGTTTGTAACCACGATTCCGAATGACGCGTGAAGCATGGGTATGAATCGCTAGCGTCATTCGACAACCTGAACAAGTTCCTAAATCCGAATTTTTTGGATCTTTACGAATAGTACCGATCGGTTTAACGGTGCAATCAAGATGTTTCGCTTGACTGGTATAACTTGGATCGACACGCTCTAAGGCAATCTTTAAATCACCGATCCAATTGGCTGTCATTGTCGCAATCTCAGACATTTCGGGTTCGTCGGGTAACGATAATATCGCTTTTGCTAACGCTCCACGAGTATGTTTCGGATTTAATTTTAGTTCTTCAACCGTAAATAACGGAGTTTGAGAATGTAATAAAACCGCCGAAACAAAAACGCTACTTTTACGATGAATCGTCTTTAATAATCGTTTTTGTCGTGCATATATTCGTTCCATCTCACTTTGTTGTTTTAACCACCGAACACGGGATTTATCACTCTGTAGTCGGAAATACTCTCGACGTTTCTTCGTTAACTGGTAACTGTTTTCTTGAATCACCCGATCTAATTTCTTATAATTTTGAATATTCGTTTGAAGTTCATCAGAAAGCGGATAGGCTTCGGAAAAAGCTAACATAAATTTACCGAGTTTATTAATGTCCAATCCGATTCCTTTATGGAATTCATTTGATAGTTTAATTTTTAAGCGTCGAAATTCCGCCACTTGTTTTTGAATCGCTTTTTGGGAGAGAAACATCCAACGTTCGCCACTCATAAGAACCTTAATTCCGATTTTGCGAGCAGGAGCATCTTTAGCGAAGATCACTAAGGACGAGATTCTTGCACCGTTCTCAAGGAACGAGCGAATCTTCGGATGAATTAAAACATCGGCATAAACGCCGAGTTTTTTTCGTCGTTTGGGATAGAGATGAATTTCAAACGAGCCGTTTTCTTGGGCTTTTTGGGTTAAAACCGAACTATTCCCTTCGCGGGGGATTACAAACCGATGACTCATCACTAATTGGATGGGTAACTTTTTATGATACTTGTTTTGCTCTTTCATAAAAGGTAAAGCGACCATTTGATGTGGATCGAGAATATCGTTTACTAACTGGTCAACAGTCCATCCATCACTATACAGCGGGATGAGTGCAGCAACTATTAATTCTCGAATAACAGACCGAAGGGCATGCTTGCGATATTTTTTGTTAAATTGGGTCTTAGCTAATTTTTCCATCGCTCGACTGAAAAGCGAGAGATGTCGCCATCGACTCCGGGGTCGATCGGGTTTATTGGCGTTCCATTCCGTAATCCAAGTTTGAAAATACGAAATAAAGAATTTTTTGTTCGTTGTTAAAAATTTAAGTTTATTAAAAAAGGCTAATTGATTATCGTTACATGTACTCTCGGATGTTCGTTTTCCGGATTCGGTTAACCCGAATTCGATGCGTTTTGTTTCGTAAAGTGATTGAAATGTATCAAAATACGCTTGTTCGGTCGGTAGCCGAAAATTATCCTTTAGGTGTAGCCCGTCAGGAAGAACCGGATCGATTTTCGTGCGACTGGATTGCACTAAATCACTAGCGTATTTAAAATTTGTCTGAATTTGATATTGAAACTGACGCTCTAAATATGGCGTTCGTCCAAGAAGTAACCATTCGAAGAGTTGTTGAGGATATTTTGAAAAGAGTTTGATAAGATAAACGAGTTTTTCTTCGTTATGATGCATATTTTTTAAAGCGTTTAGTAAATAGAGATAATAAGATTCACTTAAATTAGTGCTATAACCTTTACCCAAAGTATTTCGGATATTTGTTGAACCCCGTATCCCCTTTAACTTCGGGTTAGCTCGAACGATGGCATCGGCACGTAAAACAACTTCAGGAGTTAATTTTTCATAAGATTCGATTTGAAGGTTTTTCACGATCTCATTGGCGATAAAACGAGCCTTTCGTTGTTCTTGTTTGGTATCACCCCGAAATTGCACACCGACATCATAAGTGCGAATAACTGATTCAAAAAGATCGGGTAACTCAACAGAACCAGCCATAATGATCACAAAGGATTTCTTTTAAACGAAAAACTTACTTTAAACAGCTTTATTATTTAAAATAGTTCTCATTTCAAGCCTTTATAAAGGTTCGGGTTTTATTTGTGATATTTCATCACGTTGTCGTCTGTTGGCCACGTCGTCGGCGATGAATCTTCCCAGCGAACGAGGTTAGAACTGCTAAAACATCGGTAACTAATTGATGATCTAAAGACATCACTTGAGCCGTTTTCTTCGTAAATAAAATCGTGGTTCCAAAAAGTTCGCAGACAGTTTTGATAATCGTTGTACCGAAACGAGCTAAACGATCATCATAACTACAAATTAAATAATCGGGTTGATAAACAGGCAATTCTTTTAGCATTCGCAATAATGAAGTTCGTTTGTCATTTAAACCCGAACCAATATCCCGATAGGTCTTAACGAGCGACCATTGTTGAGTCTGAACAAAGGCTTCAAGATGTGATTGCTGGCGTTTTAGATCTTCTTTTTGTTTAGATGAACTCACACGAGAGTAGGTGATAGCGCGGATACCATCATTTGATAGATTCGACAAATAATTAACCTTCCGACCAATTTGGTTACAGAAAATTAATATTTTTGTTAATTTATATCGCCGATGTCCACCACATGTTTTATACGATGAGGGTAAGACGTTATCATTATCCCATCGACGTAAAGTCGATTTTGAAACGTTAATTAATTGAGCTACTTTACCAATACTAAGATACATAATTTAATTGTTGAAAATCATAGTATTTAAAATTTGGGATTTGAATTAGCTTTTTAATGGATGATTTGAGAAGAAATTTCAGTACT
>CAZJBG010000257.1:0-2510 GCA_964543925.1 uncultured bacterium
TCTTCTTTATCTTCTATACCAAGTACGCCAACTATTTCCCCGGCATCATGGCTGCGGCGGGGTCGTCCTGGCCCCGGGTGGTGGGGCAGCTGGCCTTCGCCCCCGAGGGCATCTTCGGCATCGTCATGGAGCTGTTCGCCACCGTCATCGCTATATTCATCATCTTCGCCCAGTTCGTGGTGAACGCCGGGGCCGGTGAGTTCTTCCTCAACCTGGGTTTTGCCACCATGGGCCGCTTCCGGGGAGGGCCGGCCAAGGCGGCGGTGATGGCCAGTGCCTCCTATGGCACCATCTCCGGGGTGGCCGTGGCCAATGTGGCCACCACCGGGTCCTTTACCATCCCCCTTATGAAACGGACAGGCTACAGTGCCCATTTCGCCGGGGCGGTGGAGGCGGTCTCCTCCACGGGCGGAGTGCTCATGCCGCCGGTGATGGGAGTTATCGCCTTCTTCATGTCCGACCTCCTCCAGATACCATACTGGTCGATCGTGGTGGCCGCCTTTATACCGGCCGCGCTTTACTACCTGGCGGTGTTCGTTCAGGTGGACTTCGAGGCGGCAAAAATGGGACTTCGGGGACTGCCGCGCTCGGAGTTGCCTTCATTCTGGGCGACCTTGAGGGACGGCTGGCAGTTTTTCTTGCCGGTGGCCACCCTCATTTACCTCCTGGCCTTCCAGGGCTACACGCCGGTAAGGTCCGGGCTGGCGGCCATGGTGGTTTTGGTGGCGGTCAGCTTCCTTCGAAAACATACCAGGATGAATATCACCAGGACGATGGGGGCCCTGGAGGGAGGGGCCCTGGGCATCATGAGGATCGGCCCCGCCGCCGGGGTGGTGGGCATCATCATGGGCTCGGTGGCCATAACCGCCCTGGGGGTCCGGCTGTCGGGCGGGCTGGTGGAGATGGCCGATGGCAACAAGCTGCTGCTGCTGCTGCTGGCCGCCGCCGCCGCCTTCGTGCTGGGGACCGGCCTCGACCTGCTGACAACCTATATCGTCATGGCGGTCATGGTGGCCCCGGCCCTTATCGCCATGGACGTGCCGGAACTGGCGGCCCACCTGTTCATGCTCTATTTCGCCGTGGTGGCCCTGATAACCCCTCCCGTCTGCCTGTCGGTCTATGCCGCCTCCGCCATTGCCGATAGCAATGTCTGGCGTACCGGCCTTCAAGCGGTCCGTCTGGGCATCGTGGCTATGATTGTGCCCTTTATCTTTGTGTACAACCAGGCTCTTATCATGCAGGGACCGGCATTGGAGATAATCTTCGCCGTCGCCACCGCGGTTATGGGGGTAGTGGCCCTGGCCGGGGCCCTGGAGGGCTATTTTCTGCTCCGCACCAGGCTCTGGGAAAGGCTCGCCCTGGGTGGAGCCGGGGGGCTGCTGCTGGTTCCGGGATGGTTGACCGATATCTCCGGCATGGCCCTCCTGGCGGCAGCGTTGATTGCACAGATTCTGACTCAGAAATTGCGCCGGACTGCCCCTGCCCCGGAAACCGGTGGTATCGGCGTGGCGCATCTGGATAGCGAATCGACAGGCGAGTCCGCCGATTAAGGTATCGGGCCGCAGGCCGGCCGGGAACGCGGGAAAGGAGGCCGATATGGCGCTGGATGGGTTCACGCCCTGGAAACCGGAGGAGGCCAAGGAGTACCAGGAGAAGGGGTACTGGACAGGCCAGACCCTGGGGGAGACTATCGACCACTGGGTGGAGACGACCCCTGACAATGTGGCCATTCTCAGTGAGGTGGGCCAGGCTACCTACGGGGAGCTGGGCCGGTATGCCCGGAGGATAGCCCTGGGCCTCCTGGAGCTCGGCCTCAAGAAGGACGACATGGCCATCGTGCAGCTTCCCAACTGGCCCGTGTTCCTGCATGTTTACTACGCCCTGATGAAAACGGGCATCATCGGCGTCATGACCCTGCCCCATTTCCGGTTCGGGGAGGTGGGCCACATGATAGGCCAGTATGGCGCCAAGGCCCTCATCATCCCGGACTCCTACCACAAGTTCGACTACGTCGAGATGGCCCGGGGCCTTCAGAAGGACCACCCCAGTCTGAAACATGTCCTGGTCCTCGGGGACAACGTACCCTCAGATATGATTTCCCTGGGGAAGATGATGGAAAACCCCCTGGAGGATAAATACCCGCCCGATTACCTGGATCAGTTCAAGCCCCAGGGCACCGATGTGGCCGAGATCCTGCTCACCGGAGGCACCACAGGCTTCCCCAAGGGCATACCCCGCACTCACAATGACTACATATTGACCTCCAAAAGGCATGCCGAGCTCATGGACTTCGGTACCGATACCGTGGCCATGTGCGGCCTTCCCATCGCCCTCAACGCCACCCTGATGCGGGCTGTGGGCAGCCTGTTGTTCGGAGGCAAGGCCGCCCTGACCACCAGTACCAGCGCCGAGGCCATTGCCAGGGCCGTTCAGGACATGGGGGCCACCCATATCCTCATGGCGCCCACCAATGTGGTGGACCTGCTGAACTTCCCCGACCTGAAAAAATA
>CAZJBG010000257.1:2520-2866 GCA_964543925.1 uncultured bacterium
CTCTGAAGCATCTCATGTGCGGGGTGGGCTACCTCGCCCCGGAGCTGCTGCTGGAGCTGAAGGAGCTCCTGCCACCGGCCGCCAAGATCACCCGGGGCTACGGCATGGCCGAGGGCCCCGTCATCGCCATGCGCGTGAATGACCCCTTTGAGATGGGCACCAGGGTCCTGGGCAAACCCTGCTGCGAGGCCGACGAATACCGCATCGTGGACGGCGATGGCAAGGATGTGCCGGAGGGTGGGGAGGGAGAGCTCATCACCCGGGGCCCGCACATCTTCCGGGGATACTTCAAGCAGCCGGATGAGAACGAGAAGGTCTTCGACAAAAACGGTTACTTCCATACCGG
>CAZJBG010000258.1:0-1150 GCA_964543925.1 uncultured bacterium
GGACATGGAGGCCGGGTGCATGATGGTGGTGTCCACCGTCCCCAGGCTGACGGCCAGTGAGCACAGCTGCACCGTGTTCATCACCGTGGTCCCGGCTGCCACCCCTCCCTTGAGCTCAAAGGCGATCATCCCCCCGAATCCCTTCATCTGCCGCTTGGCCAGCTCATGGTGCCGGAAGTGATCCAAACCGGGATAGTGGACCCGGGCAACCTGGGACTGGGTGTCCAGCCAGCGTGCCACGGCCAGGGCGTTGGCGCAGTGGCGCTCCATTCGCAGGGCCAGGGTCTTCAGTCCCTGATTGATGAGCCAGGCGTCGAAGGGGCTGGGCGAGCCGCCCAGGAGTTTCTTGCGCTCCCACAGGTCATGACGAATAAAGCCCTCATCGGTGCCCACGACCATCCCGCCTACCGTGGTGCCGTGACCGTTGAGATATTTTGTGGTGCTGTGGACCACAAAATCGGCCCCCAGGGCCAACGGCTGCTGCAGGATCGGCGTGGCAAAGGTGTTGTCCACCACCACCTTCAGGCCGTGGGCGTGGGCCGCCTGAGCAACCATGGCGATGTCCACCAGGTCGAGAGCCGGGTTGGCCGGTGATTCGAGGTAGAGCACCCGGGGCCGGTCCGCCGCCCCGATGGCCGCTTCCACGGCATCCGGCGAGCCCAGGTCGATAAGCACCCGCTCGATACCCAGTTCCTGGAACGGCGCCTGCATCAGTTCGCTCGTACCGCCATAGAGTCCTCCGTGGGTGAGGACCGTGTCACCGGGTCGCAGGAGGGTCATCAAGATACTGCTGATGGCAGCCATCCCTGAAGAGAAGGCCAGGGCGGCCACCGCCCCCCCGTTCGCGTCTGCCCGGCGCAGATCCACCCCTTCCAGGGCCCCCAATTTCTCCTCGATGACCGCCACCGTGGGGTTATGCCACCGGCTGTAGATATAGCCCTGTTCCTCCCCGGCGAACATGCGCCGCCCTTGACCGGCATCGTCGAAGCCGAAGGTCGCCGACTGGTAGATCGGATTCACGTGGGCTCGGGCCGGGTCGTTGTCCGGCTCCCCGGCATGGATAGCATGGGAACTGGGGCCGTAGGTTAGGGGTATCTGTTTCATAATGCCTCGCTAGCGGGTTGTATTTGGAATGAGTAGGTGCAGAAAA
>CAZJBG010000258.1:1160-2769 GCA_964543925.1 uncultured bacterium
GAAAAGATAGGGCCCTACTGTAGTCCGGAAAACGATTATATGCGTCTTTTCGCCACGAACTCCTTGCCCGCTCTGCCCTGGCCCCGCAACTTCGCTCCTGTCATGATCCATAGATTCCGCATCTATCTTCGGCGCTACCTCTCGACATGGCTGTGGCCCGCCGGCGTTCTCTTTCTTTGGACCTGTGCCGCCGAGCGGGGACCATCCGGCGGGCCGGTCGATGCACGGGGACCCATTATCGTCCAGGTGGAGCCGCCCAACCGGACCCGGGACCTGACCGTTGGCCAGGACATCGTAATCTTTTTCAACGAGCAGGTGGACCCGGTTTCCGTGCCCAGTTCCCTCAGCTTCACACCGGAGCTGGCCTTCTCCACCCGCATCCGGGGCCGGCGGGTCATCATCCGCCCCGCTGAGCCGTTCCAGCCTGACCAGCCCTACATCCTGACCGTGCAACGCGGCATCCGGGACTACCAGAGAAACAGCCTGCCCCAGGCCTACCAGTTCGTTTTCACAACCGGTGCCGATATCCCCATGGGCCATATCCAGGGGTCGGTCATCGGAGCCGACTCCACCGCCCTCGTGGCCGTCGCCCTTTTCCGGCTGGACTCTGCAGGGGTTGCCTTCAGCCTTAACCGGAGCGTCGACATGGCCATCGATGGCAGCTTCTCCTTCGGCTACCTGCCCGACGGGGTCTACCGGCTCGTGGCCGTGGAAGGGAACTTGACCGACTTTCCCGCAGCCATCCATCGCCTCCCCTATGCCCTGCCACCCGCCGACTCCCTGGTCATCCAGGGCGATACGGCCCGGGTGGCTATGCGCCTCTCGCCGGCCCTCGCCCAGCCCCAGATACGTTCGGTGGAATGGCTCACCCCGGTTTACCTGAGCATCACCTTCGACACGCCCTTCGGTGAAGCGCCCCATCCCGAACAGCTCTTTCCCACCAGCGATCCCGCTGTCTACGGCTATGTCACTTATCCCGACACGTCAGACGGGGACACCACGGTCATCGATTTGGGCCGGGGGTTGAACCAGCTCGGTGAGCCCTACCACTTACAGCCGTTTGCCATCCCTACGCCGGAGCTGGTGGATACTCTGCCTCCCACCCTCGCCATCGAGGGGAATCGTATCGCTCTCAAATCGCTTCCGGCCGGCGGCGGCAGCCCTTTCCAACCGGGCCGGGGCCGCATCACCTTTAGCGAACCGGTGCGCATCCCCCCCGGCTTCACGGCCCGGCTCACCGGGAGGGACACCGTCGACCTCCCCCTGCTCCGGGAGTCCCCCCTGTCCCTGGCCCTGGTACTGGATGAGCCGGACCGCTATCCGCAGGCCAGTCTCCTCGGGTGGGCCATCACCGATGAGGCCGGCAACACCATGACCGACTCTCTGATCACTTTGGCCCTGACCTATACGGCCCCGGAGGCCACCGGTCAGGTGCGCGGCACGATCCTGAACGCGAACGGCCCGGTCGTAGTGGAGGCCGTGGAAGCTGCAACCGGCCGCCGCGCCGCTTTCACCGTGACCGATTCCGCCGCCTATCTGATTCGAAACGTGCCACCAGGGTTTTATACCGTCTTCGGTCATGAGCAGGTAGGCGACGATCCCCTGCCCT
>CAZJBG010000259.1:0-231 GCA_964543925.1 uncultured bacterium
GAGCACCTATCGCGGCACCATGGCCCTGGCCAGTTATCCGCGCATTCCCGGCCATGAGGATAGCGGGGTCATCCTTGAGACAGGGGCCCGGGTGCCCGACACCTTCGCCGAAGGGGACCAGGTGATAATCGCCCCCTATGCCCATTGCGGGACGTGCCGGGCCTGCCGCCAGGGGCGGTTCAACTGCTGCGCGAATAACCGTACCCTGGGGGTCCAGCGTGACGGGGCGTT
>CAZJBG010000259.1:241-2695 GCA_964543925.1 uncultured bacterium
GTGTTCACCAGCCGGGAGCTGTCGCTGAAGGAGCTGGCCCTGGTGGAGCCCGTGGGCATCGGTTTTCACGCCGTCCGCCGCGGCCAGGTGACGGGCGACGATCAAGTGCTCGTCCTCGGTTGCGGCACCATCGGCATGGGGGTGATTGCGGCGGCCCGCTCCCAGGGGGCGCGGATCATCGCCAGCGACATCGACGACACCAAGTTGGAACTGGCCCAGCGCTTCGGGGCCGAGCATACCGTTAACGCTGCCCATGAAGATGTACGGGCGGTGGTGGCCGAACTGACCGGCAACGAGGGCGTCGATGTGGCCATCGAGGCGGCGGGACAACCCGAGACCCTGCGGCGGGCCGTGGATGTGGCCGCTCACGGGGGCCGGGTCGTCACTATCGGCTATGCCAAAAAGGAGGTCAGCTATGATACCAATCAGTTCGTGGTCAAGGAACTAACGATAGTGGGATCGCGCAACGCCCTGGACGTGTTCCCGGCGGTGATCGACCTCCTTGAGCAGGGCCGGCAGCCCTTCGGGGACCTGATCAGTCATGTCTACCCCCTGCAGGCAACGGCCCAGGCCTTCAGGGACTGGGATGCCAGCCCCGGCGAGTTTGCCAAGATATTGATTGAGGTCAAGGGCTAGTGGCGGGAGGTCATGTCCCGCATCCGGCGCAGGACGCGCAGGTAACGTATGGGGCGAAGGCCAACAGGGGCATGGCACCTGAACCGGGGAGCACGCCGGTGCCGGTGAAGTAAACCTTGGATCGGCGAAATGTATTTCTTAGTTTTAGCTTCAAGTGTCCAATAGGCTCTAAAAACCTACAATTAGGCCTCGCTTCGAACGGGTCAATATGATGCGAAAGCTATTCATTCCAAGGCATGTTAAAACTTGGCTGTTGATATGTGGGGTTTGGCTTACGGCTTGCAGTGGTCCTATAGTCACATCCCATGGGGGTACCGACTATCCCATCGATCCCGAACTGTTTCAGCGATACTCCCTTGAGGAACTCGAAAGTATCTATCGGGGAAAGCTAACTGCCGCCGACTTGACGGGTGACACCGCCGAGCAGATGCGTCTCTTGCGCAAAATTGCCTTTATTCAGGATATGGGGGACCAAGGGGCGGAGTTTGAGAAAACCTTGTCGCAGCTGCTCTCTCTGTACCATGACATGCAGCCCGTGGATTCTCTGGCCCTGGTTAGAATTCACCTGTGGCTTGTGGACCATTTTATGGATATTGAGAGATTTGACGAGGCCAAAATGCATATAGAGGTCGTGTTGGACCTGAATCCGCACATAGTTGATAGCCGTAATACTGTGATGGAAGATTTGTACATCCGAATCTCAATACAAAATGGAGACTACAGCGATGCGGAGAAATATCTTCATCACCGGTTATCATTATTCTCCGAACTATTGGATGAAGAACAAGGACAGAAACGAAATTTATATCGTCAAATGTACGAGTCGATTATTGGAGATTTCATCTTAGTCCTGGAATTACAGCAAAAATATGAGGACTTACCCCAGCTCTATGTGCAATACCTTGAATTAAAGGGACAGAAAGATCAATCAGGTCGACCTAATGAGATCGATGACAAGTCAGCACGCCTCGAATATCCGGTTTTGCTTGGACGGTATGCTCGGGCGCTTCAGCATACCGGAGACTACGCGCTTGCAAATGAAATCATCAATCAAGTGGGGACTATACTTGAATCCTTTAAACATGATGAAAAGCAGGGGGTACTTGATAAGATCGTTTTCTCAGAAGAAGATATCATATCAGAACTGCATAAAGATAGAAAGTTCGTTCCCTATGATAAGCCGCCGGTGCCCATTGGTGGATATAGAGCCATACAGAAGAACGTGGTTTATCCCGCGTTTGCCCGGGAGACCGGCGTAAGGGGGCTGGTGGTCGTACAAGTCTTTGTGAATAAGTCAGGCCGAGTTAGTGAGATGGTCATCCTTAAGGGTGCCACTGCCGACCTCAATCATGCTGCCACTGAAGCCATCCGGCGGACCCGGTTTCTCCCCGCTTCCCAAAGAGGGCGCCCCGTTGGAGTTTGGATATCGATACCGGTCGCCTTCAGGTTGCGCTAATGACGTGTTATCCCCTATTGACTTTTCGCGCAAAGGGCGCATTTCGCGTACTGAGCACACTGAGCGAACTGAGCGAACGATCATGCTGAGACCTCTGCTCTAATACCTGAGGGCCTTGCCTCAGGTAGACATCGTTCATGCTTTCCCCGATCTACACGCGCGATTGCATTTCCAACACGATGACGGTGTCGCCTTGGATAGAGTGCCACGAATACGTATTGATCACGACGTTGGAGCAACTTGATACTCAATGCGACTCGGCAGTGTAACGCGGCGCGAAGCGTCAAGAATCTCAAGGGATACTAAATTGCCTGAAGCGTCATAGTCCAAAATCACGCCGGGCTTGTCTTCATCGCTTTCGG
>CAZJBG010000260.1:0-2691 GCA_964543925.1 uncultured bacterium
CTCTCCCGAGAGAGGGGCCTCGGCGTAGCCGCCACGGCGAGCCGGCGTCACGTAGTGAGGGGGGTGAGTGAACCCCGCCTGACCCATGCTCTTCATTAACCTCATCGGGGCCAACCTCACCACCCGCCGCCTGGGGCGCGAGATCACCTACTACCCCTTCACCGGCTCCACCAATGCCGATCTGTGGGAGCTCCTGGATGACGATGAGGCCGTTGAGGGCCAGCTGGTCATCACCGATCACCAGCGGGTGGGCTGGGGTCGCCGGGGCCGGACCTGGAGCGCCGCTCCCGGCCTGGGGCTCACCTTCTCGGTGTTGCTGCGCCCCGACCTGCCCGCGACGCGACTGGGGCTGCTGGCCCTGGCTGCGGCCGTCGCCGTGGTGGACGCCCTGGCCGCCGACGAGGTCACGGCCCAACTCAAGTGGCCCAACGATATCCTGGCCGAGGGCCGCAAGCTGGGGGGCATCCTCATCGAAAGCCGCCTGGCGGAGGGCGCCCCGGCCGTGGTCCTGGGCATCGGCCTGAACGTGAACGAGCAGCGGGACGACTTTCCCGATGAAATCCGCAATGGTGCTATTTCCGTTCGCCAGGTACGTCAGGTGCCGGTACAGCGCGAACTGCTCCTGGCCCGTCTGCTCAACCGGTTGGAAGAATTGACCACCGGCGACCTGTCCCCGGTGACGGCCCTCTGGCAGGACCGATGCGCCCATTTGGGCCAAACGGTGCGATTTCACGAGGGTGAGCATACCTTGGAGGGCAGGTTCAGGGGCCTCACCAGCGACGGCCAGGGTGAGATCGAGATCGGGGATGAGGTCCGGCTGGTAACCGCCGGCGAACTGGCCTGGCCCATTGGCGGCCGGGCGGCACAAGGAGGCCCATAAAATGCTGTTAGCCATCGACATCGGGAATAGCAACGTCGTGGCGGCCCTGTTTGACCGTGAGGAGTTGCTGAAGAGCTGGCGGCTCCATACCAATAAGACCAACACCGCCGACGATTGGTGGATTGTCGTCAAGCAACTGGCCGAGCAGGCCCGGGTCGACATCGGCGCGGTAGACAGTGTCATCCTCTCCTCGGTGCTGCCGGTGGTGGGACGTGCCATCACCCTCATGTGCCGGCGCTATCTGGACCTGACGCCTCTGCGGGTGAACGCCCAGCTGCCGTTGGACCTCAACCTGGACGTCAAGGACCCCGATACGGTGGGCGCCGACCGGATCTGCAACGTCGTGGCGGCCCGGGAGCTGTACGGCGCACCCTGCGTAATTGTCGATCTGGGCACGGCCACCACTTTCGATGTGGTTGACGAAGCGGGCCATTTCATTGGCGGGTCCATCGCGCCGGGGCTGGAAACCGGCGCCCAGCAACTGTTCGCCGGGGCGGCCCTGCTCTCAGCCGTTGAGCTGCGCGTGCCCAGAACGGTCATTGGGCGCGACACGGACACCAACCTTTTGGCCGGTATTGTCTTCGGGGCCGTGGACCAGATCGACGGCATGATCACCCGGATCAAGGAGGAAAAAGGCTGGCAGGAGTTGACCGTGGTACTGACGGGGGGGCTGGGGGGCCTGATTGCCGGCGAGCTGCGCACCCCGTCGATCTATGACGCCGACCTCACCGTCACCGGGTTGCGCCTCATCCACGAGCGCTGCGGGTGACGGGGCTGCTACCCCATTATTCGAAGGCGGATATGCCGGTAATGTCTTCCCCCAGGATCAGGGTATGCATCTCATGGGTGCCCTCATAGGTGTAAACGCTCTCCAGGTTCATGAGATGGCGCATGATGGGGTAGTCGTCGACGATGCCGTTGGCGCCGTGGATTTCGCGGGATAGCCGGGCGCATTCCCTGGCCATCCAGACGTTGTTGCGTTTGGCCAGCGACACCTGCTGGTGGCGTAGCAGTTCCTGGTCCTTCAGCCGCCCCAACTGCAGGGCCAGCAGCTGGGCCTTGGTGATTTCGCTCAGCATCCACACCAACTTCTCCTGGGTCAGTTGAAAGCCGGCAATGGGTTTATCAAACTGAATCCTTTCACCGGCATATTTCAGGGCCGCTTCATAGCAGGCCATGGCCGCGCCGATAGAACCCCAGGCGATCCCATACCGGGCCTGGTTCAGGCATTGCAGTGGCCCGGCCAACCCTTCGGCCTTCGGCAGCCGGTTTTCATCAGGCACGTGGACCTGGTCGAAGATCAGCTCCGAGGTGACCGAGGCTCTAAGGGAAAATTTCCCATGCATGTCCGTCGTGGAAAATCCATCCCAGCCTTTCTCGATGATGAAGCCCCTGATGATGTCCTCGTCATCCTTGGCCCAGGCGATAGCGATGTCGGCGATAGAGCCGTTGGTGATCCACATTTTGGTCCCGCTCAGGCGCCAGCCCCCTTCGGTCTTGGTCGCCCGGGTTTTAATGGCCCGTGGGTTCGAGCCCACATCAGGTTCGGTAAGTCCGAAGCAGCCAATGACCTCACCTCGGGCCATGGCCGGCAGCCACTTGCGTTTTTGCTTCTCACTGCCAAAGGCATAAATGGGATACATGGCTAAAGAGGTCTGCACCGACACGAAGGAGCGCACCGCCGAGTCCCCCCGTTCCAGCTCCTGACTGAGCAGTCCATAGGCCACGTTATTCAGGCCGGCACAGCCGAATTGGTCCGGCAGGTTGCTGCCCAGGAAGCCGAGGGCCGCCATCTCGCTCACCAATTCGTG
>CAZJBG010000261.1:0-2682 GCA_964543925.1 uncultured bacterium
TACTTTAGCAGAGACGTGGCCACATTCGCCAGGTGACCCGAGCTCCAGATCCTCGATCCGATCCCCGGGATCGATGACGGATCGGAGTCGATCGTGAGCGACGCCACGGACAACGCCGATTCATCACATCCCTACGGGCTCGCCTCCGCAGGCGGGATCGACCCCACCGGAAGTGGACCGCTTTTCAACCGGCGAAAGTGGCCCAGTTTTCGACCGGCCTTGACACATAACCCAGTCCCCGTGGAACTCGGGATGGCTCATCGCGCACTTTCAGCACTCCGTGTCCATCAGGTCATCACTACATGGGAACTGCACGTCAAAGCCTGCATTCATCAGCTCGGAGCGGCGGCACCACCACTCCTCATCAAGCCCAGCATAAATCTGCGGATGCTCGGGATCTGCCATCGCCACGGCGAGGAACTTCTGATCGTCATTGTCGAAGTTCCGGATCAGATCCGGCACCTCATCATACGTCCCGGGAGTCCTACTAGACGAAGTGATCTTGACCCTTCGGCACACGCTGGTGTCGTATTTTCTCTGACGCAGGATACGAGCGAGCTTAACTCCAATGCCCGATGTCCCCCTCCCGGTGAGAATCCTTAGGTACTCGGTAAGAATCTCGTCGCCATCGTCAACCACGACAACCGCTCGACCCTCCTGGATACGCCGAGCGAGGCGAGTGCAGGCGGCCACACACGCCTCGCTGGCGTTTCCGTTTAGCCCCTCGCTAATGGCGAGGACGTTCGTGTCAACGACTATCGCTGGCGTCACGAAGCCTCAGCCGTCTCTGCATCCCAACCTCAGCCTGGACTGCAACGTCTTCGAGCTCATCGCCAAAAAAGTTTGGGGGCCAGTTCAGGATGTCTCCATACGAGTCCATTTCCAACCTCTCAAGTGCCGAGCCAGACGGCCCGGAATAACAGAAATAGAGAGCAACATCCTTCGCCTCGATCTGCTCTTCCGCAACGCGTCGCTGTATGCGACGGAGAAGATGCTCAGAGTGGCTCTCCACGACTAGTTGCACGTGCCGCGGCTGGCTGTTCTCTCGGGCCGTGATTGCCTCGATCAGTAAATCACCGAGCTCGGACTGAGCACGCGGGTGAAGGTGGATCTCGGGTTGCTCTAGCAAGACCGTCGACCCGGGCGGGGCATAGAAAACCTGGGCGACGACTGGCAATACCTGTGAGACGCCGAAACCAACATCCGTGAGCTTCACCTCAGCACTGCGTTTACTGGCGCGGACCTGAACCTCATACTCGCTGCGATCCGGGGCGATCTCGTTCACGCCAAAGGAAGAAACGAGTCCCATGCGGGAGAGCCACGAAGCTACGACGTGCTCAAGCGAGCGAGTCGGCGACCTGGCCTTCCAATTGAACCTTCGGTCAGCTCCAGCCAGAATTGCCTGAACCGCGTGCTCGCCTCGCCATCCAACATCCTCAGGGACGGTTCCGGCCCACGAGTACAACCGGGCCGGAGGTAGTCGCACAGGTCCTAGGTAACTCAAGGTCTCAAGCCGGCCCTCCAGCGCCAGCTCAAGGTCCGCCAGAAATCCTGAGTTTTGGAAGTAAACGCTGGCCTCATTCGGAAACCCGTAGAACTGAACAGGCTTGGGGAGCTCCCAGGCTCTGCCACGCGTTCGGACAAGCTCGTAATGGTCGGTGTGGAGGCCCCAACGATCAGTTCGATGCGCATCCCGTGCAAAGCGGACTGCCAATGCGAGATTCTCGCCATCCAGCAATCGATACTGAAATCCCTCAGACTGGAGCGTGCGGCCCGCTGGGGCTTGGCGTACTGAGGCCTCGAATGATAAGACGTTCCCCGAATACCGGCTACGTGAAAGAGGGTCCCGAACATTGATTGCGGATGGGAGAGTCCATTCAGTTTCGAGCTTGAGTTCGCGCGCCGTGTCGTGGCCGAAAATGAAATCCCGGAACGTACCGAGTTGAACCGGCGAATCCACATCACCGAGATCCAAGACGCTGTTACGGTCCGGGGATCGCACAGTCTGACGAAGCATCATCAGCAAATGATTGATGCTCGACTTGCCTGAGCTATTAGCTCCAAAAAAGACGGTCAGGGGAGCGAGCCGGATCCCGCCGGTGTCGCTCCAAGCCTTGAAGTTCTGTAGCCGCAAACGGCGAAGCACGGGACGAGCCTAAAGCACAAACCGATCCGATTCCGTCATGCCGAGCAATCGGCATCGCCCTGATCGCCAAACCCATGCGGCGAAGCAACTCCGATCCCAGCCCTAGATGGGACCGCCGACGCGAATCGAAATACTGGTGAATCAGGGCTAGAGCGACGCCGCTCGATCGCGCTCGCCCTGCTGCGCAGCTATCCGCGCTTTGCCCGTACCCCCGAGATCGCGGTCTCGATCTGCCTGCTCGAGGACCTGCAGGCCAAAGGCCCCTTCGCGCCGATCTTCCTCGACGCCCGCGACCCGGGACGGGCGGTCGATTGGCTCGGTGGCGGGGGCGGGACGTCGATCGAGGAGGGACAGCGGTGAGCGGCCCTCCGCGATCATCGCGCCCGGCGGATCGAGCGACCCTGTTGAGATCTCGGGCGCGTGGAGCTAAACATGTCCGGACGATGCCGCCGGCCGGAGCCGGCCAGGAAGCGAGGAGGCGATCATGGCAGCAACCCCCCACTCCACCCCGAGATCGAGGCGTTCGCGCGCTGGTT
>CAZJBG010000262.1:0-2652 GCA_964543925.1 uncultured bacterium
TTTGCCTTGAACCTGAACTTCCAGAATTTCCAGTATTTCCATAGTTTTTAGTACTTTTGAACATTCTTGTCTTTCCATCAGATTTTTTTTTACCAAAATGACAACTATTATGCATTCCTTTAGTCATTTTATATAATACATACTTTTTGGCTCGATACTCAACTATTTTATAGGCTTTTCCATCACGGTTAGGTATCATCATTGAATAAGGTACCGAAAAGAATACTTTTCCAATCTTACCTCCACTTACCTGAGTTATCCATACAGACTTATCTTTAAACGATTTGTCGCCATATGCTAATTCCTCCATAAACGTACCAATTTCCATTTATATCACCTTTTCAGAATAGCTTCGCTAAAAGACTCGCTAGGCTACCAATCGCAGGTATAGCTCCAAGAATCGCTGCCAATGCTATTTTAAGAAATCTATAGATTCTTTTATTTTTAATATCTTTTAGAATAATCTCATCCTTGTTTGGTCCAGTATATAATTGATTATAATAAACAGCCTCGTTATCCTTGCTAACTACTGCCATTTCACATTGCACCTCTGCCTTGTTGCATCATACGGAGAGCCATTTTTTTGCCATATCCAATTAGTGCCGGATCTTTAATTACCTTCAACATATCTATTGCCTTTAAGTCTGCTTCTAAATTTCCTTTTAGAAAATCTCTCTTTCTATTCCATATGGTTTCAAATTGTTTAGGAATATCTTTTACAAAGATTTTATCGACCTGTCTAAATGCTGATTGAACAAGGCTTATCCTTCCTGCCATAGCCGTAGGAATACCTTCAGATTGTTTCAATACTTCTAATGTCCTCCTTACTTGCTTAGCATACCTTCGAAACTCACGTCTTGTACTCTCATTTTCTTTGGCATAATATTTATCAATAAGTTGCTTTTTTACTTCTCGATCCGTTAGCCTTGGTTGTTTCACTACATATTCTATTGCTCCCTTAGGTTTAAATCCCGAGATAATATTTGCTAGTCCACTTCCTATACCTCCAAAAAAACCGACTACTCCTTTAACCGCTCCCATAAAAAAGTCACCCACAATTTTAAATGGTTTAAACTTCTTAGACAATACTATAAACGCTATGACTGCCGCTCCTAAAACCCCAAAGATTAATAAGATTTTTCCCGATTTAAATGTTGCTTTCCTTGTTTCTGGATTCGCTAAAATTGGTATTATTGCACTCATAAGTTCACCCCTATTTTAATTCTTTGTAATTGCCAGAGGTATTCGTTCTTAATCCCTTGATTTTCGGTGCTATTAAAGACCACAAAGCAATCACATGTTTTCCAACCGTTCCCAAGTTTTGTAGAAAATCTGCTACCCTCTTCAATTCATTATCGCTTAGGTTAATTTTTAATGCTTTTAGGATAAGGTCTACTATTTGGATATTATCGCCAATTGTATCAATAATTTCAAAAACACCATCCTGATTCCATCTTTTTACCTTAGAATATACAGGCTCTAGTTTAGAACTAATATCAATTATTTTATCCAATAATATAATTCCACCACCCAACAAAAGTATTGCTGGTAAACCCTGTAGTAAATTATCCCACTTAAAAGTGTTTTGTAATTTATCTTTGATTTCATTTGTCTCCATTTTAATCACCTTTTATTGAATTTATTGACTTGGCGATAACAGTTCCTCAACTTCTTCAGGCAAAAATCCACGACCTATTATTAACCGTTGGTCTAGATTTGCAGACCCAGTAACTGATCCACCAAGGGTACTTGCTGCACAGTATCCTAAAATACCCACATCACTATACAAGTATATTTTATCTTGTAGCTTACGAGCATTAAAGGAACTTTTTATTGGTGTAAATGCAGGTAGTTGCCTTTTTTTGATAGTAGTAATTAATACTCCTTCAGTTACATTCTGTAATCCAAACCTTGGCAATGTTTGAAATGCCGAAAATATTAGTCCTGCCGTATCTTCTGGATTCCAACTTGTTAATGGTTGTCGTGAAATCCAATAATTTATATGAGCTCCCAACAACCTTGCCACAGCATCAGCTGGTTCAGCAGACAAACTCAAATTTAACAATGAAGCAATACCATAGATTTGAACCTCTTCCACATTATATGTATTTAACATATCTTGGGGGAATAAGTCACCTGATTCCATTTGCACATTTCCGGGATTATTCTCATATTCAACAAAGTGTTCAGCAGAACTAGATGCACCTATGGTACCGGATACAGTAATAGACCTTGTTTTCTTTTCGGATAAAGCAATAAACTCGTTTTTACCTCGAATTATGAAACGTCCTGATTCCCTTAATATCATTTCAAGACCGTTCAGACCACCATCTATGGGAACAGTCCCGATATTAACTATCTTATTTTCTCCCGCTATAAATGTCATAATTAAACCCTCTCATCTTTTCTATTTGATTGTAAGGTATGCTTTTCAATAGCATTTATCGAACACTTACTATTTTTAATTAGATTAGCGTGAATTTTATATTGAACACATTTTAAACACTTAGGATTATAACAATTAGCATAAACTTCTCGGTATAAACAATACTTTATAAATATGCACTTCTTTAACTTTTCAATCTCAAACTTCTTAACACCAAACAATTCTTTTTTAAGCCTTCGAAACTGCTTATGTGTCATTTCAATATT
>CAZJBG010000263.1:0-349 GCA_964543925.1 uncultured bacterium
AACGGCCGCGGCTTACTCCGCAACGCCGAGTTTGGCTTGTTCGTGGAGCGACAGCGGTCGATGTTGACTGTCGCATCGTCTGGCATAAACGATAGGCTGGGTGGCCCCGGGTCGCTTCTGCCGAACACCCCGGTACTCGAGGGTGATTTCGTCCGTGCATTTGCCAGGCGCCGCTCAACCGTCGGCCCCTTCGAACTGGAGCAGGCGGTTGAAGGATTGGCCGGGAGCCGTGTGCAGTCAGCGCGATTTTGGGGAAACGCCAGACTTCCGTTCCAGGTGTTTGGATATACCGGCGAGTGGAGCGTTAGAGCCGGCGGATTGGCTGGGGATGCGGTGCCTCAAATGCTCT
>CAZJBG010000263.1:359-1212 GCA_964543925.1 uncultured bacterium
ATGACTACGCCGAGCGCATCAGCGACAGATTCTGGGTGGCCAGACTGGACGTGGCCCTCAGGCGGAACGGATTGATATCGCCGGTCGTCTTCGCCGATGTGGGGGACGGTGTTTTCTCCCTGTCCGACCCATTGGTCTCGGTAGGTGCGGGGGTATCCGCGATCGATGGATTCTTTCGGCTCAATGTTGCGAAGGGACTGAATCCGGCTCGGGCGGTCCGGTTCGATTTGCTGTTTCAGGCGGCTAGGTAGGTTGTGGGTTATAGGTGATGGGTGATGGGTGATAGGTGGATGGGTGGATAGGGCTTGGGTGGGTTGGGATCGGCCTGGTTCCTATGGGCGAATTTTCAATCTCAATCGATAGTAAAGTAGGCTAACTATCTTTTCTGACCGGATCGGTGAGCATCCCCTTATATAGTTGAATATTTACCTCATTTATATATTGAGCGATATATTCATCACATGGCCGAATCTCGACGCCTCGACCGGCTGCATAACATCATCTCAGCGGCCACAAACGCCTTTGCAACAACCGGTTACCGCTGCAGTAGGATAGAGGATGTGGCGAAAGGGGCGGGGGTCTCAACTGGCACGGTGTATCTCTACGTGGAGGACAAGACCGCGCTGTTCGACCTGGTGATACGGAGGGCGGTTGGTGACCCGAGGGGCTCGGACTTTCCTCTCCCCTATGCGTGCTCCAGCTCTGGGCCGGCCGTGGATCGGCTGTGGCGGAGTGTTCAGGTAATTCCGCCGTTCGATCGTTTTGCGGCGGCCACTTTACAGCCCGCTGACGGGACTCTAGGCTCGGAATTCAGGTCACTCATCCACACGCTGTTCGATTGGATGGACCATAA
>CAZJBG010000263.1:1222-2651 GCA_964543925.1 uncultured bacterium
CCATAACCGGACGGCCCTCCTGCTCCTCGAGCGGGGAGGCTCGGATTGGCCGGAGCTACGCGGGGTGTATCAAAAGCGTGTCCGAGTGGACGGCACGGCGGCCATCGAAGAGTATTTGCGGCTGCGGATTCACTCCGGATTGATGTGGCCGATGCCCGATGTCGTGGTTGCCGCCGGCGTGATTCTCGAGATGTGCAAAGCCTTTGCCGCCCCTCCCGGCACCCAGGTCATTGCCGGGCGAGCTCGAGAGACCGTTGCTGCGGTGCTGGAGAATGCCTTCTTGATATCCCTGGAAGGAGTCGTTGCCAGTGACTAACAGACCCTACGTCAGCGAAGCCTGCCGTTCTGTTTGGACATGATGTTTCGAGCGCCACGATAGGCGTTAGGTGAGCCGTGAGCAGGTGGGTAGGTGGGTAGGTGGCTAGTGGTGGGGTGATTGAGGGCTTGGGCGCTAAGGCGTAACGATTTGCTGCTGGCGGCCAATGAATTCACCAAGGAGCGGAACCGCAAAAGAGTATTTGCCGCGTCGATTCTTGTATACCAATCCTTGGTGACTCAGCGCCACGAGCATTTGATTTACGTGACTGCCGCTGAACGGCTTATGTAACATTGTCTTCGAACGCTCTACAATTTCTTGAACCGTGAATTCGGCATCGCAATTATCCAGTGATACCGGGGTTGGCAATCCGTCAGCGGCAGATGCAGCGAAGGGAGAACGATACTTTCGCGAGCTGACGATCGGACTTGCCGATTTCTTTACTCAACTCGTGGCTGTGGATCCCAAGGATCCGTACGCTTGAGATTGACCGCTCCGTTACTCCGATCGCAACGCGATAACCGGATCGGTTTGCGTGGCGCGTCGCGCAGGCAGGTAACAAGCCAACAAACCAGCAATCAGAACGGTCGTCACGCCAACCGCGAACACCCAAGGGTCGTTTGCCTCCACACCGAACAAAAAACCGCTGAGCACACGGGTTGCAACACCGGCACCGGCCACACCCACAAGTGCCGCACCACCCACCAATTTCATCCCATCCCCGAGAACGGTGGCCAGGATACGCATCGTGCCGGCGCCCAGCGCGGCCCGCACTCCCATCTCGCGGGTACGCTGCGACACGAAGAACGCCATTACCCCAAACACACCAACCGCCGACAGCAGCAGCGCGAGTGCGGCCATGCTGCCAAGTAGAATCACTCGGAAGCGGGGTCCCGCAGCCGAACGGCTTACCAGGTCGTCCATCGCATACATCTCCGCGAGTGGAAGATCCGGATCGATGGACCAGATCCGCTCGCGCACGGTTTCCATCAGTTGCGCTGGGGCGACGGACGTGCGCAGCACGTAATGGGCGTATCGGAGAGGGAGTTGTGCTTGTGGCACGTAAATGACCGGCTCCGCTTGGCGTTCGAGGTTAAACTGGCGAACGTCCCC
>CAZJBG010000264.1:0-2640 GCA_964543925.1 uncultured bacterium
CAGAGAACCATTCTATACCGGTGCCTGCAGCGGTGAGATCGGCAACCGGGTCACCTTGACAATAGTTTGTATCGGCTTCTGCAACAGGCGCTGGCGGCAGCCCGGGATCAATAATGGTTACCGTATCCCCTCCTGTTGAAGTGCAGCCAACTGAATCAGTTACAACAATGATATAGCTGCCGGTACTTAAGCTATCAAAAGCGCTGCTGTCTGCAAAAAAAGTGCTGCCGCCATCAATAGAATATTGCAATGGAGGCACACCGCTTGCAGTTATGGTGATCGTTCCGTCATTTGAGCCGCAGGCAGTAGCATCTGTTGATGAAACCGAATCAATAACCGGCAGCGCGTTAACGATGATCACCACAGAATCAGCCGGGCTTTGGCAATTGTTTAAGCTTTGGGTTACGTAATAAGTAGTAACGCCTGTACCGGGACTAACAGTAAATGGCGAGCCAGCGCCAATTGAGCTAGTCAGCCCGGGATCGGAAAACCACCCAATATTAAAAGGCCCGGCAGCAGTGAGATCGGCAAAAAGGTCTCCACTACAATAGGTTGTATCGGTACCTGCAGTTGGCGCGCCAGGTGTTGTATCCACGATAATAACCACAGAACCGGCTATGCTCTGGCAGCCACTGATAGTTTGGGTTACAAAAAAAGTATTGGTACCAACTATTAGCGTGGGTGAAAAGGGTGAACCTGTACCAATTAAAGTGGTAAGCCCGGGGTCAAAGAACCATTCTATATTTGTGCCTATGGCGGTAAGATCGGCAACCGTGTCACCTTGGCAATAGTTTGTATCGGCTCCTGCAACAGGCGTTGGCGGCACCCCGGGAGCAGTAATAGTTACCGTACCCCCTCCTGTTGCGGTGCAGCCAACTGAATCAGTTACAACAATGATATAGCTACCGATACTTAAGCTATCGAAAGCGCTGCTGTCTGCAAAAAAAGTGCTTCCGCCATCAATAGAATATTGCAGGGGGGGGCTACCGTTTGCAGTTATGATGATCGTGCCGTCATTTACAATACAGGTAGAGACATTTGTTGATAAAATTGAATCAATAACCGGCAGCGTGTCAATAATGACCGTAACAGAACCAGGTGGGCTTTGGCAGCCGCTGTCGGTCTGGGTTACATAATAAGTGTTGCCAACAACCGGGGAAGGGGTAAAAGGCGAGCCGGTACCAGCCAAATTTGTAAGTCCGATATCAGTAAACCATTCAATATTAGAACCTGTGGCTGTAAGAGGGGCAATAGGATCGCCAAGGCAATAGGAAGCGTCCGGCCCTGTGGCCGGTAGAGCAGGAATAGCGTTAACAACGATCACGACAACATCAGCAGGGCTTTGGCACCCGCTGACGGTTTGAGTTGCGTAAAAAGTGTTTATTCCAACAACAGGAGAAGGCGTAAATGGTGAGCCGCTGCCAATCGTCAGCGTAAGCCCGGGATCAGAGAACCATTCAATATTAGCGCCTGCAGCAGTGATATTGGCAATGGGATCACCCTCGCAATAGGTTGTATCGGTTCCTGTTGTTGGCGCTGCAGGAATTGCATTGACAACGATCACCACAGAGTCGGCAAGGCTCTGACAACTGCCGGCAGTTTGTGTTACGTAGTAAACAGTAGCGCCAACACCGGGAGAGATAGCGAAAGGCGAGTTAGCGCCAATTGGAATGGTAAGCCCTGCATCAAAGAACCATTCAATATTGCTGCCCGCTGCCGTAAGGTCAGCGATAGAATCACCATTGCAATAAGTGGTATCGGTTCCTGCCGCAGGCGTTGCAGGAGTGGCATTAACGATGATATTAACAGCGTTGGATATGCTCTGGCATCCGCTGACTGTTTGAGTTACATAATAAGTAGTAGTTCCGACAAGAGGAGAAATAGAGAAGGGCGAACCGTTCCCAATCGAATCGGTAAGCCCGGGATCGGAGAACCATACAATATTGGAACCTGTTGCAGTGAGGTCAGCAATAAGATCACCCTCGCAATAGGTTGAATCTGTTCCTGCAGCAGGCGATGGTGGCGCACCGGCAGCAGAAATAATTATCGTGCTGCCGGTTACTGTGCAGCCATTAGCGTCTGATATTAGAATAGGATAATTACCTGCACTTAGCCCGGTGAAAGTTCCACTGCCGGCAAAGGTAACGCCATTATCAATTGAATACTGGAAGGGGGGCGCTGCACCACTTGCAGTGATGGTGATCGTGCCGTCATCAACAATACAGGAAGTAAGGTCTGTTGATGACTCTGAAACAATAGCAGGAAGGGTATTAATTGTTACTGTTGTAATATTCGCTGCACTTATACAGCCGCTAACGGTTACTGTAACCGGGTAAACGCCTGCATTTACCGAAGTGACTCCGGCTATGGTTGGGTTTTGAGCTGATGAAGAAAAAGCATTCGGGCCTGTCCAACTGTAGGTTCCACCCGGGACAAAGGGTGTGGATAGATTAAGCGTTGCCCCTTCACATAAAGGGCCGTTGTTAGCTGGAGTTGGTGTTGCGGGGGTTGGGTTAATCGTTACTGATGTGTTTCCAACAGCGCTTGTACAAAAGCTCACGGTTACTGTAACGGAGTAAACCCCGGCATTTGCCGTAGTAACTCCGGGTATAATGGGGTTTTGAACTGATGAAGAAAAAG
>CAZJBG010000265.1:0-2634 GCA_964543925.1 uncultured bacterium
TGCTCACTTCCCTGAAGGAACGCAACGTGGATGTCACCGGGATCAAGGTGGACGACCGGGAGACGACCGGGGTGACCGTCTCCCTGACCTTGCCCGATAATTATGCCATGGTGACCTATATGGGGGCCATGGAGCATTTCTCCCTGGATGATGTGGACCTGGATTATGTCAGGTCCGGGAAACACCTGCATCATTCCTCCTTCTACCTCCAGCCGGCCCTGCGGCCCGGGTGTGCGGACCTGTTTCGGCAGGCGCAAGCGGCGGGGATGACCACCTCCTTCGATCCGGATTGGGACCCCGACGAGCTCTGGGAAGAGGATGTCCTGGAGGTGTTGGATCATGTGGATGTCTTCCTGCCCAACGTGGGGGAGGCTTGTGCCATCACCGGCGCCGCCACGGCTGAAGAAGCCCTTGACATCCTCTGCCGGCGATCCAGGCACGTGGTGATCAAGCAGGGGACGGACGGCGCCATATATGGCGCGGGTGACCAGCGGATTCGCACCACCGTCTTTAAGGTTGATCCCCGGGACACCACCGGCGCCGGGGATAGTTTTAACGCCGGGTTTCTCTATCAGTGGCTACAGGGCAGCGATATCCGGCAGTGCCTGGAGTGGGGCAGTGCCTGCGGCGCGTTGGCCACCACCAAAATCGGGGGCACCACAGCCATGCCCAACGTGGATGAGCTCCAGGCTTTCCTGGAAACCCATACCGAGGATATCTTTAGCGCAGGGTTTTAAGTGCCGTCTACGACGAGCCGCCTCAGGCTGGAACGGTAGCGGTCTGGTTGGCTCCTTTGGCTGGGGCTCGTTGATGGAGGGGCCTGCCGGTCCCCCCGTTGCGGTGCATGACGATCTCCGCCATGATGCTCAGGGCGTGATCCGGAACTATAAATTGATCTTTCTTAACATTATTCATACCTTTGGGCCTCTCAGTACCATGTTCTCGATACAAGGGATATTAGGCACGTAATGATCGATAAGGACCTTATATTAAGTTGGTTCACGTATGAGTGTGACTCTACGCCTGAAGAGGGTACGAGTGATGAGATAGAATGGCTATTGACGGGTAAGATGAGCGGTATGGATATAGCCATTATCTGCCCTAAGGGTGAAGCCGTCATTCAGATTCAGCGGGGGATCGAAATCGGTGCTGATCACAAGGCTGTTATCAGTAGAAGTGGTCGTGAAAGACAGGCAGAGTTCTATTATAACTTGAAACGTGGTCTCCTCGCCACTGGTGTCAGGTGGCAACTTAAGTTTTCAGATGCTAACGAATCAGAATTTATTGAAACTAGGTTGTACCAAACGCTATTTGAGGATGGGCTTACTAGAGATGCCTTTAAACAAAGACTGATGATGGTGCACGATGCCACAGTGCTTTTACTTGTTGAACTTCGACATATTTTGGAGACGAAGTCTTCATGAGTGATGTGATCCCATATACAGATCAGATAGACCATATGGATTTCCAGTCAAAAGCGATTCTACCTTCTAACGATTGGGAGAATATACTTGATGTAAAATTCCCGCGATCCATAGCAGTCTCTCTATCGAAAGACATACTTTTTAAGGAGAGTAAGAACTATTTTACTTTGGAGGGTGCTCAATGGTTCTCCACCGATAAAAATTTTATATGGCCGAAACGCAACAATAACTTTACGATTTCGGTTCGTCATTTTGATTTTCCTCAAATGGGGTTATTCCCACAGAAACCAAGAGCTATTGACAAGCAGAAACTTAATCAGATCGCAAACATTTACAAAATCGACGACCCCGATCAGGTCTACCCATTCTTAGAAAAAAGTGGCTTTTTAGGCGATGTTCTTCTTGAGGCATTCTCCCAGTTACAGAGAATCTTCGGTGCCGATATGCTTGTTGACCTTGTTTTGCGATCTGACCCGGAGGAGCCATATCAAGAGCTGTTTGGGTATGTTCACCACCAAGGATCAATAGAAGATTCACATGATAGATTGGATACATTTGATGATGAGTGGTTCCTCGACAACCTGCATAGAACTAAGGGTCTTCTCAACTTTAATCTAGCGTTTGACTAGCATGGATTGGTCGGAGTATTTAAGGATCGCTCAGGAACTACATGACCGGAAGGGTGCCTTGGCGGATGAAGAAGCCTGCTGTCGCGCTTCGATAAGTCGTGCATATTATGCTGCTTATAATAAGGCAGCCATAAGATTAGAGACCGAAGAGCATGGGACTCAAGGTTACGGCGGTTCGAACCAGAAGATAGTTGAATATTACAAGGAACATAGAGAAAGGACTAGGTCAAGACTTGGTCTCAAGCTTGACCGACTGAAAGACCGCAGAGAAGAATCTGACTATGAATACTATTCGGGTAAAAAGGAAATCAGTAATTATCCTTATGCTTCAGGCCGTAGTCTGAAAGACGCAGCCGAAATAATCAAATTAATAGAGTCGTTATAATTAGGTACAAAACCACGCAATAGCGATTCATAGTCTTTTAAATAGGATGATGTAGCACCGCGAGATGTTTCACCCACCGCATGAAGGCTCGATCGGCGAGCCCCGCCTCAGGCTGGAACGGTAGCGGTCTTTTTGGCTCCCTTGGCTGGGGCTCGTTGATGGAGGGGCCTGCCGGTCCCCCCGTTGCGGTGCATGA
>CAZJBG010000266.1:0-2629 GCA_964543925.1 uncultured bacterium
TATAAAAGAAGTTCCTACGGTTCCCCATATCATTTTCTGGATTTTGCCAAGGGAAAAGGTTATGCGATAACCAATGAAGAAGATTTTGATAAGCAGGATGACAATCTGACGCGAGAATCTCAAACACTGGGCTCTCCCGATATTCTGGCCATAAAAGGATTAGGCCAGTTTGATAGGTTTAAAGCAGCAAATGCATTTCGTGATTTTATCGAAAACTGGCATGTATCTGATTTTCATATATCTGAGGCGCGATCAAGCAGAGATGCCGGTTATGCAGAACATTTATCCCTGACAGGAGAAAACCTGCCCTTAGTAGCACAATATATATATGAAAATCATAAGGAGAGGTTTAAGGTTATACTGAAAAAAATGAAAGAGCGTGTGCCAGGCATTGCTAATGTGGAAGCCGAAACTACAGTTGATGGCCGCATCGTTTTGAAATTTCAGGATGATTCTTTTAAGGATCCCTTCGTTGCCCGCTATGTTTCAGACGGTACAATAAAAATGTTCGCATATCTGATTTTACTTCACGACCCCTCTCCCCATCCATTGTTATGCATTGAAGAACCTGAAAACCAATTATACCCATTACTGCTAAATGAATTGATGGAAGAGTTTCGTTTATATGCAAAAAAGGGAGGGCAGGTATTTGTATCTTCTCATTCACCTGATCTGTTAAACGGAGCGAATCTTGATGAAGTTTTCTGGCTTGTAAAGGAAGACGGCTATACGATTATTAAACGCGCTGAAGAAGACCAAATGGTAACCAGCTTGGTTAATGAAGGTGATCTTTTAGGCAATTTGTGGAAACAGAAGTATTTCGCAGGTACCAGCACGCAATGAAAAACGAGCAAATAGAGATATTGGTTGAAGAGCGATCTATGTATAATTTTCTTAGGGTTATACTTCTTAAAATCTTACCGGAAGGATATGAACTCAATGTGAATTGTTTTATCAGGCCTCATGAATGAAAAAACGACCTGAGAAAATCAATTCCAAGAAAAGCAAGAGCTTATCAGCACTATCATCTACCGGTCAAGTTGATCATTATTCACGACCAGAATTCTGCCAAATGTGTTCTTATTAAAGATCAACTGGTCAAATTAATTAAAAACAATTGTAATCTACCTCATTTAGTTAGAATAGCATGCAGGGAATTGGAGTGTTGGTATCTCGGAGATTTGAAAGCGGTAGAGAATGTATACCCTAAATCAAAAGCTTCAAAATTTGCAAACAAGTCAAAATTCAGAGATCCTGATCTGCTAAATGGGACAGATGAAATGACAAGGTTGTGTAATGATTTCACAAAAGGATTCGCATCAAGAGAAATACCTAAATATATAGATATCGAAAACAACAGCTCAAGTAGTTTTAATAATTTGATTAGCGGAATACAAAATTTTCTTTCGTGAAAGCGGCAAATACAATAAACAAGATCATTATCAATTCTACTTACAAAGAATCTCAATTACTTTTGTACTGCGGAAGGAATATGTGGATTGAGATTGTCATTCAGATATAATTTTATTATTCCCACAATTTGTTTTGCTATTTATTTATTGATAGTTTTGGCTTTAAGTAATACAATATTGCCCGCTTGAAAACTAAAAAAAAGTACCTGTGAACACTAAAATAATAACTATCTCAGCTCTTCAAATCTGCTTTCTTCTTTTTACTTCGCTGACTGTTTACGCTCAAAACGAGTATAAAAGAAAATTATCTGTTAGTGAATGGATTGAAGAAATGGTGAATTGTAAAGAAAATGATTATATTTTAAAGGATGCGGAGATTTATTATGATGGAAAGAATAATCCTAATGATATATTGTACAGACCATGGTCAAAACGAGATAGTTTAGATAGTATTCTTGTTTCTAAAAAGCTAACTGTTAATGCTAATGTTAAGATTATAAACTGCAAATTTAGAGAGGATTTATTTATTTTTTTAGGATTTATTGAATTTAAACGTGGGCTTGAATTCTGGGACTGTAAAAATCTATGGTTATCCGTAAGAAAATGTAAGTTTAATTTTTTAGTATTTGATAGTGGTAATTTTAAAAATGGAGTTTCCTTTAATGAATGTGAATTTAATGATGCAATATTCATTATCAATACCACTTCTGATGGATTTTATTTTAGGGATTGTCAATTTATTCCTCTTCCAAATCGAAAAGAAAATGACATATACTTTAGTGTTGAACTTTCTGAAATTAAAACTCTTCGCTTAAATAATTGTTCAATTGATTTTGGCGGCAATATTATGCCCTCATCGTTTAGAATTATGGGGAGTGAAATTAATACATTAACATTACGGAATATTGATTTTAAGAAAACAATAGTTGACTTTCATGGTAGCAAAATTGAAACAATATTCATTGTTCGGAATTGTAAGTTTCCATCTACTGTCGGTTTTGAAAATTTTTCTTTTCCGGAAAGAGGAGTGAGGGTTGACTGGGAATTATTAAAAGGTAATAAGATATGTCTATGGAAAGAATATGATGACCCTCCATATACCGCTGTCTCAGATTCCCAATTAGCTGATTCCTATAATTTCAAGGAACTTTTAAGCATATACAATAATCTATTTACCATTTATAAAACTCGTGGTGACCGAAAATCCGCTAACGGCT
>CAZJBG010000267.1:0-2620 GCA_964543925.1 uncultured bacterium
CCGAACGCTTTCTCATCGAGTTCATCCGGACCAACCGCCAGTATGCCTTCGGGTTTACCGGAGCGCAATATATCGGCGCGATACTGGTCATGATCGGCGGCTATCTGCTCTATCGCCTGTCGAAAACCGTCCAATCAGGACGCCACGAGGCCGCCCCTTCCTAAAGGGTCACACCATCCGGTCCCCGGCTCATGTCCCGGTCTGGCTGCTGGTGGTCTCTCTGGCATGGCCGGCGGCCCCGTCGACTGCCCAGACACTGCATGAATCGAGACGGCTGCCCCTGCCCAGCCCGACCGATGGCCTGGTGGCCGTGGAGGCCGCACCCTGGGATGACGGTTTCTACTATCTTGATAGCCGCTCTCTGGAAGTCCTGGCAGCCGACGTTACCGGCGCCGTCCATTATCGCTATGGGGGCTGGGGCTCAGGCGTCGATGCCCTGGACCTGCCCTGGGCACTGGCCGCGGCAGAGAATTCGGTGTTTGTCCTGGACCAGGGCCGGATCCAGATTATTCGCCTGGACTCCCGGCTGAACCCGGTGGCCGTCACCCCCCTGCCCGATGACCGGCTGCCCATCGACTTCATCCGGGATACCCGCCAGCGGTTCTGGGTCATATTCGAGCATCGAGCCGGGCTGTACCTGTTCGATGACAGCGGTGGGCAGCTGGACGTGGTGGCCGATGAAGCCAGCGGTGCGGCCACCGTGCAGCACCCGGCCCTGCTAACCGAGACACCCACCGGGGTAGCGGTGTGGGACCCGGTGGCCAAGGAGGTGTTCGGCTTCCACCTCAGCGGCGACCTTGACTGGCGTTTCCCCATAGAGCCGGGGGCCCCCCTCCTGGCCATGACCAGCCTCGATGCCTCCCTTTTCCTGGTGGCTGAAAACGAGATTATCCTGCTCAACCGGGAGGATCGCCAGTTGCACCGGTTGCCCCATAGCGCCGGCTTTATCGACTTGGCGGTGAAAAAACCCGCGCTCTACGGGCTTGATCCCGACGGCTTTCTGCGGGTGCTGCACCTTATCAAGTAGGTGTGCAAGGGAGTTGTCCGTGAGAGGGCTATGGGCGATGCTGGCGCTGATGGGCGTCTTGGAGGGCCAGGTGACGACTTTCCAGGACACCTTCCTGTTTTCACCTGCTCACCTGATCGATACCCTCAGTCATCATCCCGTCATCCAGGGGAGCTGGACCTTGCATGACCGGGGGTCACGTTTGCTGGACTCCTCGCAGGTCCGCCTCGATCCCCTGACCGGCACGGTCCGGTGGCGGGAACCGCCTAGCAGGGAGCAGTTGGTGGCGGTGCGTTACCAGGTGTGGGACGGGTTGACCACCACTACTTTCGGCCCGGCGTGGCGCTACCTGCCGCCCCTCTCTGCCTGGGTTTCCGATTCCCTCGCCTTATCCCCTGGCACCCCCGCCGCACCCCCCGGTGCTGCAAATCCGGGTTACGCCGGGGCACGCAGGGATGAGCGGCTGGTGACGGCCGGGACCCTCTTTCGCGGCCTGACCCTGGCATCGGGACAGGGGGCCAACTTTACCGGGGGGTTGAATCTCCGCCTCCAGGGCGAACTGGCCAACGGCGTGTTCATCAACGGGAACCTCACCGACCAGAACCTGCCGATCCAGCCTGAAGGGGATACCCGGACTCTCAACGAACTGGACCAGGTCAGGCTGTCCATCAGCAGTGGGTGGGGCAGCGTCGAAGTTGGCGATTTCATGCTCAAGAGCGGGGGCGGGGGCCTGTCATCCTTTGAGCGCAAGTTGGAAGGGATGCACGTCACGCTGCGGCGCGGGCCGTGGCGGAGTGAGGGGGCTCTGGCCGGCAGCCAGGGCAGGTACCGGAGCCAAAATTTTCAGGGGACCGATGGCAGCCAGGGACCGTATGTCCTCAGCTCCCATGAAGGCTCCCGAACCCTGATCGTCCTGGCGGGCACCGAAGTGGTTTGGCTCAACGGCACCCAGCTGCAGCGGGGGGAGAGCCTCGACTACACCATTGATTATACGACCGGTGAGATCACCTTCACGCCCCGCCACACCATTCGCAATGACAGCCGCATCGTCGTCGATTTCGAGTATACCGACCTGGTGTATAACCGCACCACCGGCTACCTCGCCTCCAGTTGGCGCTCGGAGCGCTCGACTGTGGCGGTCACCGCCTTCAGTGAGCGGGACAACCTGGAAAGTAACCTGGAGTTCTCCCTGTCCAGCGAGGACCGCCAGGCCCTGGCACAGGTCGGCGACCAGGTGGAGGAGGCCACCGTTTCAACGGCGGTGGAGGATGGGGCGGGGAGCTACGACCTGGAAGGGGGGCACTATGTCTGGCGGGGGCCGAGTCAGGGCCAGTTTGCCGTGCGCTTTTTCAACGCCGGTGACCGGGGTGAATACCGGCGGGTCGTGGAGGGCAATGGGATCGTTTACCGATGGGTCGACCCCCAGGATCGCGGCCAGTATCAGGCGACCTACGCGCCGTTTCGCCAGCTCAAACTGCCCCAGACCCAGGACTTTATCGGCGCCACCTGGCAGCTCAAGGGCCGGGCCGAAGGGCGCAGCGCCCAGGTGGAGCTGGGCATCAGCCAGCTGGACCGCAACCGGTATTCGTCCCTGGACGATGACGACAACCGGGC
>CAZJBG010000268.1:0-459 GCA_964543925.1 uncultured bacterium
AATAGGCATCCTCGAGAACAGGGCGAAGGTCGAGGTGCTCGAGCAGCCCCCCCCCCGAATTCCCCCTCACGGTCGAACTCGAAGGCAGCGGCGAAGTCACCAGCGTCCCCGCCGGGATCGCCTGCGAACCGACCTGCTCGGCCCCATTCCCCGAAGGCGAAGTGGTCGAACTGACCGCCGAAGCCGCAGCCGGCTGGGAATTCAGCGGCTGGACGACGGTCGAAGGCGCCCCCCCCGGCACCTGCGAAGGCGTCACCTCGCCCTGCGAAGTGACGATGAGCGAAGCAGTCAAGCTAAAAGCCACCTTCGACCTCGAACCGCCGCCTGGTGAATTCACCCTCAACGTCTCAACGACCGGCTCGGGCGAAGGCACGGTGCTCTGCAACACCGGCTCGGGCCCCGGTGCCTGCGCCGCCAGCTACCCGGCAGGCGCCGAAGTCGCCTTGACCGCCGAAGAAG
>CAZJBG010000268.1:559-2615 GCA_964543925.1 uncultured bacterium
ATTCACCGGCTGGAGCGAAGACTGCAGCGGCATGGGCCCCTGCGAAGTGACGATGAACGAAGCCCACAGCGTCACCGCGGGCTTCGACCTCGAACCGCCGACCGAATTCCCCCTCACGGTCTCAACGACCGGCTCGGGCGAAGGCACGGTGGAATGCGAAGTCGAAGCCGGCCCGGCCGAAGCCTGCGCCGCCAGCTACCCGGCAGGCGCCGAAGTCGCCTTGACCGCCGAAGAAGAAACGGGCTCCGAATTCACCGGCTGGAGCGAAGACTGCAGCGGCATGGGCCCCTGCGAAGTGACGATGGACGAAGCCCACAGCGTCACCGCGACCTTCGAGCTGATCACCTACGCCCTGACGGTCGAAAAGGAAGGCGCCGGCTCGGGCGCCGTCGCCAGCTCCCCGCCGGGGATCGAATGCGGCTCGGCCTGCGGCTCCGAATCGGCCCAGTTCAACGAGGGCGCCGCGGTCACCCTCACCGCGACCCCCTCCCTCCACAGCAGTTTCAGCGGCTGGACGGCGGTGAGCGGCGACCCCGGCACCTGCACGGGCACCGCCTCGCCGTGCGAAGTGACGATGAGCGAAGACGTCGAGCTCGAAGCCGGCTTCGCCCCGATCACCCACAGCCTCAAGGTCTCGGTCACCGGCCAGGGCTCGGTCAGCGCCGACTCCGGCCCGATCTCCGGCTGCACCGAAGGCGCCGGCGCCTGCGAAGGCGCCTACGACGAGGGCGCCACGGTCACCCTCGTCGCCACCCCCGACCTCCATAACCGGCTCGCCGCCTGGGGCGGGGCCTGCGCCGCCGCTGCGGCGAGCGAGCCCTGCGAGGTGACGATCGACGAAGCCCGCAGCGCCACCGCCGCCTTCGAGGCGACCCCCCAGCACACCCTCGCGCTCGCAACCGAAGGCGCCGGCTCGGGCGCCGTCACCAGCGCCCCCGAAGGGATCAAATGCGGCCCCGAATGCGAAGCCGCGTTCTACGAGGAAGAGACGGTCACCCTGACCGCCGTCGCCGACCCCGGCTCCCACCTGACCGGCTGGGAAGGCTGCGACACAAAAGCCGGCAGCACCTGCGAGGTGACGCTGAGAGCCGACAAGACGGTCAAAGCCAGCTTCGCGCTCAACAAGCACAACCTGGTCGTCTCCACGACGGGCTCGGGCTCGGGCGCCGTGACCGGCTCCCTCGCCGGGATCGACTGCGGCGCGACCTGCTCGGCCGAATACCTCGAAGGGACCGAAGTCACCCTGACCGCCACCCCCGCCGCCGGCTCGACCTTCGCCGGCTGGTCGGGCGCCTGCTTGGGCACCGGGGCCTGCGTGGTGACCCTTGACGAAGACAGGGCGGTCGTCGCCAACTTCGACGCGGTTCCCGCCCCGCCACCCCCCGCCAAGCAGTGCGAAGACGGCACAGACAACGACGGCGACGGGCGGATCGACTACCCCGCCGACCCCGGCTGCTCGTCCTCGGGCGACGACAACGAGGCCGACGGCGACGCCGGAACCCCGCCCGCCGGCAAGGCGATCATCCGCGGCACGGCCGCGGTCAAGGGCGGCAGGGCCCTGGTCAAGCTCTCCTGCCGGGCGGCGGGGCCCTGCAAGGGGACCCTGAAGCTCCTCGCCAGGGTCAAGACCGGCAAGCCCAAGCACCGCAAGATCAGGAACGTCCTGATCGGCAAGGCCTCCTTCAACCTCGCCCCCGGCGCCTCCAGGACGCTCAAGGTCAGGCTCAGCCGCCAGGGCAAGCGGCTGCTGAGGAGCGGCAGGACCCTGAAGGCCAGGGCCACGGGCCGCGGCGTCAAGTCCCGCACCGTGAGGCTGAAGCGCGCGAGCGCCAAGAGACAGCGGCGCCAGAGCCGCAGCGGGAGGCGCTGGCGATGACCAACCAAACACGGATCGGAGCTGAAGCGAACGTGACCAGGACACGAGCCATCCGCAGCCGCCTCCGCCACATCTTCGGCGGGCTGCTGGCCACCGCCCTCGCCCTCGCCCTCCTCATCGCCCCCACCGCCCGGGCCGCCCCCTACACCAGCATCGGCGAATTCGGCGCCAGCGGCCAGG
>CAZJBG010000269.1:0-2604 GCA_964543925.1 uncultured bacterium
ATCGGTGAAGGTACCCCAGCGCGTCTCAAACTTGCTCAGGCCTTCCGCGTAGCGGGCCACAGTGATGCTGTACTCGTCCACCTCCAGACCCTGGGGCTGATCAATGGTGGTCGTCACTTCGATGGGCACCCGGCCGTCCATGAACCAGGTGCCCAGGGTCGTGCCGTAGCCCAGGTAGTCCAGGAGCGACCCTCCGCCGCGCGTTTTGCTGTAAAACCAGCTCCGGGCCTTCTCGCGCTGGGCTTCCTCCGGTGAAATTTCGATCTTATCCGCTGCATGACGCACCGGCCCCCGATTGCCATCGTAGTAGTGGACCTGGATGACACGGCCGATGAGCCCTTCGTCGATGAGCCGCTTGGCCGTGCGGTGGGGCGGGTACCACGCCAGGGGCCAGTTGATGACCAACCTTTTCCCGGTGTTCTCCATGGCAACCGTCATCTCGTCGGCTTCGGTGAGGGAGGCCGCGAATGGCTTTTCCATGATGATGTGGACGCCCAAGGGAGCCACCTGGCTGGTCCATTGGCCGTGTTGGGCCGTGGCCGGACAGAGCAGCACGATATCGGGACGGGTCTTTTCGATGCACGCGCGGTAGTCGGTGAAGACACGATCATCAGGGAGGGCAAAATTCTTGATGGCATCGGCCATACGTTCCGGCTGCTCATCACAGATGCCGACAATCTCGGCCTGGGGATGTTCATGAGCCATTCGAAGATTGTCACCCATGTGCATGTGATCGAAGTTGATTCCCGCGATTTTCCATTTCCGGGTGCTCATGATCGGTTCATGCTCCTTTCCAGCTCCGCGCTGCTCCAGTGCTCCCCGCAGCGCAGTAGGCGCACCGGCTGTCCCAGGTCCCGGGCTGCATTGATAAATGGCTCCGGGGAGGCCGTGTTGAATTCGAACATCTCGTAGTGGCCCGGCACAACCAGTCGCGCACCCATGTCATGGGCCAGCTGGGCGGCTTCAGGGCCGGTCAAATTGCCCGGTACCCCCCGGGACGGGTCGGTGCCGTTGATCGGGAGGAGGGCCACATCGATAGGCCAGGCCTGGAGGCGCTCGGCCATGCTGTCATAGCGCACCGTATCACCGCCGTGGTAGATGGTCCAGCGGCCGAAGCGGATGACGTAACCGAGAAATTTGTCCCGGCCATGCTCATCGCGCTCAAGGGCCTCGTGGGCCGACGGCACGCCGATGAACTCAAACCCCGCGACCGACTGGCGGGTCCCATCCTCAACCCCCAGCGGCCGGCCGGGATCGATCTGCAGGCGGTCGGCGACAAACTGGCGATTGGCCTCCGGGATCACCAGCTGCATGGCGGGATTGACACTGAGCAGGTGCCCCAATGTTTCGCCGTCGAGGTGATCGGTGTGATTGTGGCTGGACGTTACTACGTCTATGTAGTCCAACCGCTCCGGCGCTACCACCCGCTCCGTCATGCGCACGTGGGGTATGGCCGTACCGGTATATTTTTTGGTGAGGGAGTCGGACAGGTAGGGGTCAATCAGCAGGTGCCGGCCGGCCCACTGAATCAGGTAGCCGCTCTGGCCCAGCCACCAAAGGTGGAACTGGTCCATATCCTGCCGCGCGGCCAGCACATCGGCTAGAAAGGCGTCATCCTGCAAGACCGGTTCAATCATAGGGCATCACGCACCAGTTGCACGCCGGCCACCAGGTTGCGCAATTTCTTTTGGGCTGCCCACCGGGCGGTCTGGCTCAGTCCGCAATCGGGAGCAAATGACAGCCGGTCGGCCGGGGCGTGCTTCAGACACAGGCGAACCCGGTCGGCCACGTCCTCAACCGTCTCAATGTAGTAACTCTTTACGTCGATGATGCCGACGGCCACGTCCTTGTTTTCGGCGATGGTCTGGATGATATCGATTTCGGCGAATTCGCGACTGGCCATCTCCACGTGAATCTCGTCGACCTGCAGGTCAAGGAAGGCGGGAAACATGGGTGCATACCGCCGCAGACCGACAGCATGGCCTTTGAAATTGCCGAAACACAGATGGGTCGAGAGGCGGCACTTGCCCACCACCGGCTCCACCGTACGATTAAAGATGTCCACGAAACGGGCCGGGTCCTCCCGGTAGGCATAGCAACTCATGGAAGGCTCATCAACCGTAATCTCCCGGCAGCCCGCAGCGACCAGGGCTTCCAGTTCGGCCCGGACGATGGGCAGCAGGGCCTCGGTGACGGCATAGCGGTCGGTGTATTGCCGGTTGGGGATCAGCCGCCCGCTGAGGGTGTAGGGGCCGGGTAGCGAGGCTTTCAGGACCGGGCCAGCCGGGGCCAGGGCCTTGAGGCGCTCAAACTCAGCGACAGCTCCCAGACCCCGGAGGGCGGTGAGCTCGCCGACGATCCCATGCTTGCCGCGCTGGTCATGGGCCGGGGGACCAAAGCGGCGGGGGGAGGCGGATTCCAGCTCGATGCCGTCCAGATAGCCATAAAAGGAAAGGTTGAAGTCGAAACGGGTCTGCTCACCATCGGTGATGACATCGAGACCCGCGGAAACCTGGTCGTGAACGGCGGCGATAACGGCGTCATTTTGCAGCTCAACGATGTCATCCGGTCCAAACTGGTCGAGATGTTGAGAGGCGAATTCCA
>CAZJBG010000270.1:0-2581 GCA_964543925.1 uncultured bacterium
GGGGACGGTGGACAGCACCATCATGCACCCGGCCTCCATGTCCCACGCCGGGGTGCCCCGGGAGCAACGCCTGGAAGCGGGCATCACCGACGGCCTGGTGCGGCTCTCGGTGGGGCTGGAGGATGTGGAGGATATTATTGACGACCTGGGGCGGGCGCTGGGAAAAATCTAGGTTACGGGTTATGAGGCCGGCGGCGTCAGGTCCACCGGCACCTCGCCGGCGTAGGTGAAGGTCTCTGGCGTCACGGCAATTTTGATGGCGTGGATCGCTACGCCCGCCTCCCGGGCCTCGTTCAGCGCCCGGCCTACGTCGGGGTCCCGGTCCCACATGGGGGTGAACAGGCGGGCGTCGTCCCGCTGGATGACGAACAGGATCATGGCCGAGTAGCCTTCGCGGGCCAGTTGGGCCAGGTGCCGGGCATGGCGGGCGGCGCGCTCGGAGACGGCGTCGGGGAATTGGGCAATACCGTCCTCCGCGTAGGTGACCGATTTGACCTCCAACCACAGCTGTTCCCCGCCCCGTTCCAGCAGGAAATCGAACCGGCTGTGGTCCTTGGTGACTTCCCTTCCGGCCAGCGACCAGTCCTTGAGGATTGGGAGGGCATGATCATTGAGGAGAAATGCCACGAATTGGTTGGGGAGGAGTGTATTGATGCAGACCCACCGGTCCCGGTAGCGCACGAGATGGGTGGTATAGTCGGTTTTGCGCTGGGGGCCGGGATTGTGCTGGACCAGCAGGTCCACACCGGGGAGGAGCAGCTCCAGGAGACGGCCGGGGTCGGGGAGATGGGCCCGAACGTCGTCGTCGTCGATGCGAATGTTGGTGATAAAGCGGTTGGGGCGATCGACAAAGGTGGCGGGTATGAGCTTCCACGGCACCGGCATGACGGGTGGAGGCGCCGGATCAGGCATCGATCAAGGTTTCAAGACGGGGCGTTTCGAAAGGTATCATGGGGGACGAATCTAGACATAATCCGGTTGTTTCGAATAACATATTCATAACTTTACCGGGGGATTTACTCGGGGAGGGCGAGGTCCCCGATAGGCGCCAGACCGGAAAGATGTATTATGCTTAGGTCCATCTTACTACCCCTGCTCTCGGACCTGGTGGTGGCGGTCCACCTGGGGTATGCCGCCTTTGTGCTGGTGGGATTTATCCTGATCCTCACGGGGGCACTGCTCAACTGGCGCTGGATTCGCAACCGGGTCTTCCGCTGGGTGCATCTGGGCTGCATCGGCCTGGTGGCCGTCGAGGCCGTCGTGGGGCAGATCTGCCCGTTGACGCTCCTGGAAAACTGGCTGCTGGTAGCAGCGGGGCAAGGCGGTTATGGGCGCTCCTTCTTTGGGCGCCTGTTTTACGAGCTGCTCTACTACGATATCGCTCCCTGGATTTTTACTGGGGCCTACGTCGGTCTGGCGCTGCTAACGGCCCTGACACTGGTGCTTGTGCCACCCGCCCAGCGAGAAGGAGGCGCGGCCTCAACGGCCTCGGCAACGAACGAAGTCAACCATCCCATATAATCGAGGAGACACCCATGGGACGATTCATCGATATTGGCAAGGCCTTTGAGACGGCCATGTTTGCCGGCGACAAGGAGGGCATGAACCAGGTGCTGCACCCGGACCTGGTGTACGAAATGCTGGGCCAGCCGCCCCTGGGGGGGCGTTTCGAAGGGCGGGAGCGGGTGATAGCCTCCTTCGAGAACCGGGAGACGGGCCTGGGGCCGGGCTTTGAGTATGAGGAGCTGTCCCGTGACTGGTATGAAGACCCGATCAGCGGCAAGGTGTTTGTGGAAATCCATGAGAAGAGTTGGCTGGCCGCCTACCCCGAGGACATCCTGCAGGTGCGGACCTGTTCGGTACTCACTTTCTCAGGGGATCAGATCATCAGCATCATCGATTATACCGACAGCGAAGCTTATGCGGAGTTTAAGGCCCGGCACGAAAAGGACATTCCCAAGTTCTCCCAATGATGGGGTGACAAGGGAGCCTGATGGCACCACTGATGAAATTCCTTGAATTTGGGCCGTAAGGGAATGTTAATTCAGCAACCCATGCGATCCATCGTGAGCCTATTGACCCTTGGCGCTGTTCTGATGTTCAGTTTTGCCCCCACCCTGGTGGACGGCAGCGGGCACTGCCTGGGACACAACCTCGAGCCGACCTTTAACAGGCAGTTGGTGGAGGAGACAGCCCATGGAGTCCATCACGCCGACTGCTACTGGCTCCGGGGGGCCAGTGATGCCCAAACCATGATGGTTCCGGCTCAGACCCTGCTCGGTCTAGCCAGCTACGGACCGTGGATCCTCCCAATTATTCAAATAATTGACACTGCCGATCTGGTGGCCTTTTCCGGCCGCGCCCCTCCAGCCTTCTGCTGAACTGCTCTGATCCGTTTTTGATTTACTAAAACTTATTTTCCGATAACACGCACAATTTTGGGGTGATGCCTTGCAAAAACAACTTGCGTGGCTGAGCGCATGCCTATTGATGACTGGGAGTCCCGCCCTGGGGCAGGGCTTTGGGGGACAGACCCGCTATGCCGATCTGTCCCTCAGCAGCCTGTTTGCCAGTGGTTGGT
>CAZJBG010000271.1:0-2580 GCA_964543925.1 uncultured bacterium
GACCAGTATCTTGGAAGGAGATTTCTCGATTAGTGAACCCGTTGAGGTCGATATTATCATCTGAGAGAGTAATTGATAATTCTCTCGAAAACGTAATAAATTGATAGGTATCTCCATTGTAAGTTGAAGTTATATTCACGTTTCCAGCGGCGTCAGTAACTGAATATTCAATACTAAATTTATTTGGTAAAGTACCAAAATCATCTAATTTAGTTATGACGCTTGAATCAAACGGTATCCAACCAGACATTGAGCCTGTAATTAAGTTGGTTACTCTATAAGATTCCGTCATTTGGTAATAGTCTTCTACTGTAATATCATTAACGGTTAAATCAGTATTGTGCCCTTGTATCACATATTCAACTTTAAAATCCTCAAGTGTACGCAATCCATTGTTTTCCATAAACTGAAAGATGTTAAAGCTTACTTCTCCTGATTCAGAAGTGTCTGTAAAATGAGTATATACCTCATTATACCATAGATTATCAACTTTTACGTTAAATATGATCTCTAGCTTATTTGTTCTTCCATATTTATTAATGTAGGTAAGTCCGTCACTGACTGTAATAAAATTATACGTAGTGGTTAAATTTGATATGAAGGCTAACTCACTTTCATTTGCGAACTCGACTAAGAAATCTTGCTGTAATATTGTATTATCAGAAGTATCACGGCATTTGAAAGTGATGTCATAATCCATATTACTTAATTCTAAATCTCCGTTAGAGAGGGTGAATTTAACCAAGAAATCATTATCAGAAGCTGAATCAAACTCAAACGTGTTCGAAAATGTGTTACTGGTTCCTTCTAGTAAGATAAATTCTGTTGTATCGATGTAAAATTTGGCATAGTCGAGGTAGGAAGGATTATCGGGATAATAATTATAGTCGAATTCAATAGTGACATCATATAGTTTCTTATAATTCGAGAATCCTGTATCGTATCGATTTAAAAAGGAGTCATTTATAGTCTTTGTAAGATCTGCGAAACGGTTCCCTGACGGTAGATACTTATAATTAAGAGCTAACCTATCAATTTCTAATTGAAAGGGGTTACTACCTGTGGCTTGATATCGAAGTCTTACTCCATCAGAAGCATTTACATAAGGACTGCTTGGGCCTAAAGTGAATGAATCATCATCAAACGTAGCAAAATTATTCACGCTTTCAATCTCATACCAAGAGCTTGTTTGCCAATTCCAAATATCTAAATCCATGACTTGAGATATATCTGTCTGATGTGAATATTCTAGAGTTTCGATCGAAATTAAGTCAGGCTCATTAACCTCCATATCGATCTGGACTTCTAAGCCAGGATTATGGCTTTCGTAATAAACCTTCACCCAGAGTGTTCTCAATTGGAATTGTTGGGGAGGATCTGGAGGGTTGAAATAACCATCCCCTCTAACACTTACCGAAAGTCCATTAAGGTCTGATTGGCTCTTACTCAACCCAGTAAAATCGTATCTGTAATCGTAACCACCATTATTCCAAACCCAGGAATCTGAATCGTCTTTGTAGGGACTCCAGCTACCGCCGTCGTTCCAGCTTATGCTCACGTCATTCTGGTAAGTACCTACATGGTTTATATAACCCCATAGCCATACTTCAACCTTACTCACCACGGTATTTGCAGGAAGAGTAAAATCTGCTAACTGGAGCTGAGATAACTGCCCTGGAGGGCCGGCTGCCGTAATATAATCAGCCCCTGACTTGGAGGGGTACTCGTCTATTTTGTCATAGTTATAATAAGGAGCCTCCATCGGATAAGGCATCCATTGACCAAGGATATCTTGGGTGGGGACAATTATCTGGGAACCAGAACCAGAACTATCAACGGTATCGTAGTATACAAAAACTTCTACGGCATAGATGCCAGCCCACCATGGAGGGAGGTTAGCTCCCGTCCAGTCAGCTTTGAATCTTATTTGCAGCCCATTTAAATCAGCTTGTGAACCAGTTAGACCAGTCCACGTATAATTTTGTACTGATGGAACCCAACCTGGGTCCCATTTCACTAAATCCGTCCAGCCTTGATATCCACCAAAGTAAAGATTTACTTGCGGTATTCCACCAGTCATTTGGAAAAAAGCAACTCTTGCCACTACTGAGGTTATAACAGCACCAGTCGGTATCTCTACTTCTTCAAAAGTAAATCTTTCATATGGGGTTGCCCCTGTCTGTTCATTGGCTACAAGAGTTAGTCCATCCCAACTATCGGGATCCTCACCCACAGCTTCGTGGTGTGGTAGTCCCGCACCCCTACTCCATCCGGTCTCTACATCACCATCTGGTTTTAACGCTTGGGTCCAACCGGAGGCAGGAGGAACAGTCTCCGACTCAGTTATGGAATAATCTCCATTGATGGTCTGTAGATCTCCATATTGAGAGAGGTCTCCTATGAATACACTAAAATCACCAGGTTGATTGGGAGGATATAAATTTGAAACGACGTTAAGATTCGATGTGAAATCTCCGTTGCTAAATGAGGATATTGTTACTTGACTATCATAATTTAAATTCCAATTATTCCAGTCTTCTTGAATTAGTTTATTTGGAAAACTATTTTGCATGATGAGTG
>CAZJBG010000272.1:0-749 GCA_964543925.1 uncultured bacterium
GTGAAACAAGCTAACCGGGCGTTCGGCAACTTCGGCGACGCGTTGAGATTGGAGTGGGCCGACCATGAATTGGCGGGCCAACTTGCCAAGGGACGGACGGTGCGGGAACTGGTAAAAGCCGGCGAACTTGACCGTATCGCCAGGGCCATGAACACTGCCACTGGATGGGTGCCGGGCAAACAACCGGGTAGCCTTCGTGAGGTCATGGGCGATCTGTTACTGTTCGCACCGAGATTCCTTCAGAGCCGTATAGAAACCGTCGCTCGGGGTGCCCTGGGACTGCGGCCGGGTGCGCCAATAGACCAACGCATTGCCCGTAACTCTCTGCTGAAGCTGATAGGCTGGGCCACGGGCCTAACGGTTGCGATCAATGAGGCCCAGGGGCGTGACACCGACTTTCGGTTCATCGTAAACGGTAGGAAGAATTCCAATTTCATGCGGGTCAAGGCTTTCGGGCGCGACTGGTCTTTCCTGGGCACCTGGGATTCTCTGGCCGGCGCCATCACGAATACGGCCCTCGGGCACCCTGAAAGAGCGCTCAGGGCGATGGGGTCAGGCCTAGTGTCTCAGACCTGGGACTTTGTTAGCGGCGAAGACTTCTTGGGCCGTAGAACACGCGATAATCCCGTTCAATTCGCTCAACAGATTATGCGGTCCCATACGCCTTTTGCCCTCGGCGAGGTAGTGCCGATTATAGGCAAGGCCGCCAAAGGCGCTCTTGCAGGCTCGCCAGTAGCGGCCATAGGCGG
>CAZJBG010000272.1:759-1260 GCA_964543925.1 uncultured bacterium
GACAACGCTACTTTGACCTGCCGGAACGTTTTTTGCGTGATGTCGTGCGGGCGGACAAACGTGTAGAAGAAGTTAGTAAGATCAGGCCGGGTTTCTCGACACGTTTGGAGGCCATACAGCAACAGCGTGAGGCTGGTTTGCTGGAATTGGCGGAACGCATTGAAGGCGGCGAACCCGGATTGAATGTCTGGTTGGAATGGCGCCGTATCAATGACCTGGCTCGTGGCGCTCGTGGCGAACGCTTCGAGGATATTGACGAGGTTTCACCGGATGCCAGCGAGCCAGGTTCGATAGCTTTTGCCCTGGCGCAGCGGGACGCACTCTTTGACGACCCCACCGTCGTCTCGCCGGTTAGCGGCTTGTTCCTCCGGGTCACTGGTCAAGGAGCACAGCGAATACCGGGACTTTCCCCGGTCTTTAGGGGTTCGCAACCGGCGCCGGACACGGTTTTTGCCGTCCGGTTGGCCGCCCTGGAAGCCGGTTGGACGTCAGAACAGCGCG
>CAZJBG010000272.1:1270-2577 GCA_964543925.1 uncultured bacterium
ACAGAGAAATAGCAACCGTCAGCCTCTGCCCCTGATTGTGTGGGAGAATCTCGGCGAAGACCAGAAGAACGATATTGAGGCTAGTCAGAGCGCTCGTGAGCGCTTCCTGGTCGGTGTAGGGAGAGAAGACCTGGTTATCGAATCCCGGCGCCGGTTTTTCATGGAGAATGTCGAGCCTACTCCTAGCCCGGTGGTGACCGAAACTCCCGCACCAAGTGGATTGGATGCGGAAATTGACAGGCTTCTCGGAGGCCAGCAGCAAGGACAAGGCACTGATACTGATGAACTTGACCGTGAGATAGACCGACTGCTAGAGGCCGCAGGAGTCGGTCGCTAATGGGTGGCCGGGGCAAGTGGTGCGTTTGGATTTGACAATGTAGCGGATGCCTTTGCTATAATGCCCGCATATGGAGTCACCCGAGTAAGCGAAAGCACGCTCGAAGGGTGACTCCCCTTTTTGTGCACCTTGCTCGGGTGATGCCTGAGAAGAAAAGGTGCATGGATGACGACACCACCCGAAGAGACACCCGTTCCGCCTCCTTCCCAGGGAGATATGCTTGCGGTTCTTGCTGCCGATGCTCCGCCGTCGGCGCCCACTGAGCCTGAAACCTCCCAGACATCTCCAGAGCCGCAACCATCTCCCACAGAGACACCCGAATCTCCGCCCGCGGCCGTACCTCCTGCGCCACCCGACCCTGAGCTTGAACGCCTGCGTCAGAGCAACGTCGAGTACGAACGCATCATCGCGGAACAGCAGCAAGCCAATGCCGCTGCGATGCGTCAGCAGCAGCAAGCCCAGCTTCAGCAGCAAGCCCAGCAGTACCAGCAAGAACTTCAGGACGAAGACGGCATATCTCCTGAACGAGCCGCTAAGATTGCGACCCGCGACGCCCTACTTCGGCAGCAACTCTACAACTCCCAAGTGGAATACCAGGCCAAGGCGAGCACGGCGCAACACTACGCCACTCAGTATGGGGTTCCTGCGGAATCCCTCATGGCGATGACTTCACCCGACGCCATGGAATCTGAGGCCAAGAGACAGACACAGACCAACGCACTTCAGAAGCAGATAGACGACCTGAGGGCCAAGGTGGGCCAGACGATCGCCCCAGTGCAACACTTCGACGGTGGCTCCGGGGCGTCGCCCGCCCTCAACAACGATGCCAATTTCATAGCGGCTATGGGCAACCACGAGAACCCGCTACCGCTTAACGAAGAGTTCATCAAGCGATTCAAGACACTGACCGGCCTTAAGTAAGGCCGCCCTAGACGAAGGGAGCAGAGATGCCGACTGGAAACACGAATAC
>CAZJBG010000273.1:0-1623 GCA_964543925.1 uncultured bacterium
TCATAAATCGATTTGATTTTTCAGATTCGGTTAAATTTTCCCCTTCTGATATTTTAATTCCTTCGGAAAGTTGTTCCCTGATATTCACAATTCTTTTAGCGACTTTTTCACCAATTCCTAAAACTCGATCTATTTTATCTATACCATCATTATTTACTGAATCAAGTACTTTGTTTACTATATTTGTTGGCGTTTCAATATACTCATGCTCATCCGAAAAGATCTTTCCATTTTTCACCCATTGAATCAACCAATTATTTGTTTTGTTGATTTCTTCAAATGAAATTATTTCTACTGACATTTCCCTAAGTGGGGATGCTAGATAATATGGTATTGGTTTGTTTGTATTTACACTGATAATCCGTTTCCAATAATTTTCTTCGTTGACATTATTATTTATTTGAGGTACAACTTCTGTTGCAGCAATTAGCTTAGTACTTTCTGTAAATGTTTCAAGAAAATTAATTACTTTTACGGTTTGATAAAAAGGTGATATGTAGGTATACTCACTGGGTTTCGTGGTTTCTGAAATGGCTGATCGCCAAGATCCAAAAATCAGCCAACCCGGTGCAAAATCCTTTAATTTTGATGAATAGAAAATAATTGAATCATAAGACGCAGGTTTTAAATTTACTAATTCAACTGGATAACCATATCCAGGATGCTGAGGTCTATTCCTAATTGAATATTTATCCATTAACATTCTAGAGGTAAATTGATCAGGATTCATTGTTATAAGGCTTGGCCATAACTGAAAACTTTCTTTAGAGACATTTTCGGTCCCTATTTCAAATTCATTCGTTGGTTTATTTTGGATAAGAGTTAGCTCTTGGCTATCGGAATAATATAGTTTATTTTGATTAAAAAAATGTTGAACTAATATATCTCCTTCTTTTTTGTTTATGACTTCAACAATTTCGCCATAACTTGAAGAGATAAATGGAATGGGCAATCTTAACCACTGTTCCAAACTTCCTTCATTCCTTGAAATAAAATCGAAATAATTGTTTTCGACACCCTTAAGTCTTTTCAAAACACTTGAAGCAAAAACAAAAGAATTACTCGGAAGATCCCATAAATCCTTAAATACTTCTGAATTAATCTTCTCCTTGTCAAATAATGGTCTTACCCAAAAAGCATCAGTTGCTTCGAAAATTAAAGTATGGCTAGAAACAGAAGAATTTTCAAGCACCAGCGTCTGATACATTTTTCCGAAAGAAAATATTTCCTTAGAATTTTCAGATAAAATTGCTTCTATTCTGTTTTGAAAGCCTCTAACTTCAAAATAATCATATAATTTTATGTTAACAACAAAAGGTCCTTTTGAGTATAACTCTCTTATGATATTATTTGAAAGTTGTAAATTATAAATTGCAAATAAATAGATTTGCCCAAACCAAGGTTGATCTTTATCCGAATTATTTGCAATAATCAATTTAAGAACTTTAGACAGACTGCTCAAATCTGCTTTGATCCCTTTTTCTTTTCGTTTTCCATTGATATATAATTTGATCCGTCTCTCTTCGGCATTAAATGTGAAGACAATGTGTAATGGTTTTTCAAGAAGACCTATCTTAATGCTTTTTGAAATAATAACACTTTCAGTTCCGGCTCTTATCTCAC
>CAZJBG010000273.1:1642-2551 GCA_964543925.1 uncultured bacterium
TCGATTTATTTTTTGATAAATTCTTAGAAATCCAGTTTCACTGTCGATTGATAAAAGTGTTAGTGTTTTATTATCCTTGAGTGATTTTTTTTCAATTTTTACCCAAAATTCAACACTGAATTCATCCCCATCCTTTCTCAGCTCTTCATAAATCTTCATTGATGCATCCATCAATGATATATCAATTTTATTTTCAATTTTCAAACCATAGGATAACCATTTTACATTATCCAAATTGCTTATTTGCATATTAAGAGGATATGAAACCTTAGAACTAGAGATTTCGTGTATAACATTTCCATAGCCTTCTTGGAATAGATATAGCACGATAATGTCACTTGATCTTCTTAAATTGACATTTTCTCTAAAAACACGTTCAATAAACTCATTAAAATTATGTCTTACCCTATCAGCAGAGTCTTTTTGTAATATTGTTGAAAGATAAATAAAATTAAATAATATCTCCTCGAAATTTAAACTTCGGTTATATAAAGCGAAGCGGTAAATTCTCCCCATCCAAGGTAAATTCCGTGTTCTTTTCTTAGATTTATAGTCAAAGAAAATTAATCTGTATTTGGTTTTAGATTTATACTTTCTGAATTTAGTATAAGTTTCGCCATATATAATTCCATTCAGGAATATTTGGAATTTTCCATTCTTGCTTAATATAAATGTTAACTGGATCGGAATCCCCATATCGATATAATTAGGAAAATTCAAGTTTATTGGGGTAACATAAATTTTTTCCTTGTGATAATAGATTTCAAAAATGAGATCCTCATAGGTTTCATCTTCAATTTCAATATGATCAAAACGAAGATTAACTTCAAGATAATCATCTTCATTAACAGATCCCCCATCTTTAATTTTAAAAATATTAACTCGTTTATTTTTGTTCTCTGTTAGACT
>CAZJBG010000274.1:0-2548 GCA_964543925.1 uncultured bacterium
ACCGCGTGGCCGTAGACGGCGCCCTTGGGGCAGCTCTTGGCGGCGAACTGCACCCGGGTGCAGACGGTGCGGATGTGGGCCTGGTCGAGGAACTCCGATCTGGGCAGGGAGACCGCGACGCGGGAGATGTTGGCGTCGCCCTTGCGCGGCGCCAGCACCGCGCGGAGCTTGGGGTGCCCGCCGCGCCCGGTGGCGCCGAGCAGGCGGGTGTGAAGGCGGGGGCGGAAGCCGAGCGCCCTGCACTCGACCGCCTGGAAGCGGTTGGAGAGCGAGGCGGTGGCATCGTTCTGGCCGGTGGCGTCTACCTCGAAGGACTTCTCGGCGCAGCTGGTCGGGTTGATCCCCCACTCGGGGCGGTCGAGGTTGACGCGGATGTCGCGGATGCGCAGCGGGATGCCCTTCAGGGTCTGGGGCACCTCGTCGGATACCGCGGTGATCTGGGCTGTTCTGGAGTCGACGTGCAGGGCGACCCGGACCACCACCGTGCCGAGGTCGAAGACCTCGTTGCCCGGCGTGCCTCCGGCCAGGGCGGGGGTGATCGTGACCAGGGAGAGCGGCGCGCCTTTGTAGGGGCCTGCGAGGTAGGCGTCGCCCTCGGTGAACAGCGGGGTCGGGCCCGCCCCGGCGCCGGTCAGCAGGCTGCCGAGGCGCGAGGCGGCCGGGCAGGAGGGGAAGGCGCTCTCGGACCTGCCGGTGCGCTGCGCCGCGGCGGCGATCCTGGCCTCCGAGCAGTAGGGAACGCCCCGCAGGACGGCGGTGAAGCCGCGCGGCGGGCGGACGGTCAGCCCGGCGAGGGGCTGGTGGCCGTCGGGGCGGGTGAGGCGCATCGTCATCGCGCTGAAGGCGCCGGCGATCGGGCTGGCCGTGCCGGCGCTGAGCGCCGGTCCGAAGGGCCGCGAGGCCTCCGAGAAGGAGCAGGGCGCGCCCGCCGGGCCCCGGGTCGCCTCGTAGCGGTTCTCGGGGGTCTCCGGGGGGCCGGACTGGGGAGCCGACCAGGGGGTGAGCGTGGTGGCGATCGTCTGGGTGCCGCAGAGCGGCGAGGTGGCAAGCGGCGCGGGGGGGCCGCCGAAGAAGTTCAGGCTCAGGCTGTCGAAGGGGAGCTGGGGGTTGTTATCGAAGGTGGTGGTCAGCTGCCCGTTCGGTTCGATCTGCACCTTGCCCGGCAGCTTGATCGTGAAGCCCGGGCCGCGGAAGACCAGGTAGAGGGCGAGCAGCGAGCCGAAGGGGTTGTCGTGGGGGGTGGCGAGGTAGACGTCGCCTTCGAGGGGCTCGTCGAGCAGGGCGGTGTCGACGATCCCGGCGCCGACCTTCGAGGCCTGCGGGCACTCGGCGTCGCCCTTGGCGAAGCGGATCGGGTTGGGGTAGGGGAAGTGGGTGCCCAGCAGGCCGATCTGGGCGGAGCTGCAGCCCTGGCGGCCGGTGGCCGCGGCGGGGTTGACCGACATCCCCTCCGGCAGGGTGACCACCGCCTTTTTCAGCGGCGGGGTGGAGAGCCCTTCGGGCTCTTCGTTCTGGGGCACCTGCATCTGGACGCTGACCCCGGTCGGGGAGTCGGAGTTTGCGATCGAGGGCAGCAGCACGATCGAGGGTTTGAAGCGGAGTTTCTCGCACTCGGTCGGCTGCGGGGCGGGGATCGCGAAGTCGGGGTCGTTGGGGTTCTCGGGCAGCCAGTGGGTCGGGTCCTGCCAGGAGCGGAGCCTGGTCGTCGTGACGAGCCGCTCGGCGTTGCAGTCGGCGGGGGCCTGGATGAAGGGGATGTGGGTCTGGCCCGAGGTGGCGTCCCAGTCGCGGGTGGAGGGGTCCCAGCGATCGGCGTCGTGGATCTTTTTGGCCGGCGTGCCCCAGAGGGTGGCGGTGACGCCCCGCAGGTCGTGCTGGGCGGTGATGTTCTCCGTGGACAGCGTCACCCCGTAGTCGCCGTCGGTGCGGATATTGGCGTTGATGACGATGGGGAAGCCGTCCAGGACCCGGAAGCCGAAGGAGGCCGGAAAGCCCGGGGTGGGGGTGAGCCTGTAGACGGGCAGGGTTTCTATTCCTCCGCCGGGGATGGCGATGACGTGGATCGTGATCACGCCGACCTGGGAGGCGGGCTGGCAGCGCGTCTGGGGGGGAACGTCGCGTTCGGTTGCGAAGGCCTCGCGGGAGCAGGCGTCGACCGCAGTGGGGTTGCCGAGGAAGCCGGGGGGGGCGTTGACGAAGAAGTCCTTGACGTCGTCCACCAGCGTGATCTCTCCGGCGCCGGTGGCGTCGGGGTGGTCGCCGGCCTGGCTGAGGAAGGGGGCAGCAACGATCGCGGCCTTATCGGCGACGCGATCGCGACGCGGTGTGCCCCCCGTGCGCGGGATCAACGGGATCGGCTGGTGCGTCTTGCCGACGACGCTGCCGGGGATGACCCCGAACTCTTCGGCCCCGGCTGAGGGGGCGAGGGCGAGCACGGTCAGGGCGGCGGCGGCGAGCAGGGCGGCGAGGCGCCTCATCGTGCCGCCCTCCGCTCGGCGCGCCTGCAGCGCTTGGCGGCGGCGGAGCGCTGCTTGGCGTTGCGCGCCAG
>CAZJBG010000275.1:0-2522 GCA_964543925.1 uncultured bacterium
CGAGTTCGACCTCAGCGCTACCTCGATCGGAGAGATGCTCTCCCGCGCACAGCCTCACGAGCCGCGCCGGGCAGGGCCGGTCCAAGAGGAGGCGGCGCTCGCCACGTTGGAGTCCACCCGCTCGCACTTCGACCGCCGCGACGTGATCTGCGCGCTTGCAGGGGAGCTGGGCGAGGGCGCCGGCGCCGCCTCGCTGGAGCAGCGTGCCGATCGGCTGCTGGGCAGCGATCGGGTGATCGAGGTTCACAAGGGCTCCGACGCCCTTGCTCCCACCTACTTCACGACGCCGCAGATCTGGGAGTCCGAGCAGCGCTTCGTCGAGATCGCAAAGCAGGGCCGCGAGGCCGGTGTCGCCACCGTCGATCGGGCCACCCTCGATTCGGTCCTGGACCGCCACCGCTACCTCGGCGCCGACCAGCGCGAGATGGTGAGGAGGCTGCTGGAGGGCGGCGAGCGGATCGTCCCGGTCGCGGCGCTGCCGGGCACCGGCAAGACGACCGCGCTCGCCGCCGCGCGGGAGGCCTGGGAGCTGGCCGGGCACCCGGTGATCGGCGTCGCCACAGCGCGCTCGGCCGCCGGCGAGCTGGCCGACGCCGGGGTTCCCTCCACCTCGATCGCCGCGCTTCTGATCCGCGCCGAGGAGCTGCGCTCGATGGGTCTTCAGCCGCTGCGGCCGGGCACCGTCATCTTCGCCGACGAGTCGAGCACCACCTCTACCGCCGACTCCGCTGCCCTGGCCGAGCTGGTCTGCGAGTGCGAGGGGAAGCTGGTGGAGATCGGCGACCCGCGCCAGATCGGCGCGATCGGGCCGGGCGGCCTCTACGGGCACCTGACCCAGATCGTCGAGCCGAGCGTTCTCACCGAGATTCGCCGCCAGCGCGCCGAGGTCGACCGCGAGATCGTCCGCCTCGCCCACGCTGGGCGGGGTTCGGACGCGCTCGACCTGCTGCGCGCCGAGGAGCGGCTCGTGATCGCCGACACGCACGAAGAGGCACTTCGCGCTCTTGCCCTCGACTGGCACGCCTCCTACGCCGAGGGCAACGACGCGGTGATGATCGCCAGGCGAAACCGCGACGTAGCCGAGCTGAACGCCCAGGGCCGCGAGCTCCTGCGCGACGAAGGCCGGCTCGGCGCCGAGGAGGTCGCGGTCGCCGAGCAGCCCTTCGCCGTCGGGGACCACGTCGTCACTCGCGTCAACACCCCGCATCTCTCAAACCGCGAGCGCTGGGAGGTCACCGCGATCGACGCCGACCGCCGGGAGATCGAGCTGGCGCGGATCGGCGGCGAGGGGCGAGCGGTCGTGCTTCGATCCCGATACCTCGACTACCGCACCCCGAGCGGTGAGCCCTCGCTCCAACATGCCTACGCGATCAGCGCCTACGCGGCGGAGTCAAAGACCTTCGAGCAGGCCTTCGCGCTGCTCGACGCGGGGGCGAGCCGCGAGGAGTTCCTGGTCTCGGTCTCCCGCTCGCGGGGGCCGACGAGCGCCTACGGTGTCGCTGCCCTGGAGCTGACCGACGCCGAGCTCGGACCGGGGCTTCGCCGCCTCGAGGACACCGCACACGAGATTCGCGCCGCCGCCGAGCGCCCCCGGGAGGAGGTGCCCTCGTTGGAGGTCTCCGAGCGCCAGCGGATCGCCGCCCTGCACGAGTTCAGCCTCGCCCAGCGCCAAGGAGAGCTGGAGCAGCGCCTTCAAGCGGAGCGATATGTCTCACCGGCCCGCGAGCAGCTTGCCTCACTCGAGCGCTGGATCGAGCAGGCCGAAGGACAGCTCGATGCTCTGCGCCGCGAGTACGCCGAGCTTGTGGCCCAGCGCCGTCCCGACGCGGAGCGTGTCGAGGGCGTGCGGGCGGCCGGGACCGACGCGGGCGAGCGTTTGGCGCACCTGCGCTGCGAGCGTGGAGAGTTGGCCGAGACCGTCGCGAGCGAGGATCGGCAGCTGCCGATCACCCAAGGGGAGCGGCTTGAGCTGCATCTGATCGAAGAGCGGATGACGCAGCTGCGCCGCCGCGATGTTGCCTTGGAGCGGCTTGACCCTTCGCCGCTGATCCGCGAGGCGCTCGGCGAGCGCCCGAGCGATCCGATCAGGGCCGCCGCCTGGAACGAGGGGGTCGACGCGATCTATGCCTACCGCCAACGCCATAGCGTCCGCTCCCACGAGGCGGGCCCCCTCGGCGCCGAGCCCAGCGGCGGGCAAGACCGGTCCTCCTGGCAGGAGACCCAGCACCACCTCGTGGGGGTCCGAGCCGTCCTCGAGCACGGCCGCGGCGCCGAGCAGATAGCCGAGCAGGACATCGGCATCGAGATCTGAGTGGCGCGAGAGGCGCGACGGTCTTGGGCTGGCCGGCCGGCGGCCATCGTGGCACGGCGAAGCCGTGCGTTTGGCCGCCTTCATGGCCGGCCAGCCCAAGAGCCAGGGCGCTCCCCCTGCGGGGCGGGTGCGGATCCTCGAACGCCTGCTTGCCGGCGAGGGGGGGCGGTTGCGGCGGGTCGCGCAGGCAAACTCAGCGAATCCGGCCGAC
>CAZJBG010000276.1:0-935 GCA_964543925.1 uncultured bacterium
GCTGATCTTACCCTGGCGCAGCAGCACCAGCATCTTCTCTTCGATCATGCGAGGCTTGAGTAGCTGTTTATAAAGATGCAGTAATGTGTTGTTGGAGTTTTTTTTTTTGTTGAAGTTCATAATCCGATGTCAATGTTTGAATTATATTAGAAATATAAATAAAAATATCTGACAGGCTTTATACTCTTTTTTCATCTACAGGTGAATTTTGTATCTTTACCAATTGCATACTGTCAAAATTCACTTTATCAGTTTAGTCTTCCACCATCACTATTTCGAAAGGAACACTTAAAAACTGGCTAAAGTACTCTGCATCCTCCACTGAACTTGTATCTCCTTTTTCATATAGCCATTCAATTTTAACCTCATAGCCTTTTTTGAAAAGTTCATCTAACTTTTTAAAAATATCTAATATGCACTTTGCAGAGTCGGTGTTATAGTAATAAAACAGAATCCTCATATTAGTAGTTGCATGAGGTTTCTGACAGTATTGATCAAGCCAGTCCAATACTGGCCTGTAAAAATTAGATGCATATTCAGGTATTGATTTGCCTTGAATTTCAAGAATACCATTGTATGGATCAAAATTTACTTTCGGCATTTTATAAGTTTGTTCTATTAAAAGTCTCTTCATTGTTTATTTTATTAAAATCTTATCCCTATCACCAATATATCATCTACTTGTTCCTGATTTTCTTTCCATTCTTCAATTGTATTTTTTAAAATATCCGTTTGTTTTTCCATAGAGTGCTGATAAATTTCAAGCAGTAATTCTCTGAAACGACCCTGCATAAACTTCCTGTCTTTTTCTCCTCCTGTTTGATCCTGATAGCCATCTGAAAAAATGTAATTAGTGTCATCTTTTTTTAATTTTATTTTATGGTTTGTGAAGTTATAGTTCATCCCGGTGTTTCCTCCTATGGGAGTTCTATCGC
>CAZJBG010000276.1:945-1536 GCA_964543925.1 uncultured bacterium
TGCCGGTCGATACAATATGAGTAAAAGCAGACTTTATGCCATTGTTTAATAGTGATAATATTTCTCCAGGGTCGTTTAATCCTTTTTCAATGATTATCTGATTTAACAGATCGTTGCCCATAATTGAAACAAATGCACCCGGAACACCATGACCTGTGCAATCGCATGCAGCTATAAGAATTTTCTTACTTGCTCCTGTTTCAGCAGACGTACCGCGGGCAAGATTTCTCTCTGCAAACCAGTAGAAATCGCCACTGACTACAGCCATTGGGGCAAAATATATAAAATACTCCGGCAATACTCTCTTAATCTCAGCTTCAGTGGGCAGAATAGCCTGCTGAATACTACCGGCATAGTTAATACTGTCTGTGATAACTTTATTCTTTTCATCTACTATTACTTTTTGTTTTTGTATGAGGTTCTTTTGTCTGCGGATGATACGGAACCGATTGTATAAGAGGATGGCTGAGGCTAGGGTTAAGGCTAAAATGGCTATGATTGAAATTATGATTGTTCTTTGCCTTTTTGTTTTGGTTTGTTGTTTTACCAGTTTGGCATCTTTTTTTATTAATTCTTTATCTTTCTTTTCAC
>CAZJBG010000276.1:1546-2522 GCA_964543925.1 uncultured bacterium
GACATTTCGGCTATTAGCTTACTGCTTTTTTCGTTGAACATTGAATCTTTTAAATCAGAATACAATTGATGATATTCGTAAGCTTTTTTGTATGCCTTATCCGATTCTGCCAAAAGTGGATCTGCCTCTCTGAAAGCAGAGGTGGACTTGCCTGCACGTGATGCAGCTCCTATTTTGGCATAAATGTCCGCAATATTCTCGTAATTAATTGTAATTAAATCTTTTGCACCTATTTCTTTTGCGAGAGCTAAGCTCTTATTCAGATACTGCAGCGTAAGCATTAATTTGCCTTGCCCGGAATAGATCATTGCAATATTATTAAAACAGGCGGCTATTCCTTTTTTATCGTCTAATTCCTGATCAATTTTCAATGATTTGAAATAATATTGCAGTGCTTGTTCAAATTTGCCCTGTTCATAATAAACTATCCCGATGTTATTAAAAGAGGTAGCTACTCCTATTTCATCGCTTCTTTCTTCTTCTATTTTCAATGATCTGAAATAACATTCCATAGCTTGCTCATAGTTACCCTGTTCATCGTAAATTATTCCAATATTATTGATTGTGGTAGCCAGCCCTTGTTTATCGCCTGTTTCTTCACGTATTTTCAATGATTTAAAGAAAAAGTGGAGCGCTTGTTCATGATTACCCTGATTCCAATACACAAGCCCAACCCCATTTAGTGCCCTGGCGATTCCTGTTTTATTGTTTGATTCTTCGCAGATTTTCAATGATCTTAAATAATACCTGATTGATTGGTCATAGCTTCCCTGAATCCAATAAAGGCGTCCAAGGTGATTGTAAGAGTCAGCCATTCCTGTTTTATCGCCTATTTTTTTACAAATTTTTAATGCCTTTATATGAAATCTGAAAGCTTGCTGATAATTTCCCAGTAATATGTGAACTGTTCCTATATTATTGTAAGATTGTGTTAAAGATTTTTGTAACCGTTCCCGATGCTCCTTTGAAGGTATGT
>CAZJBG010000277.1:119-2491 GCA_964543925.1 uncultured bacterium
AGTTCGGCGAAGCAGGCTCGGGCGACGGCCAGCTCAACGGCCCGGTCGGCATCGCCATCGACCCCGAAGGCAACCTCTGGGTCACCGACCTCGAAAACGGCCGCGTGCAGAAGTTCAACCCCGAAGGCGAGTACCTGACCCAGTTCGGCGAAGCAGGCTCGGGCGACGGCCAGCTCAACGGCCCGGTCGGCATCGCGGCTGACATCGAAGGCAGCCTCTGGGTCGTCGATGTCGAAAACAACCGGGTCCAGAAGTGGGGGCCCTGAGGGATCCCCCTGGATTGCCATTCTCGCCATGAGGGAATGCCTCCGGTTGGCGCGGGTCCTGCTGGCGGCGGCGGTCCTGGCGCTCGGCCTGCTGGCGGCGGGGTGCGGGGGGTCCGGCGGCAGCGAATCCTCGAGCTGCTTGAGATCGAGCCGCCCTGGCCCGAGCAGGAGAGGTAGAAGCTACGAAGTGCGGAAAATGGGACTAGCGGCTTAAGTAAACGGCATTGAGCCTAGGCCTCCTGCAACCAGACCACGAAGCTCCTCCCCCGGGAAGAGGTGTCCAGGAACTCCGCGAGCGCCCTCGTGAGGCGGGTGAACTCCCAACTCGGGAACCGGGTCGGGTGGACGATAACGAGGCCGTGGTGCTCGCTGCCCGCCTCGGCGTACTCGCGGATGATCGCTTCGAAGTCCGCGCGGTTGTAGGTAACCAAGGCGCGACCTTGTGCTTGGGCCACCTCGAAGAGGTCGGGATCGCCGAGGCCGCGCAGCGCCGGCTCGGCGGTGGCGGCGATCACGTCGCGGCCCTGCTCTCGCAGGCGCTCCGCCACCTTGCCGCTGATCTGCTCGTTGAGCAGAAGCTTCACGCCAAGGCGGCCTGTTCGCGGCGCCAGGCCGCCTCAGCCGCATCGGCCTCTTCGACGTTTCTCCGGATGGGCTCGTCGATCTCTTCGGTGTAGGCGCCGTAATAGCGGGTCGCCGTTCGCACCTGCAGCTCGGTGAGGTTGAGCAACTCCGCCGTCGCGGCGATCGCGCGATCGCCCTTCGCCTCACCGCTCTTCAGCGTCGCAAGCACCTCCCAGACATCCGGCCCGCCCGCGAGAGCAGCACGCCGTCCGGCCGGACCCCCGCGAAAGACGATCCCCGGATGCTCGTCCATCCGGGTTCCCTCGTCCACGTAGCGTTCGGCGAGCCGAGACTTGTTGGTCCCGGCAAGTTCGCTGCGCCGACCGAGGCGCTCAAGCACCCCGGCATCCCAGCGTGCGGAGAAGGTCTTAGCCCTCGCAGCCATACGTAGTACAGCGTACTACATCCTTTTCGCCGGCCTGTCAGCGGTCAACCTCTCGCCGCCGCGGCCGCCGCCTGGACCGAGCTTGCCGAGGCCTTCCGCCTCGCCAGCGAGCGCGACAATCCCGACCCGGCCCTCTGGCGGCAGATCGACACCGCGGCCAACCGCGCAGCCGAGGCCGAGCAGCGTCTCTGGGCCGACTTAGCCACTCCGTAACACAACCACCGCTGGACCTGGGGGGCTCCGTGCTGTACCGTTTTAACTGTGGGAGGTGGGTGATCGATTTGAAACCCGTCTTGAGGAGAGTCATATGAGAAGCAAGGCAAGCCCGCTCGGGCTGCTTGTCCTCGCCGCCGCGTTGTTCGCTCTCGCTGTTGCCGCTTCCCCCGCCAAGGCCGCGTTCGGCATCGAACGCTGGGAGGCGCTGACCTGCAGCGAAAACGCCGACACGCCACCGCTGGGCGAAACGATCGTCGGCCCGCCTCCCCTGGCCCAGGCGCCGGGTCAGTGCACCAATGAAACCGAAGCAAAGTGGTTCACTCAGGCGGCAGGACACCCGGTTTGGGGGATCACTGACTTCACCCTGAACACCCTTCCTCCGGGTACGGGAGAAGGCTTTCCCGAAGGCTTCGTCAAGGACATCGTCGTCGACCTTCCCGAAGGCCTAGGCGTCAACCCAGAGGCCGCGCCGAAGTGCACGGTCGAACAGGTTGAAACCAACCCGATCGCCGAATGCCCAACCGCAATAGTCGGCACCAACTACTTCACCGTCTCCGCGAGTCCGGCCGGGCCGGCGTGCGAACCGCCTGGACCGCCTGGCTGCCTGCAGGCGCGAGTCGCCGTCCCAGTCTTCAACGTGGTGCCCTTCGACGGCGCGCCCTCGATGGTGGCGTTCCCGACGACCACCGGGACCACCTTCATCGTCGGCTCGCTCGATCCCGTCGACCAGCACGTCATCTTCACGATCAGCGATGTCCACGCACCGCCGGCAGGCCCGCCGGTGGTCGGGTCCAGGCTCGTCTTCAGCGGCGCCGGCGGAACATTCGGCGACGGAACCTACCTGACCATGCCCAGCAACTGCGCCGGCGGGCAGACGTCGA
>CAZJBG010000278.1:0-1125 GCA_964543925.1 uncultured bacterium
CCGGTCTGCCCATGGTACACGTCGGCTTTTGCATTCTGTCCCCACCGATTGCCCCCTGAACATCACGGGTCAGGTCTTTCATGAGCCGGAAGGAGCCCTCGACCAGTGCCTTTGAAGCGGACCTGTAGGGCAGGTTTTGTATGATGCGGCGGGCGGGCCGGTTCTCGGGCGCTACGCCGACCAGCGACTCGTCCGGCCAAGCGGCGCGCAGGAGATCCTCGAATAGTGGTAGTGTTTTCATCCAGCCGTAAGGCCCACCGCGGTCGGTGATCCCCCAACCCGGTATGCATTGATGCTCGACGATGGAGCGCGCGAGGCCTCCGGCTACATCAGCGGTCCGTACGTCACGGCCGCTTTCGTAGGGTTGAAGGTCGATCATGACGAAGCCGCTGCCTACGCAGACGCGCGCGTTCAACCTGGCGGTACGGCTCGATCCATCCTCGGCAGCGTAGAGCACGTCACCGACCGAGGCATCGAATTGCCAGACCTGGCCGGGGTGTATCAGGTTCAAGTCTGTACGGATATGCGGCCCGCGGTCATTGTCAGATTTTGCGTCGTGCCGGCGGCGATGTAGTGCCGTTCCCTTTTTATACGTGCGCTGGGCGACGTCGGGCGGGATCGCGAGCAAGATCGCCTGTAGCTCGTCGGCTCGGCCGCAATAGCCGAGCTCGCGCGCCTTGGGCTCCAGCGTCGGGACGGCGTTGTCTCGGACGCTGTCCCGGCCGATCACTCCCTTGGCCCAAATCGACAGATACACGTCCTGCGCAAAAGCGGCGAATGTCGAAAGGCTCTCGCCTGTCAGTCCGCCGCGTTCGAGTTCCCGGTCAGCTTCACGGGAAATTATGCAGCGAGGTTTGCCTTTGTCCGACCTGGGCTTCCGCGGCCGCGCCACCGCCGGCGTGTAGAGATTGCCGTCCGGCGGCCCCGATTTGGAGCCGCCGGCCGGCGAGCTGGCGCCGTTCTCCGTCGCCCCACGTTTCCGGAGATCCGCCAGCACACGCCCTCGAAGATCATCGTCCGTGATGGTGTCAGTTCTGATCTCAATACCGGATGCGCCGGGACCGCGGCCTGGCACTTTCCTAGTGACGAGCCTCTCGAAGCGCCACCAACCCTTCTTGTTGATTT
>CAZJBG010000278.1:1135-2468 GCA_964543925.1 uncultured bacterium
ACTTGAGGCCGATCGCCTCCGCGACAACTTGAGTGTGAGCCCAGCGCGGCGGTCCATCTGTCATTGGCGGATGCCCGCGGCCTTGAGGATATCGGTGCGCAACTGTCGGGCGACGGGGCCGCGCCGCAATCCGAGGAACGCGAAGCGCACATGACTCCGATTGATACCCTGGCTCCGACAGTAGGCACACAGCGAGCGGTCTTGTCGCCGGAAGGCCTTTAGGACAAGCTCATATTGGCGCCGATCTTTCGGCCTGGGCAGGGCAGGACGTGCCGTAGTCATAGAGTCTGTATACACGATTCCGTTACGGTCGTCAATAAAACACTCCAAATGGGCCGATTAGACGGCGACGAGGCAGGCAAGATGGAAGATCAAGGGAAGGCGCTCGGCCGTCGCCTAAGGCTGTTCATAGAACTGCGGGGCCAGTCGATACCGGTATTCGCCGAAGAGAAAGAGATCCCCGCCAGGACCTTAAATCACTATATCGCTGGTCGGCGTACGCCGGGCACAGACAATTTGCTTCGGTTGGCGGCGGCCGGCCTGGACGTAGATTGGCTGCTCACGGGCAGGCTGCGGGTCGGCGCCCCGTCGCTGCTGGCTGAGCTCGACGAATCCGAATCGGTCGTCGGTGCCGATCGACAGCTCTTGGAGCTACTTGAGGTAGAGGCCTGTAAGGCCGCCGACGCGTACACGGAGCGGCGGTATGCCAGGGGCGGGGAGGCATTGGCGGCGCGCCAGATTCTCCTAGTATTCAATTATTATCTTCAGATCATGGTCAAGATGATCGGCAATAAACGCCCCATTCCTCCCGTGTCGCATCTCCGATCCATCGGTATCGGCACAGTAGTGGACATGTCTAAGATAATTAAACCCTCGGATCTAGACCCGGCGATCGACAAGCTCGTGATCGAGGAGAGAGGCGGCGCCGGATCGTGATCGTGGCGGCGAGGATTCCGTTTCGGGATTCCGTTTTTGGCGCTGAGGGGATTCCGTTTCGATACGCGTTGAATGGCCTTCAAGCGTGCTTCGAAGGTACTCGACGGCGGCTAAGTCATTGCTGGAGCGGCATTCTAGCGGGCCGTGTCGACGGCGCGACCCGGCGCGGTTTAATTCTCGCCACCGATCGAAGGCGCCACGGAAACGGAATCCAGAAACGGAATCCCGAACGTGCCTTAAGCCCTTGCTTCCATGGGCTTTTCCGGCTCAATCGCTCGCGCTTAATTCTCACCAATTTTCCGGCTTAATTATCGCCGCTCTAACGTGCTGCAGCCCTATCAAATGGTGAAGGATCTCAGGACCGGCGTGGAGACGGGCAACGTTCAAGCCGTCCTGG
>CAZJBG010000279.1:0-2402 GCA_964543925.1 uncultured bacterium
GTCTTAAAGAGCAATTTGGTTCTGATGTTGATCATTTAGCTTTATCGCAATTTCGTAAGTCTTGTAAGACTTGTTGGATAAATACGGTTTCATATTTATCTTTTAGCATTTGCCTATATTTTTCAATGAGCTTCTTGACTGTCATCTGTTAGCCCTGTAATTTTTTCTTCCGTAACGCCTCTGCAATGACCCTGACACGTTCTATGTTGCGCGGATCTCCTTTGGCAAAGCGAGGTGGTAGTTTAGTTGCTTCAATCACAGCCTTGAAAGGCTCAAAGCCGGTTCGGTAGTCATCGACAGCAGCCTGTACCCCGGGACCGAATCTAGCTGCTCCAACTTCTTCGCTTTTTCGTAGCCACTTGGCTGATCCAGCCTTCTTCACGCCTTTATCGAATGACTTATTCTGGATGGCCTTGGTAATACCTTCAGCCCATATGGGCGCGGCTTCCGTTGTTGCTTCCTCCCAGTCTCGCTTTGGGTTCCTGATCCCGATTGCGTAGTCCTCGGTGCGTTGCGGGGTTACGCGTGCCCATTTTTCGGCAAAATTGGCTCTAACATTTGGCATATTAAATTTGGTTAAATGGAATTACTTTTTTGATGGCTCAGCGCCTTTGTCATTCTTATGCTTGCGTTTTTCAATCAGCATCCGGAGTAGCTCAATGGCCAGCTTGAAGGCGATTTTGTATATGCCGTATCTGGCATCATTTTGCTTTCGCCTTTTTAATTCCCGCTCTAATACTTCTTCGAGCTCCTTAATTATTTCGCTTTCGTGCATGATTAATTAATTTGGCCGCAATAACGGATTTATATTTTTGGACTTAATAACAAATTTCAGAAACTTCTTTTTGAATAATAATAAATGATTTATAAATTAACAAAAAAAACATATTATTATTATAGTATGTGGAAAAACTGTTATCAATTCACGCTTAACACGAAAATAATGTGTTGATACTTAAATAGTTAGACCCCCCTAAATAATGTGGATAACTTTTATTTACGGATGCCAAATGTGGATAACTTGTGGAAAACTTTGTTGATAACTCGGAAAAAGTATCTACTTCTTACATAATAACAGTTTACTAACAAGTTATCCACATTCTGGTGTGGATAACTTGTTATCAATTCACTATTAGAAATATAATTTGCATAAGTTATCCACATTTTAACTTGTGCTTAAATGTTAATAACTTTTTATTACATATATATAATTTGTTATTATGTGTATATATTTATATAATAATTATGTGCCATGAAAAAATTAAATATTGATGTAAGCAAAATTTTCACCGTTAGTAGAGTTGGTGGGAGTTTGAGAATAACCATACCAAAAGACTATTGTCGTGATAGGGGTATAGAGGCAGGATACAAGTTAGCTGTTCGTCCGGTTGGTTCTCGCTGTCTATTAATAGGCAGTCCTGATGATGTATTCAACCCGAATGGGATCATATTGAATTTTGGAAAGGAGGTGGAAGATGATAAGTAAACAGGTGTTTTTAATCGTAAAGACTGAAGATATTATAGGGCCGGGAGTGCCTATAAGAAAGGGTATGGATCAAGAGAAATTTGACGAGTTGTGCGAGAGTGTTCGCACGCTTGGATTGATTGAGCCAATCGTCATTGTTAAGAAAGGTAAGAAGTTCGAGATCGTTGCAGGGCATAGGCGCTACCTGGCTTGTAAGGACAATAATATGAAGACTATCAACTGTGTATTGATCGGCACGAAGGATGCAGACATAGAAGCCGTGAAGTATGCTGAGAATATGGTGCGGGAGGACGTACATCCCATTGATGAGGCTGTCTTTATGCAAGCGATAATGGATAAGGATAAGATAGACGAGTATCAACTTGCTGATCGGTTGGGCAAAGGTAAGTCGTATGTCTTTGAGCGTTTGCAAATACTGAAATATCCTGACATCTTAAAGGCGGCATTTCTGGCTGACCAGGTAAATTATTCCAAGTGCCGGGAGCTCTACAAGCTTAAGGATATGGAAGGATTGGAGACGTATTTAACACACGCTATAGAGAGTGGGGCGAGCTGTGGGGTGATCAAGCAATGGGTGACTGATTATAATACCGTGCATCGAGAGCAGAGCGTTGAGCGGGTCGAGGACTATAATCGACTGGGTGCACAGGAACCTAAACAGCAGACGGTTGTATGCGAGTGCTGTAAGGCAGAATATAGTTTAAATGATACCCGTATAGCGCGGGTGTGCCAGCCCTGTTTGGTTGTGCTAAATCAGCCGGTTGAGGTTGTACAAGCCGATGGTGCAGGACAGCGGACAGAGGGGGGAGCATAGTAGATATTTTTAAGCACAGCAGCCATTGACTGTGGCTTATTCTTTACTTTTTAGACGCAGTCAATGGCTGCTGTATAGCCCGCAAGTTGCGAGGGACGAAAA
>CAZJBG010000280.1:0-801 GCA_964543925.1 uncultured bacterium
GAAATCAGGGCCTGGGTATAGGGATGCAGCGGCTGGTGGACGACCTGCCGGGCCGGCCCCATTTCCACAATGCGCCCCAGGTACATGACGGCGATGCGATCGGCGATGTGTTCCACCACGCTCAGGTCGTGAGAGATAAACAGGTAGGTCAGTTCAAGTTCCTGCTGAAGGTCCTTGAGCAGGTTGATCACCTGGGCCTGGATGGAGACATCCAGGGCGCTCACCGGCTCGTCACAGATGAGCAATTTCGGCCTGACCGACAAGGCCCTGGCAATGCCGATGCGCTGGCGCTGGCCACCGGAGAACTCATGGGGGTAACGGTCGGCGTCGTGCCGGGTCAACCCCACCAGGTCCAGCAGGCGGTCGATTTCCTGGTCGACAGCCTCCCTGGGCACCACCCGGTGCAGACGCAACGCCTCAGTGAGGTGCCCCCGCACCTTCATACGCGGGTTGAGCGATCCGTATGGGTCCTGAAAGATGATCTGCATATCCCGGCGCCGTGTGCGCAGGCGCTTGGGGGCCATCCCCACCAGCTCTTCGCCCTGGAACACCACCGACCCGCTCGTCGGGGGCAGGAGCTGCAGGATGCCACGGCTCACGGTCGTCTTCCCGCAGCCCGACTCCCCCACCAGGCCCAGGGTCTTTCCCCGGCCCAGCGTAAAGGAGACGTCCTCCACGGCCCGCACCCGGCCGGTGAGCCGGCCCAGCACCCCCTGCCGAATAGGGAAGCTGCATTGAAGGTGCTGAACCTCCAGCAGGGGCTGGTTATCTATGCTGGGTGTTGGAGACATACGGGGCGCC
>CAZJBG010000280.1:811-2399 GCA_964543925.1 uncultured bacterium
GAAATGATTTTTGGGGAGGCGGTGCCGGCGTTGTGGCGGGCACACGATGCTAGGGGTCACTGCGCCCCCCGTGCCGGATGGGTTTGGCCCACCTTGGCGGGACAGGCTTCCCAATAATAGCACCAGTTGCAGAGGATGGATTCCTTGGGGTGGAGCAGCTCGGGCTGGGCCTCGGCTTCCCGGACCCGGTCGATGCGCTTCCTGATCATGGTGGCGATGCGGGCGGGGTTCCAACCGACCCGATCGATAGCCACCTTCCGGCCGTGGCGCAAAAACTCCCACACCACGTCCACCCGCTCTACCTGGTCCTGGGTTTTATAAAGAGCCAGGTAATAGATCTTCATCTGCAGGTCTCGGTTCGCCTGTACTTGGGTGAGTATTCGCCGGCCCGATTTGTAGTCGTGGATGGCCCACCAGCCGGGGCCGGGGTTGTCCAGCCGGTCCAGGACGCCGGTCATCAGGTAACGGCCATCGCCATCCAGATCAAATTTTAGTACCTGCTCCGTGCTGTAGACCGGTTGATCAAACGGCACATGACGGCGGTAGTACCCCGCCAATGATCTGAGGCCCAGCTGATAGTAGTCATCGGTCTGCCAGGCCGGGGCGGCGATGCGAATCTGGCCGTTCCACTGTTGCGCCCACCGGGATCGATAGGCCTCAAGCAACCCATCAAAGGAAACGGTCCGGCCTTCCAGCCGCTCACGGTAGAGCCATTCCAGAGTCTCGTGCAGACGGTTGCCGAGAAAACTTTCGATGGACGTGGCTGATTCGGTCAGGTGCTCCAGGTAGTGCAAGCGGTATTGGGCCGGGCACTGACTGAACGTCTGCAGGCGGCTGTAGGAAAAACTATCGCCAGGCAAAGTTGAGCCTGGATGCCCGCTTACTGGTTGGGATAAAGGGGTGTAACCAGACGGTAGTCACCGAACAGGTTAAGGTCAACAAAGACGAATCTCCGGCCCCCCTTTTCGTAATAGGTCCAGATCTCGTAGGGCTTGTTGTTAGCATCCCAGGGATGGCGCTCGATATCATCCGGTGGACCGTAAACGATATAAACCATCCCCATATCGGTTTTCCAGCCTGACCCGTAGGAACGGAAATGAGCATTGGCATAGGCCACGCGCCCGTAATATTCATCCATCAGCTCATTTTTCGGTGTGGCCGGCGTGGGATCCAACTTAGTCCAGAACGCCAGGAACGCTTCCTCCTTTTCCTCCTCCTCGGCATTGCGCATCTGCTTGATCTGGCGTACGCTGGCCACATAGCGGGTTTGCTCAATAGCCGTTTCGACATCCTCAATGAGACGGGAAAATCCAGTCCGCACGATCAGAATCGGGATCGTCTGCTCAACCTCCTGGGTGTCAGCCTGAACCCGGACTGCAACGGTATAATCCCGAGCTTTCAATTCCCGGGTGTCAAGAAGGATCATGTGGGAAGTGATGGGGCTATCCAGGCTGAGCGTATCATGTATCGTGGCCATAACCTCATCGTCCCTGTTCAAGGTGTAGTCCAGCGGCGCCTGGATGGACTCCGGCGAGGGATTACGAATCACCAGGTAGAGGTAAACGGAGTCCACATCATCGGTGATTTC
>CAZJBG010000281.1:0-2398 GCA_964543925.1 uncultured bacterium
TGAGGACGTGAACGATCTGGAGGCTGACCTGGAGCAGGCCCTGGCCGTTCTGGCTTGACGGGTTGGCTGCTCTTGATTACCCTAAAAAAGATTCATCAGTGTGAGAGGCTTGCTTTCATTCCCCTCACCCCTTATAATTCGCACTGGTTTGCCCGCTGGGCTACGCCCTGAGGGGCAGATTTGACGCGTTCACTTGTGCCTGGAACCCAAAACTGTCGTTTAATTTTTTTAATTGCCATCCCGCATTATTTAGACATGCAGTACCGCATTCTAGATATCATTCTCGACATTCGACTAAAGCCGAGGGAGGCTTCTGGGACGGAGAGGATAAGCGGGTGCTATTGAGATATTCAGACCGATGCATCGTTTAAGATATTCAACTATGCTATGGCCCTGTATTGGCTTCATACTGCTTGCCATGCAGCCAGCGCAAAGGCCCCTCGTGATCAAATTGGGTACCCTGGCACCGGCTGGATCGCCGTGGCATAAGGCCCTTGAAGATCTGGATGCCGAATGGCGGGAAATATCCGGCGGCGATATCCGATTGCGTATCTATCCTGGTGGTGTATTAGGAGACGAAAATGATTTAGTTCGTAAAATGCGCCTGACTCAGATTCAAGCCGTGGCCCTTTCAGCCAAGGGGCTAAGTGAAATTGACCCGGGCATCTGGGGATTATCCCAGCCCATGCTGGCTGATAATATTGAGGACTTCAACTGGATTCGTTCTCGGGTGAAGCCGGAGTTGGAGAGGCGCTATCAGGATGCGGGTCTCCAGATTTTACTTTGGGCGGATGTCGGTTGGGTACGTTGGTTCAGCACGAGCCCGATCCGGACACCTGATGATCTGAAAGAACACCGCATCTTCACCTGGGCAGGTAGCAGCCACCTTGAATACCTTTTTAAGACATACGATCTTCGCGCGGTTAGCCTTTCCGTCCTGGATGTTACGTTCGGATTGGAGACGGGACTCATCGACGCCATTGCATTGGTCCCACTTACTGCAGCCTCGGCCCAATGGTTTGGCATTGCCAATTACATGACCAAGTTTCGTTGGTCCCTGTTGACTGGAGCGCTACTCATCCGGACCGATGTTTGGAACCTGATCCCTCCTGATCAACAGGTCAAACTGCTTGAATCAGCCCATGCTATAGGTGAACGATTACAGAAACAGGCATTTGAAATGGATGCTGAAGCCATCCGGATCATGGAAGAATATGGGCTACAGGTTGTAGAAATTACGCCTGAGGAGCGATTAAGTTGGGCAGAGTGGTTCGAACCAACACGATTGGTGCTGCGGGGGACATTGGTTGACACAACCATGTTTGACCGGATAAAGGAACTGCGTAGAGAGCGGTCCAAATTAGACTCTCTGAAAGAATGACAGAAACCAGACCACTAACCGAGTGAACTTCTCCACATAAGCTGCCCATCTGTTGTATATCCGGATAGCCGCAATTTCAGGTCCTGGACGCCGATCGCTTCCTGAAGGGTAGCACCTACCGGGCCGGTCAGGTTGCTCCTCGGCCCTTTGGGAGAAGCTGGGGTGAGTAACCGACATATTCGCTCTGGCACTTCCGTTGCGGAGGTTAAATTTCCCTTCAGGCAATGCACTTCAGGACGGGATACATATTGGGAATAGCGCCCCACATGGCGAACCTCTTCCGCTCGCTGGTCACGATTGGGGGGCTAGCCTGCATGGTTGCGCAACCCCTCCATCCCCAAGACAGTTTTGAAGCTGGTGAGATCACCCTGGCTCTGCCCCACCTCATCTTTCCGGCCGAAACCTCCACCGTTATTGTCCCTGTCGAGCTGCGCAATGTGCTCGACCAAGTGGGAGGTCTCCAGCTTGACCTCGCCTACGGTGCCGGCGGTCTCGCCCTGGCAGCCGCCCGTCCGACCGGGCGTACCCTTGGATGGATTGTCCAGATCATTCCTCTGCCCGATGAAGGCAGCATCCGCCTGCTTCTGTTTGATCCGGCCGGCAGCAACATTCTTCCCGGCGCGGGCTCGGTCATGGAACTGGTGTTCGAACTCACGGCGGGCACGGGTCTATCGGCCTATGCGCCTCTGGAGGTCAAGGCCGTCATTGTCTCCAGCCAGGAGGGTATCGAGCTGCCTGCGGCGGGGATCGATGGGTCCCTGACCATCGGGGAGGTTGTGATTGTGGGGGTGGGATCGGTGGAGACCGATCATGGGGATACCATCAGTCTGGCCGTCTCGCTGGACAACCGGGTTCCGGTTGCCGGCCTGGCGTTCAATGTGACCTGGGTGCCGGATTTTCTGGAAATTCTGGATGTCCGCGCCACGGCTCGAACGGCCCTAATCCCGGTGAGTTGGGGACCTGCCGACGGGGGCGTCTGGGTGCGGCTCGATGGCGATGAGGGGCAGACCATAGGAC
>CAZJBG010000282.1:0-2366 GCA_964543925.1 uncultured bacterium
CTGACAGACGAGCTGCCTGACGTGCTGCCACTGGGTCGGCGTCGGGGTTATGTGACATATAGGAGGAAACACGCGCATCCACGACCCGAGCGGACACACCTTGCCTCATCTGGTAGCTTTGTAGTGAGGGCTGACCTTCAACCACATCCCGCAACTCCATAGCCATTTGTTTTACCAAAAGAAACATACGGTTTATTCCCTCCTCAAGTTGTAACTCAACTTCGGGAGCCAACTGACCAGTGAAACGGTTGAACTTAGTGGGCTCCAGTCGGTGCCCTCTTGCAACATCCCCAGGAACCATAGTCAATCCACGCACCAGCTCGCCCTTGAATGCAGTGGCAGGGCTCTCGAAAATTTGTTTGGCAAATTTTGCAGCTGCCGGGTCTCCTTTTATAGCAGCTCTGGACATAGACAGGACTTGGTCATCGATATGACGCAGCACGTTTCTTATGTGAAATCCCTTGAAGAGTTCAACCTCTGTATCTAGAAGTCCGTTATCCCCCTCACCAGATAGTAAGTTGTCCAGGGCTTGTAAGATGGGCTCGCTACCAGGACCTGCGATAGAAAGGAACATGCTCTCCAACATTTTGGCAGCCATTGTATGTCGAATGTCTTGCGACCCAAACCCACCGGACTTGAGAATCCTAGAATTAGAGAGGCTTGGGATAGTCGTCTTTCCCGATCCTAACTCGTCGAGGAATCCAGCCACCCCAAAGAAGGACCTATCGACAACATTAACAGCAAGTGCATCATAGTCTTTTGTAGAAACCTCCGCGAGTTTGTTCAAAGCCACTCGTTTGTCTTTATCGGATTCCAACTTCATAGCCACCCAATCTTGTCGGCCTTGATCGTGCTGGATTATAGAAAACGCCTCTTCGTCCTCCATCAGCTGTAGAGTGCTTACATACTCAACGGGGCTAAAGCCTTGGTACTTCTTGAGGGATGGGTCCTCGGGATCGCGTCCATACAAACCACCGGGGGGATACCCGCCCGAATGATAGAGTTCTTCTAGCTCGTCGTCCGACCAATCCTGGGTATCACTAGGAAGTTCCAAGTCCCCTCGAAGAACGTCCTGAACCCCCGTTTCTAGTAGCTTGGTAAGATCAGCATGGGCTTCGCCTGCCACAATCTGCTCCTGAACCTTCGACATCATTCGTGCTACGTCACCAGCATAAACAGATTGGTGATCTCGTTCATGGTATAGCTCGGCTACTCGCAGCTTTCTCGTTGCTCCTTGGAGCCACTCTATTCCTCCGGGTGTCCTCTTCAACTTTTCAATATAGTTAGGATCATTCAGAGACTGTCTCATACCCCTAAGTCGGTCACCAAACTCCACTCGGTCTGCATCCATACGCTGAACAAAATCCCTACCAGCGACCAGTTGTGAGGCCACCCTAGTCTGGGTAGCAGCAAAATCTTTGGTGGCTTGCTCTTGGAACTTAGTGGTAAACTCGTGGTACCTCTCCTGATACTCTCGGTCCCCCTGCTTCTCCTGCATACTTTCTTCGCGGGCAACCCTTTCATCCTCTCGACGTACTACCTGATTCATAGCGTCGGTCATCTGGGCTGAACTCTGGGCAGCTCCCGCAGCCTGGGCTTCCTGTAACCGAGAGAAGTTGTCCATCATTTTCTTCTGGGACTTGTTCTGGTCATCAATAAACCCAGCAATAGCTATCTGTGACAGAGATGCGGCCCCACCCCCACTACGTCCACGGCTCTGTAGAATTGGAATCTGTTGTTGCGGTTTTGGCATTTGTCATTACCCTATGTTTTGCAGGAGACCATCAAAAATCTTCCATATTCCTCGCTTCTTCTCGGCCTTGGCAGACTGTTCTATAAAGTGCACGGTAACCTCCATCTCCTCTAACCGGATCATCGTATTAGCGAGATCAGTCGCAGCCGTCAGGTCGTTGACCAGATAAGGATACTCCGAGATGTAGGTGTCCTGAGTATATTCCATCATAGCTATCCCAGCGTCGTCATTCATATTCTGTGCAATACTCCTGGCAGTAGCATTAGCAGACAGCGTAGCATCTCGACTGGCGACAGCCTGTGCATCCGTATTGGTTAGAGCTGCATTTATATTGCCTAGGGCTACCTGAGCCTGACCAAACGCCCCAGCAGCGGTTGCTCCAAATTGTCCCGATACTCCTGCTGCCGTACTCTCAAACGAAGTAAACATTTGCCCAAATGATGTTGCCACCTGTGCTTGCGTCTGGGTAAACGCATGGGCCGTCTGACCCACTGCCGCCGACAGTTGCATGGAGGCTCCCATCTTAATCTTCGCCTTCATTGCCGTTGCTTGCGACGGACTAAGTGTCCCCTGTTGAACCTGGGCATCTATCTCCGACATCTGTTGCCGGGTA
>CAZJBG010000283.1:0-238 GCA_964543925.1 uncultured bacterium
CTTGTCGGTGTCCGGCGTGGGCTCCAGGTAGAAGTCGTTCGAGTAGTCGTAGAGCGGCGGGTTGGCCGGGTCCAGCGGGTCCGGGTCGGGCGGCGCGCCGAGCATCAGCGTGTCCGGGGCGCCCGGTTCTTCGGACCCGGTTTTCAGCCCGCTGGCGCAGGTCCCCAGCGTGTTGTGGAGCAGGTGGTCGCCGCTGATCTCTTCGCGCTCGGTCGTCCCGCTCGCCGCGCATGGCGTG
>CAZJBG010000283.1:248-2091 GCA_964543925.1 uncultured bacterium
CGAGAGGAAGAGCTGCTGCGCGGTGACGACCCCTTCCGCCCCGGGGACCGGGTCGTTGAGGGCGCCGTCGGCCGGATCGACGAAGTCCGACTGGACTTCGACGTATCCCCTCTCGCCCGACTGGTTGCCGGGGGTGTCCAACTTCACGGCGACGACGACCTGCTTGTAGTCCTGCAGGCCGGGGCAGACTTCCGCGGAGCAGCTTGCGTCGTCGCGCCAGACCACGTAGCGGTAGACCTTGCCGGTCACGTCGCCGCTGGTGAAGGGCGTCGGGCCGGGGATGACCGTGCCGCCTTCGACGAAGCCGCCCCCGTAGAGGCTGCCGCCGTTGACGACCATCGTCGCGTAGTCGCTCGGCGGCTGCCTGACCAGGGCGAAGGCGCCGCTGGTGACGCGGTAGTTGGGGTTGAGCGGGCTGCTCGCGGGGGCCGGCGTCGCGGTCAGCGCCAGCTGTTCGCTGTCGAGGCTGCGCATCGCCTCGATCTCCTGCTGGGCGCGGTTCAGCGCCACCTGGGTCGCCTTCGCCCGCTGGGTGTTCTTGGTTGCGGCGCCGAGCAGGCCGAAGGTGGTCAGCGCCCCGATCGTCAGGATCAGGGCGGCGACGACCACCTCGACGATCGTCAGCCCCGCCTCGTCGCCGGGCCGGTCGATCCTGGTTGCGAGCGGGGCGCGCATCGTCAGTTGGAGAGGATCGCGTTGCGCAGGCTGGCGCCGTCGGTGACGGTGAGGGCGCTGGGCCCGCTCGGGTTGGGGATGCGCAGGGTGACGCCGACGTAGGTGGCTTCGGAGGGGCTCGGCGAGTAGCTGAAGACCTCGCTGCTGTCGATGCCGCTGAAGATCGTCGTCGCGGGGCCGGTTTCGACCCCGGGGTCGGCCTCGATCCGCGAGCAGGAGGTGGTGTCGCAGGTGTAGGTGACCTGGCAGACGATCGCCGGCGAGCCGCTCGGCAGGGCGCCGCTGCCGCCGCAGGCGGTGCGGCGCACGTAGGTGCGGAACGAGACCGACGAGGCGGTCGCTTTGTCGACCGCGACGCCGTTGCGGATCTCCCGGGTCAGCCGCTCCAGCACCCAGCGCGCGGTCGAGACGTTCGCCGCCCGCTTGCTCAGCTTCGGCTGGTCCCTGACGGCGCTGACCAGCAGCGAGCCGACCGCGCCGAGCAGGATCACGCCCATCGCCGCGGCGACCAGCAGCTCGACCAGGGTCAGGCCGTCCTCGCCGCCGAGCCCGCCCGGCCTTCTGCGCGGCGCCCGCCTCATCGCCGGCCTCGCCCGGCGCCGCGGTGATGCGGCCGCTTCGAGCGTCGCACCAGCTTGAACTTGCGCTTCACCGGCCGGGCCTCCCAGGCGCCGGCCGCGTTGACCGCCTTCACCTTGAAGGCGTGCCTGCCGCGGCGAAACCGCTTCAGCCGCTTCGGGGAGTCGCACCGGCGCCAGCGACGGCGATCGAGCTTGCAGATGAATCGGGTCCCGGGCTGGCCGGTCGAGTCGGTGAAGCGGAACACCGCCCGGCGCCTTCGCGTCTTGAAGCTGGGCCCGAAGGTGATCCGCGTCGCCGGCGTCACGTAGGCGATGCCGCCGCTGTGGGTCTTGACGGGCGCGCCTCCGGACGCGCCCCCGGACGCGCCCCCGGTGTCTCCACCGGTCCCGGATTCGCCTTCGGGATCGGGCGGGGGCGGAGGTGGCGGCGGGGGTGGCGGGATTTCCTGCCTGTAGGAGACCGCGCCCGAGCAGGCCGAGGTGTCGCCGGCGCCGTCGGTGGCGGTCGCCCGGAAGCTGGTCGTCGAGCCCGCGGCGACGCTGACCGCGATCCCGGCGCCGCCCAGCTCGAGCGAGCTGCCGGTGGC
>CAZJBG010000283.1:2101-2344 GCA_964543925.1 uncultured bacterium
CGACGGTCAGCCGCTCGCCGGTCTGGAAGAAGACGTGACCCCCATCGCCGGAGGCGCCGCTGAAAACGACATCGCAGCCCTCTGCGAACGGGCAAACGCCGGCCGGGCTGGAGAGCGTCGTCTCCGGGACCGCCGTGTCGCGCAGGTACACGTCGGTGTCGGAATCGAAGTCCTGCCCGGCGAGCTGCTCGGTCGTCGTGAAGAGGATCTTGGCGGCGTCGGAGGAGATTGCGTTGAAGATCG
>CAZJBG010000284.1:0-2334 GCA_964543925.1 uncultured bacterium
ATGATGTTGGCAAAGATGGGTCCCTTGAAAAACTTGAACTCCCGGCCGCCGGATTTCGATTCCTCGATGATCTCCGTGCCGGTGATGTCGGAGGGCATCAGGTCCGGGGTAAACTGGATCCGGCTGAAAGACAGGTCCAGGACGTCCGCCAGGGTTTTGATGATGAGGGTCTTGGCCAGGCCGGGCACCCCTTCCAGCAGCACATGCCCCCGGCAGAGCATGGCCATGAAGAGGTACTCCAAAATTTCCTTCTGGCCGACGATCACGTGCCCGATCTCCTCATAGAGAGCCCCACGGGCATCATGCAGTTTCGCAACGAGTTTTAAATTATCCATTCACCCATCCGATTTGATTGGGTAAAACTTATGATGAATCGGGAGCAATTACGGCAGGTTTTGCCGCCCGTTCGTCGCGTGGCATCCTACGGGGAGATTGCCTCTTTCTTGCTGTGCTTCCAGCCGCCCGTTAACTTCTCCCACTATGACGCAAGTCGTTACCGTACCCGGCCCCAAAAAGAATACCCGCACCACCCTCAAAGGCATGATCCTGCCCGAGCTCCAGGATTGGGCCGTTTCAATCGGCGAACCTCCCTACCGGGGAGCCCAACTGTTTGACTGGCTGTACCGCAAGGGGCAAACCGACCCTAAGGCCATGGATAACCTTCCCAAGGCCCTCCGCGAACACCTTGCCCAGATGTGTGATCTCTCCACCGCCTTCATCGCCCATGCTACATCATCCGGGCAGGAGCCCACCCGCAAATACCTCATGGAGCTCAGGGACGGAAAACAGGTGGAAACGGTGAGTATGCTGGAACAGGGACGCCACACCGTATGCCTGTCATCCCAGGTGGGGTGCAACGTGGACTGCCACTTCTGCGCCACCGCCTCCATGGGCCTGGTCCGCAACCTCACGGTGGGGGAAATCGTCGATCAATACCTCCTGGTCCAGGGGGACCGGCCCCAGCCCATCACCAATGTGGTGTTCATGGGCATGGGGGAGCCGCTGCTCAACTACGACCGGGTCATGGCTGCCGCGGACATTTTACACAGCCCCCTGGGGATGGACCTCGGGGGTCAGCGCATCACCATCTCCACCGCCGGGGTCGTGCCCAAGATCGTACGCTTCACTGAGGAAAATCGGCCTTACCGCTTCGCCATCTCCCTGAACGCCACCACCGACGCGGTGCGCACCCAGATCATGCCCATCAACAAAACCTGGCCCCTGGCCGAGCTCCTGGCTGCCGCCCGGGCCTATGCCGACAGGCCCCAGCGCGCCGTGACTTTCGAGTACGTGTTACTGGCCGGGATCAACGACGCCCCCCAGGATGCCCGGCGACTGGCGGTGCTCCTCAGGGGCCTGAGCTGCAAGGTCAACCTGATTCCCTACAACGAGCTGGACCCCTTGCCGGGCCAGCCCAGCCCTTACCGGCGGCCGTCCCGGGCGGCCATCGAGACCTTTATTGGCGCCCTGTCCGGGGCCGATTTCCCGGTACTCACCCGGTGGAGCAACGGCACCGACATCGCCGCCGGCTGCGGCCAGCTGGCGGTGAGTCAGGTATGACCACCGCCTCCCCGGCGATCCAGGCCCGGGCCGCCCATGAAGCGGCAGCAGCCATAAGGGTCCGGCCAGGCTCCCCGTGGGCGGGAGGCCTGGAGCAGGACATCCCCCGGGTGGCTATCGTCCTGGGGTCGGGCCTCGGCGACTTCGCCGATACTTTGGCCGGGTCCCAGGTGATCCCCTACGACGAGATTCCCCACTACCCGCAACCGACGGTGCCGGGACACGTGGGCCAGCTGGTCTATGGATGGGCGGGTGAGCTGCCGGTTATCGCCGCCCGGGGCCGGTTCCATTACTACGAGGGGCATTCCCTGGAGACGGTGGCCCTCCCCATCCACCTGTTTGCCCGGCTCGGGGTGAAGACGCTCATTATCACCAATGCCGCCGGCTGCGTCAATGCCGACTGGAGCGTGGGCGACCTGATGCTCATTACCGGTCACCTGGATTGTACTTATCTGGATGGGCCGGCCGATCCGGCGCCGGTGCTGGGGGAATCGCACCACTCTCAAGCGCTCCTGTCACTGGCGCGTCGGGCGGTTCGGGAAGCGGGCATTCCGGTCCGGGAGGGGGTCTATGCCTGGACCCTGGGTCCCAGCTTCGAGACCCCGGCGGAAATCCGGCATATCCGCTCGTTGGGTGCCGCCGCCGTGGGCATGTCGACGGTGCCGGAAATTCGGGCCGCCGCCGATGAAGGGCTGCAGGTGTTGGCCCTCTCGTGCCTCACCAACTACGCCGCCGGCATCCAGGACCGGCCTTTAAGTCACGATGAAGTTCTGG
>CAZJBG010000285.1:0-2302 GCA_964543925.1 uncultured bacterium
AGGGCTATGAACAGAGAAATGACAGAAGAAGAAATAATGGAAGGGCAAGTGGAAGAGCAGGCGGAAGATCAGATGGATCTTCAGCAGGAATTACAGGGAGATTATGGTGCTCCAGTTCCAGATGAGAGACATAACCAATGGACTATGCTTAGCAAAGCTTCTGAGATTCTTGATACAACTAAGACAACTTTCTTAACAGAATCAGAGTTGGGGAGGCCATTGTTCAGCGTTAGATTTATGTTAAAAATGTCTGGGATTGCCAAGCATTATTTGGATGACTTATTAAAAGATTTGAATCTGGATCCCGAGAAATATAACGCTGTGTCTAATTATTTTGCCCACTCCTCAATGATTACAACTGATACTGGATTAAGCAACAAAGGATTTCTCCTTAACTTAGCTACAACACAGAAGAGAGATGTGACTAGAACAAGGAATAAGAGTATCCAAAACTTAAAGAATATAAAAGGAGGTATACAATGAATGAACTAGAAAAAGAAGTTGAAGAGAAACCGCAGAAGAAAGACAAGAAGAAATCATTTTGGCAGAGAGCCTTTAACCATAAAAAAATAAAGAATGATCCCAGACAAGTTGCAGTTATTTATCTTAGAAATAATGGAACTGCTGTTCCAATGGAAGTTACTGTTAAGAAAGGATTCTTTAGTATTGAAGGCAGGACTTATCACGAACAGCAAGATTGTATTTATGCAATGGGCAAGGATAGAACTCCTTTAGCAATTATTCCTGAATGGAGTATGATTCCTTATGGTACAAAAACTTGGCATGATAAAACTATGCTTGAGAAGTTTAGTGAATGTCAAGACCATCATTTGAGAGCAATTAGGAATGCTGAATTAGTTAGATCAGGAGAAAGAGATGGGCCCAAGATAAATCCAAAAGTTTTGATTGGTTTGCTGGTATTAGCAATCATAGGATTTGCGATCTTTAAAAACTTTGCATGAAATTTCAAAGAAGAAATAAAACAGACGGCTCAAGCGGAGATATTGCCACTCTTAACTTTCATAGCTGGGCGGGAGATCTGCAAGATAGAGTTAGAGCTAAAACTACCGAAAAAGATAAAGGTGTTATGATGATGGATCGCATTAAAGATAGATTTGGCCTTACAGCTTTGATTATTGAAGAACAAAGAGAAAAGCTAAAAGAAAGGGAGCTTAAGGATCTTGAAGATATGAAAAGGATTGCAAGACAAAAAACTGAAAGGACAATCCAATGGACTAGGAATGAGAAAGGCAGGATAATTTCTCCATTTGACAAGAAAATAAAAAAGGATTTATATAACTAAATTACTAGTAGTTTTCATGGCTGCTAATAAGATAATTAGAAAGGTGTATATTAATAAGAGAAATAAACAGTTAAACATCTCTTTACCTAAAAAACAACTTAAACTTCTTGACCCTACAATTAAATTTGGTGACGACTTATTTGTAGAACTTAGAGTATTTAGGAGGAAACCAAGTGGGTAAATTATTAAGAAATAGAGTAGGAGCAATAGTAAATTCCAAAGGAATAGGCAGAACATCTCCAATGGAGAAAGTTAGAAAATTCTTTGCAGACAGCAAAATGGCAATTGGTGCTTTAAAAGAAAGGGCAAAAAGAGCAGTTGCAACGAGGAGGGTTAGATAATGGCAAGGAAAAAAAGGATAAGATTAAGAGTAATAAGGATAAGGAGAAGAGGTAAATCAAAGAAAATTAAGTTTCTCCTCCCAGGAAAATTAACACTTGGCGAATCTCTTCGTAAAAGAAAAGAGTTAACTTTGAAAAGGATAGAGGAGAGGAAAACAAGATGAATAAATGGATGATTGGATTAATGATTGTATCAATTCTTTTAGTAGGAATTGTAGGTGCTATAATATATGAAGAGGCGACTGATGAAGAAATTACCGATGAAGAGTTTGACACTTTGCTGGAGAATTACACCGAAGACGTTCACGATTGGACTCAGGAAGATGAAGATCTGTTAAATCAAAGTGCAGAAGATCTATTAAACGAACAAATAGCTGATCAAACCGAAGTTAATTATGAAGAATTTATAGACGAGACAGATGAATTAATTGGAGAACTAGAAGCTGAATTAGAACCTACGATTGAAGAGATCAGAGGGGGAAAATATGGTTGAGATAATTTCAGAAGTGACACGACAAAGAGCTTTATCCGAAAAGAGCAAAGTAAGTTCTGCAATCCAGAATGCAAGAGACCGAATAAGATCTTTGCAGTCTAAGAGAGCATTGCTTAGAGAAAAAGGGATACAGGGGAAAATGCTAAGGGAATCAAAAAGGGAAAA
>CAZJBG010000286.1:0-885 GCA_964543925.1 uncultured bacterium
CGTATTTCTTAATGTAGTCAGAAATGGTAATTCCTTTTTTTGCTTCTATTAATTGCACTTGCTTAATTACAACACAGGAATGACCTGTTTCAGGATAGACATGCCTGTCAAGTATTTTCGGAATCTTATTACTGATCTCCTTCAAAACAGGAAACCCTCCTTTGGGATAATCTCTTACGGGTATCCACAGTTGTATTTCAAATACACCTCTGCTTGTTCCTTCAGTATCGAATATTTCGAGGGGTCCCTGTAATTTATAGGGCCAACCCTTCAGCCGATACACCTCCAGTTCAGGATAGTCATTGATAACATCCTTTATATCACTATTAAGTTGCTTTGACTTCCAGATTATTGGGCCCATGGTTTATTTACTCCCGCTATTGTTCCTAATGCACCAACACTCTTGACGTTGCTTTTGCTCTTGTCTTTCTCTGCTATCGGAAACCTGTCACCCAAATGCTTATGCCATAATTTACTGGCTTTCTCCTCGTCATCTGTTTTCAACGCTTCCTCAGCATCTTCAACAAATGTTCCCAAGCCCTTCATGAAATTCTTCCGAAAAGTATCGTCATATTCTTCAAACAAGTCATCTTCCGGGTAGGTTGGCATAAAGCACTCCCATTTTGTATCCAACATATCCTCGATATTAGCTAGAGTACACTTTAAGCTTTCATCATCCCGGACGTGATATTCAATGTTAGCTTCAGCAAGAATTGTCATACACAGGCCATTAGGCATGTTGTGTCGTTTGTGGTCTCCCCATGCTTTCAGGTATTTTATTATTCGAATAAGCTGACCGTCATCATCCTGTTGTTCTTTGAATCACTCTACCAGTGCCTTCGGGTCGTCTTTAGCCCAATCTTCATTTTTGACCGCCAACCACGG
>CAZJBG010000286.1:895-2234 GCA_964543925.1 uncultured bacterium
TCATCATCCACTTTGTATAACACTGGTAGGTCAATGTTATAATCGTTAGCGTAAATTATTCTAATGCACTTCTTTTTGTGCTGTTGCCCACCTTCAGTATGCCCTTCAACAGCTTCATATACCCATGTTTGTAATGTAGTGCCAGTTACATCTGGCTCCCTCTCAAAATAGATGCCATCGTCAAGATCTGCAGTATCGTCTTTATAACGGATACCATTCTTCATTTTATATGAACCTTGGATATAGTATTTAGGTACATACTCAGGATGGTGTTCCTTAAAGTGATTGGTGATGCGCTCCCTAAGAGCATCTTTCGACTTCTGCATTGCATTTCTCTTGTTTGAAAGCAGTCGAATATCTTGGTGGAAATCCTGAAATAAATTGTGACAGTTGGCAATAGCGAAATGTTTTTATGTTAATTATTTTTCTCCCTTGCATTCCTTTTCAGTTCATGCCGGCAGATTGTTTTTTTTGATCTTTTCACACTCGGTTACCATAGATCAAAGGATATTTATATATCATATGAGATTACACTTTAAATTGATATTACTGTTTCGACAACACCCTGTATTCTGAAATCACTTGTTAGAATTATAGGGTGATATTTACTGCTTTTTGATCTTGGTTTTAATACAATTATCTTTCCATTGTAATGAAATTCCTTTATTGTTGCTTCATCATCAATCAATGCAACAACCGTATCACCATTCTGCGCAGTTTGTTGCTGTCTAATTAATACCAAATCACCATCATCGATTCCAGCATCATTCATCGAATTTCCTGATGCCCGAAGCAAAAAATACTTATTGTTTGGCTTAATTAACTTAACAGATACAGAAATTTGTGCTTCAATATTTTCTTCAGCAAAAATTGGAGATCCACATGCTACAGTTCCAAGTAATGGGACTTTCTTTGTTGTTTCACTTGATGAATATAATTCATCGCATTCATTTACATTTGTAATTTTACTCTCTATTGACTTATATGTTTTTTCTTTCTCCTTTATTAGCAAATCCGATACATTAACATCCAATATTCTTGAAATTTTAAGCAAATCTTCTATACTTGGTTGTCTCCTATTCTGCACATAGGAATTTACCATATTATAACTCTTGTTCAACTTGTTAGCTAGCCAAGTTTGCTTAACTCCTTTCTCTTCTAATATTTTTTTGATACGATTCATAACGAATTAATAATAAAATGCAAAGATATGCATTAACTATTAATATCTCACAATATGAGATAAAAAGTAATCAACAAGTTATCAACAATGATGGAACGCATGGATTATTCACCTAAAGCAGGTTAATATAAGAGTTTGTTCAATAAACTGTGTCCG
>CAZJBG010000287.1:0-692 GCA_964543925.1 uncultured bacterium
ACCAAATCCAGGCGTGGGTGTCTAGCACGATCAAGGCACTGCCTCCCAGCCGTCCTCGGCGACTGGGTCCATGGGCGCATCATACCGCACAACGGTCTCTCGCAGCACGCGAAGCTGCCCCGCCGGATCCTCGCGATAAGGGACGAGCTTCAAAACCGGCCGGCCGCGGTCGGTAATGATCAGACCCTGCCCGGTGCGCTCCACCTGGCGAAACAGCTCCAGCGCATACGCCTTGAAGCGAGATTTAGATATGGACTCCATAACTATAGTCATATTATCATAGTCATATAAACCAGTCAACCTACACATACTTGCTCCAACCGCGCCAATTAGTGAGGTTATATGCATGAAACGTACAAGTCTTATGCTTAATGCACACTTGCTTGAGGAGGCGCTGAAATTAGGCGGGGAGCGCACCTACTCGAGGACCGTTGACCGGGCTCTCGAGGAGTTCGTCCGCCGCATCAAGTCGCGAAGCATCCTCGACCTGCGTGGCTCCGGTTTATGGAGGGGTAACCTGTCTTCAATGCGGAGTGACTCCCCGGCTGGGAACGAGCCAAGCGCGTGATTCTGGTCGACAGCTCTGTTTGGATCGAGTTCTTCCGCAGCAACACCAAGCTAGACCTCGAAGGAACGGTCGACCTCGACGAAGTCGTCACCTGCCTGCCTGTCATACAAGAAGTTCTGCAAGG
>CAZJBG010000287.1:702-2209 GCA_964543925.1 uncultured bacterium
CCGACGTATACGACGAGGCTGTCGATCTCTACCGCTCGGCGCGCCGTGCGGGACACACAGTGCGCTCCGGTGTCGATTGCCTGATAGCGGCCTGTGCGTTGCGAAACTCGCTAACCCTGCTGCACCGGGACAGGGACTTCGACGCACTCTCTCGGGTGGCCTCCCTCGACGTGCGGAGGGTGTAAAATCCGCCGCGGATGTTGCCCTGGACTCAAAACATAAATGGTCATATATTATGACTAGACATAATTTATGACTAGTGAGACGTCATGGCCGCGAAGATAATGGGAGCCGCTCAGTTCAAGGAGAAATGCCTCGCTCTGCTCGACACCGTTGGTGTCGACGGCATCGTGATAACCAAGCACGGGAAGCCTGTGGCCAGGCTCCTCCCCATCGAGAGTGAATCCGCCGAGTTGTTGGGCGCCCTCGAGGGAAAGCTCAAGATCAAGGGGGAGGTGGACGGGGAGGGGGACATTCTCTCGACCGGAGTGGAGTGGGATGCTCAATCTTGACACTCACATCCTGCTTCACGCCTTGGCCGGCACGCTGCGGCCCAAGGAGCGCGAGCTACTCTCACGGGAATTGTGGAGCGTATCCGCTATCGTCCCTTGGGAGATCTGCAAGCTGCAACAGCTCGGCCGTATCGAGATCGATCTGGACGCACGAGAAGTAAAGCGAATCTTCGGGCGCCTTCACACGTGGCCACTCAGTTGGGAAGTGTGTGGTATGAGTTGCCAATTGGATGTAGGGGGCGATCCGGCAGACGAAATCATTGCCGCCACCAGTATTGTGTACGACGTACCCCTCGTCAGTCGAGACAAGAAGCTGCGAAGGTCGCGACAAATTCCCATCGCGAGGGCCTGAGCGCCGGTGGCGAATGAGTGAGTAGTGCGCAGTGAGCCGCCGAAATCTATGATTGCAGATTGGAAATTGCAGTGCACATTTGTGATTGATTCGACTCCCAAATCGCCAATCTCAAATCGCCGATCTACAATCTGAAATCACCTCGCCTACTGCACTGGGACAGGGACTTTGATGCTCTGCCTCGCTCTAGCAGGATACGGCTGCCCCCTGCCCCATCATGCGTGGACTTAGCCGCGTCTCTTAGGGATCATCTGCGGCAGCGTGATCCTCCTCTCCTCCCTCCCTTCCCTTTCCCGCCGGGCCTCTTCCGCCACCCACCGCGCCGAGCCCCTGCGGTCGAGACATCAGAAAAAATCCGCCAACGGTCAACCCAGCCGTGACTGCGATCCCAATTACGCGAAGCGGAAGGCCAAGCTGAGCCCAAAAGCGAGAGAGTGCAACCAAAGCCACTACGGCGATGACAATGACAGGCAAGCCCATCTCGATTACGCCGCGCTTGTCATTGAGGTCTGCGATACATCACCTCCGTCCTTGGAACCCTGATCCGTCCCGCCGTGTGCAGGACACAGTTCTTGCATCACGCACGGACCGATCCACGTTCATCTTTGGATATCCGCGACAGTCTTCGACGGAATAAGACCAC
>CAZJBG010000288.1:0-2178 GCA_964543925.1 uncultured bacterium
ATCCTTGGCGAAGAAGATGATCCCGAGAGCGAGGAGGAGCAGGAGGGGGAATAAAACTGAGAGCCCCGGCGGTTACAACCACCGGGGCCCTCAAAAACTTCCACGCGTGGGAAGGCGTGGGCCATCGAGACAAGCCCACCCTAGCCCATGCGATCACCGGGTGCAAGAGGTTTTTCGCGTGGGCAAATTCATTCCCGTCCAGTGGATCATCAGTCTAGAGATGGGGGAGATTCGCTCACGCGCGGCCTCTCACCAAACGAGGTGGCACGATGGGACCAAAGCACCTTGACCCTAGGTTCGCGCAGACCGTTGCGCTGTGGCTGACCGACGCGCTGGTACCCGAGATCGTCGAACTGCTTCAGATGATCGCCCTCGAACTGAAAAAACGCTACCTGGTGGACCCCGATCCCCCGGTAGAATGACGGGGGGGCGGACGCTAGAATGACGGGGCGCGGACGCTGTAATATCGGTTTAACACCGGTACCCGCGGACAGGCGGGCCCAGGTCCACGCCTGGGTACAATTCCTCTCGCAATGGGACTGGCAATGGTTCGCCACGCTGACCTTTAAGGATGCGACACACGCTGAGGCGGCGGACAAGCGATTCAGGCGCCTCGTTCACGAAATGAATTGCGCGCTCTACCCGGATCGGGTGCGGACGTCCCCAGGTGGTTTTTCGTTTGGAGACCTTTTCCCCCGGTTCCCCCAGGTGGTCGATCGTCTCCACGCCGACAATCTGCTCCCTCGTTCTGACCGAGGTGGGGAGGCATGCGCGCTGTTATCAAAAATGCACGGCTTCAGCCGTGAGCGGATTCGGCTGAAGCGCGGCCAGGGCGTGCGATGGGTGAGAAGCCTAGAATGGCAAAAGCGTGGCGTGCTTCATTTCCACGCGTTGTTCGCCGGCGTCGAGGGCTTGCGCCGGCTCAGTTGGATGGACCGCTGGCACGCGATCGCCGGCTACGGACGCATCGAGGAACCGCGCGCGGCTGAAGCGGTGGTCTGCTACGCCAGCAAATATGTAAGCAAGGGCGGTCAAGTCGATGTCGGCGGTCCCCTGGACCAGCATCGAAAGACGTCTCAGGTTCCGCTGGACGTACCCGCGCGCGTGTCGTGTAACGCGCGCGGCTGATCGTTCACCATCTGTCGAAGTGAAGCTGTCTGGGTTGGCCTTGCCCCCCAGGCGGACCGAGGGTGCGTTGCCTTGACACCCTCGGTCCGCCTGGGGGTCGGTCTAAAGAGAGGTAGCCCCCCCCAAGAGATTTCCATGAAAGCCCACGTTCCGCCCACGTTCACGCCAAATTCCGCCTGCGTTCACGCCTACCGATTTCTACCCGACCATCGCATCCCCGGCCATGACCACGGCCACGACCACGGAGATCCCCAAAGGGGCCTGTGTGGTCCAGGTCGTGCGACCGGCCGGGAAGGCTCCTACCCTACCCCCCAGGGCCCCGGCGCTGTCCTGCTAGCTCCTGAGCTAGCTCCTGAGCCGGCTCCTGAGCTAGTTCCTGAGCCGGCTCCTGAGCCGGCTCGCAAGCCGGCTCCTGAGCCGGATCGGAAGCCGGCTCGGACCGGGCCCACGGAGGCCGTGAGAAAAAAGCTTGACAGGGCATCGGGGGTGTCGGAAACTGTGATCATGTATCCGCGAACCGGCAGGCCGAAGATCGAGGTCTATTGGGAAAACCCTCCCGGTCCGGACCAGGGCGTGCTCGTCCAGGTGGTCCACGGCGGTCACGTGTACGAGCGCCGGGTTGGTCCCAATGGCTACCTGACCATCCCCGAAGCCGCGAGGGCATTAAGGCGGGCGAGGGAAGTGCTCTACAAGCGGGTCCGCGCGGGAAGGCTCAAGACTCGCATGGTACGCGGTCGGCTAGTGGTTCCGGTTGCAGAGGTCAAGCGCCTTCTCCAAGCTCAGGCCTCGAGGGGGCAGTAGTGCAAAGGGAGATGCGGGCGATCGCCCGGCTCCAGGAGCAACACCGGAGGCGCAACGCGGCCCTCCGGGATTTTGTGAATCGCATTCGCGGAAGGGAGGTGACAGGACCGATGGAACCCACCAAGAGTCAGCTCGTTGTCGAAAACGCCGAGCTCCGGGAGTTCGCGGAGGCGGTGCACGATCTGGCCTGCGATATCCTTGGCGAAGAAGATGATCCCGAGAGCGAGGAGGAGCAGGAGGGGGAATAAA
>CAZJBG010000289.1:0-2176 GCA_964543925.1 uncultured bacterium
GGCCTGCCAGCTGCCTCTAGAAGATTGAAGAAGAATTTCACTGGGGATTTGCTTATTTGTACATTATTATGTACATTCCGTGCATAATGGAGATTTTATAGTGAAGACAGTCCAGTTCACGGAATTCAGGAAGCACGCATCAGATATGCTCACCGATGTAGAACAGGGCGAAACCCTGGTGGTGCTGCGCCACGGGCGTCCCATCGCCGAAGTGTCCCCCGTTCCCCAGACGACCGAGGGAACCCTCTCTTGGAAACGGCCCGCCTTGCGGCTAATCACACGTGGCGGTACGCTCTCTACAGCCATCCGGGAAGAGCGGGCCCATGAGAGCCTTCTTTGACTCGTCGGCGTTCGCCAAGCGGTTCGTGGAAGAACCTGGTAGTCAGGAGGTCGAAGACCTCTGCGTACAGGCGACGGAACTGGCCTTAAGCGTGGTTTGCGGGCCGGAAATCATCTCTGCCTTGAATCGCCGATTGCGGGAAAAGAGCCTCACCCGCTACGATTATGCCAGGGCCAAGGCGCAGCTGGCAGACGACGTGCGTGACGCCGCCATCGTCAACCTGACGATGCCAGTGATCCGGTCGAGCATCGTCGTGCTGGAAACCAGCCCGGTGCGCACGCTGGACGCCCTGCACATCGCCTGTGCGCTGGAATGGGGAGCCGACCTGTTCATCTCGGCGGACAAGCGACAGATTGCGGCCGCCGAAGAGGTGGGACTGGAGACCAGAAGGGTGTGAGTGCCGACCCATGACAACGCTTAACTCGAAACCAGGCAGTTGAAACCAACGTATGATCGCCGTCCTGCAACGGGTAGCGGAAGCCAAGGTGGTCGTGGAGGGACGCGTTATCGGCGAGATCGGCCGGGGGCTGGTGGTCCTTTTGGGCATCCACCGGGATGACAGCGAGAATGACTGTAATTTTCTCGTGGAGAAAACCGCTACATTGCGTATCTTTAGCGATGAAAACGGCAAAATGAATCACTCCCTGGCAGATATGGGGGCAGCCGCCCTGGTGGTGAGCCAGTTTACCCTGGTAAGTGATTGGCGTAAAGGCCGGCGGCCCAGTTTCACCTCCGCCGCGGCGCCTGAGGCGGCCGAAAAGCTTTACGAGCATTTTATGCACGGCCTCAATGAGCGGGATATCCCCGTTGAAAGCGGCGAGTTCGGGGCCCTGATGCAGGTCCAACTGGTCAACGACGGCCCGGTAACGCTGGTCCTTGACAGCAGGAAGCCCTAAGCCCCTGGACCACCTGACGGCAGATAACGTGAGCCCTGACCTGGGGGAAAAGCACAGTACTATCCTTAAAATGATGCCCCTATCCACTGAAGATCGGCCCCTCCACGGTAGTACGCAGCAGAAGCGTACCCTGGAGCACCACTTTGCCGGAAATTTTGATACCCTGGCCTACCCCCTGCTGGCAAACATCTATTTTGAGGAGGGTGATCTGGCCCGGGCGCGGCAGGTTTGCGAAATCGGCCTGACCCATCACCCCGACCACGCTCCCGGCCTGTTCCTCATGGCCCTGGTCAACCTGCGTGAGGGTCAGCTCGAAGCGGCAGAGGACTTGCTCACCCGGACCCTGGCCCAGGACCCCTACCATGTTGAAGCCGCCGAGCTCCTGGTAGCTGTGAAAGAGCGGCTCAAACGCAGTCCCGCCATCATGGAGCAGGCCTACAAAACACTGCTTAAAGCCAATCCGCTGAGTCGGGGCGCCTACCTCCGGCTCAAGCGTATGCGAGCGGAAAGAGAATTGGTCCGGCAGGTCAAGCGGGACGTGCAGCTGCGCGATGGTTCCGCCGAGCCGGGACAAGAACCGATAGATGAGCAACAAGTTGCCACTGAGGACCTGGGACCACCTGATCTGATGGAGGCACCTGCCGAGCTCGCGGACGGTGGCGGGCCCCCGACTGATGAGCGACGTGAGACGAGCGACGAGGGGGCTCCCGCACAAACCGACCAGGATCTGGCCGGAGCGACGGAGGAAGCACATACCGAGATTGAGGCCGACCTGGCCTGGGAATCGAACATCAAAAAAGTGGCGGCGTCCCTGGCAGCCGGCGGCGAGGGAGAGGCCGAGGCGACGATCTCAAAGGGGCCCGCAGGTCCAGTACCAGAAGCCGGTGCTCCCCCCCAGGAGGAAATCGACGATGTTGAGGGGGCCCCTGCCCCGGACCAG
>CAZJBG010000290.1:0-2164 GCA_964543925.1 uncultured bacterium
GGAAGGCGTCGCCGATGGTCTTGATCTCTGTGCCGTTGTGCTGGGTGAAAAGGGGGCGCAGGAGTTGACGATGTTCTTCGAGCAGCTCCAGGGCCAGGGCCTCGTTCTTCTGGGAGAGGGCGGTGTAGCCCACTAGGTCGGTGAACATGATGGCGGCGAGCTTGCGCATAATTATAGCATCGTCGGCCAGGCTTTGCCCGACGACCTGAATGTTAAGCAATTAATGCGTCAATGCAAACAGATCAGCTGCGAACAGCTCCCCCATCATCCTGCGCACACCAGACGCTCCAGCACCAGCGCCTCGTCATTCTGGGAGAAGGCGCTGTAGCCCACCAGATCGGTGGACATGATGGCGCGTAGCTTGCGCAGCTGAGTTTCAGCCACGGCGACCCTCACTCCGGGAGGTTCATGCGGCGCACTATATCTTTGAAGCGCGGGTCGGAGCGCAAAGGCGTGTAAGCGGGATTGTCCCTGAGCCAGGGGAGGAAGGTACAGCGTTCCTTGAAAGCCGCTTCCAGCCATCGAAAAGCCTCATCCTTTTCCCCCAGGGCTGCGTAAATATCGACCAGAAACCAAGCATCCCAAGCGCCCGTTGGCTTGGGTTTCCCTGCCAAGAGCTTAGCCAGCATCTTCAGCGCTTCATCCCTTCGGCCAGCCTGCGCATAGGTACGCACAAGAGGCCATTTCCAGCTAGGGTGGACTGCACTCAGCTTTTGGTGCACCGCAATGGCCTCCGGATACATCCCCTTTTCTGCATACAGATATCCCAAGGAGGCCAGCCCTTGAGCGAAATTGGGATCTAGTTCGAGCGCCTTCCGGGTTGCGTCTATCGCCTCCTCGTATCGCCCCGCACTCCGATAGTGCCATGCCAGGTCCGAACTCCAGAGGGGTGTAAGCGGATCCACCTCGATGGCTCGTTTCATTTCTGCCACGGCTTCATCCCTCTGTCCGGTCAGTAAGAGATACCAGGAATAGATGCGGTGAGCATCGGGCAAACTCGGGTTGAGTGCCAGGGCACGCCGGAAGGCCCGTTCGGCGCCTGCCCAGTCCCAGTCAGAGAAAAGGCTGATCTGTCCCAAAGCCGTCTCGACTTCGGCCAGCGCCCCCCCCAGTTCCTCCGCCTTGAGTGCTGCTGCTTTGGCTCGTGCGAATACGTCCGGTGGAGGCGCAGCGCCATGACCGATCAGGACGTACCCCAAAGCCAGGCCGGCATAGGCCAGCGGTTCGGAAGGGTCAATCTCGACGGCCCGATTGAGATATGCCAGACCTTTTTCGATTCCTTCCGGCGTAAGTTTGTTCAGGAAGAACCTCCCCTTAAGGTACAGCTCGTAGGTCTCGGGATTGACCGGGCGGGCGCTGGCCAGGCGAGTCTCTTCGTCGGGCGTCAAGGTGATCTTGACTTGATTGGCGATGGCCCGGGCCACGTCACTGTGCAGGGCCAGCACATTTTCCAGCTTGCGGTCGAAGATGTCCGCCCACAGGTTACGGTCGGAGGCCGCCTCGATGAGCTGGACGTTAAACCGCACCTGATCGCCGGCACGCAGCACGGAACCCTCTATCAAGGCATGCGCCTGCAGCTCCCGGGCGATCTCCCGTAGTGATTTGTCCGACTCCTTGTACCTCATGACTGACTGGCGGGAAATGACCGTCAGAGCCCCCAGCTTGGACAGCTCGGTAAGCAGGGCGTCGTGCATCCCGTCCACGAAGTATTCCTGCTCCGGGTCGTTCATCAGGTTGACAAAGGGCAACACGGCCAGGCGGGTGATCTGCCCCGGTCTAATGGACGGCACGCGCTGGCTCGCCCACCACCAGCCCACTCCCGCCGCGATGAGGAGAACCATCACGCCTGCCTGGACCCAGCGGGCACGCAATGGCTTGCGGAGCACCAAGCGTGCCAGCCGCAAGAACCCGGCTTCCTGCTCCCACGGCAGCACGAGGCGGTAGACCGTCACCGGCTTCTTGATACCCTTGAGCTCTTTTTCGCCCAGCAATTCCAGGGGCAGGTCAATCTTGTTCTCAATCTGGTGCGCCACATCCTCGGACACGCAGATACCCCCCGACGATGCCAGCGGCTCGATGCGGGAGGCAATATTCACGCCATCCCCTAGGACGTCGTCCCCTTCAAACACCACGTCGCCCACATGCAGGCCGATGCGCACCTGGA
>CAZJBG010000291.1:0-1043 GCA_964543925.1 uncultured bacterium
CTTGCCGTTAGCCATTATTTCATCAAGCTGCACGTGCAGCGTTTCCAGCACCTTCTCGTACTCCACCCCGAGCGGTCGGGCACACGTCGGGCATTGTCCATCCGCCCCGGCTTTCACAATACGTTCGCGATGATTCTGCAGCTCTTTGTACTGATCCAGCAGGGCCAGGCGCTTGGTCTCCGCGTCTTGACGTTCTCGTACCCACGATGTGCGCGTCTGTTCTTCGTGCTGTCGCAAATCCCCTAGAGCCGATTGAGCCAACCGCAAGGTGGCCTTGGCGCGCTCGTACTCCGCCTCCGCCCCATCCAAAACACCAATCCTCTGTTTTACCCTCTCTACCTGGTCGCGCACCTCTTTGAGCTGTCCCGCCAACGACCGCTTGCGTCCTGCCGCCTGAGCCTCCCGGTCCAAGTGCGCCAACTCGGACTTCAGTGCTTCAGCTTGTTCCAAGTCTGTTCTTATCTCTTCAAGTTGATTGCGTGCGCTTATTGCGTCGGCGAGATTACGGTCGAGTCGGTCGAATTCTCGTCGAGCTTCCTGAACGGATTGTTCCGCAATCTTCAGTTCGCCCTCGGCGGCAAGGCTGATTTCACGCAACTTCACCATTTCCGTCCAAGGCGGTTCCGCTTCAGCCAGCGTAGTCTCTGCATCGGCCCGCCGGGCCTCTACCCCCCTAATGCAGGCATCGGCCTCGTCAACCAACCTGCGAGCCTCTGCTAGCTCTCTTTCGAGCTGTGGGAGATCCTCCAATCCTTGCTCTAGACCGGCGAGTTGGCCCCGCAATACCGACCGCTGTTGTCGCAATTCTTCTTGAGCGCTCCGTAACTTTTCATATCCGAGGAGTCGCGACAAGAACTTGCCGCGATCGGTGGGTCCCATGGCCGCCATTACGGCGAGTTCCTTTTGACCGGTGAAATAAGTGTTGAAAAATTCGTCGTGCGTCATGCCGAACAGGTGCGCGATCTTGCTCGACACGGTCGCGTGACTATTGGCAATCGGGCCCTCACCATCATCTTGGTAAAGCTCGGCACCGTACAAACTGC
>CAZJBG010000291.1:1053-1380 GCA_964543925.1 uncultured bacterium
CTCGTTACTGCCTAACCCAAAATCCGCTTCGACCCGAACCGGTGCGCGAGCCGGAGCACCGTGACGCCTCAGTGAATCGCGACTACCGCGAGCAGCTACGTTGCCATACAGCGCCCATGCCAGCGCCTCCAATAAAGTGGTCTTCCCCCCACCGTTGGCGCCGACGATAGCTGTCACCCCTGGCCCGAAAGAAAGCTCAGAATCAGCATGCTGACGGAAATTGACGAGCCTCAACCGATGGAGTCTCACTGAGCCTCCTCGAGTCGGCACTCTACCCGATCTAGATATGTGTGCGCCAACTCGATCAACTTGGCGCGATCCAGTCCC
>CAZJBG010000291.1:1390-2150 GCA_964543925.1 uncultured bacterium
CTATGGGCTCCAGATCCAGGTGACGGCGCGACATTTCTACCGGGCGAAGCTCTACGTTGGCGGCTTCGTCGCCGAGCGTGACCAACAGCCATCCCTTGGCGGATCCCCAGCCCAGTCGCGCGCTCTCACGCAGCTCGCCCCATGGGTTGGCCGTCACGAACTCCAAGGACCCTGAATACCACGCGTTGGGAGTGGCCTGTTGCGCGACGTGATAGTGACCCAGCGCGACATAGTCCCAGCGATCCGCATGCAGGTCACCGGGCTCGACGATCGCCCCACCGTACTCTGCAAACGAGCGGTCCCCCGGCACTATGCCGGCCACCTCCCCGTGGGTCACCAAGACCTGCCACCGTGTGGCGCCATCGGGCTGCATGGTGAGACGGTTGGGCATCTTTACGGCGGCATCCGGCACGCAAAGTACAGAGAGATCCAGCCGCTCGAAATCGAACCTGCGCGCCTCACGAGCCGCAACACAAACGTTTGGTAGCACCTCGAACAGTGTAAGGATCGTGCCCGTCTCCACCGATCGGGGCGTATCGTGGTTACCCGCCACAATCACGATCGGAGCATCAGGCAACCCCTCCTGCAGGCGTTTGAACTGATTGAATGCGTGTAGTATGGCGGGGTTGCTGGGACGTACCGAGTGGAACACGTCACCGGCCACGAGCACGGCATCCGGTTCCGCTGCTAGGATGCCATCGACGGCTTGGCGGAACGCATTCGCCGCATCAGCTTCGCGTTGATTGATCCCTCGCGAGTT
>CAZJBG010000292.1:0-2129 GCA_964543925.1 uncultured bacterium
CATGTATGCCGTAAGATCGATCGGATCCTCCCGGCAAGAGCTGGTGGAGGAATACGATATCGTCTCCCACTTCCCGCACGGCGACATTGAAATTGCATGCGTGCTGTAGCTCTTCGGTCAGTTGTGTCAGCTCGTGATAGTGGGTTGCAAAGATGGTCTTCGCGCCGACCGTGCCGTGTAGATGTTCCGTCACCGCCCACGCGATCGCGACACCGTCGTATGTAGACGTGCCCCGTCCGATCTCGTCGAGCAAGGCCAAGCTGTGTCTTGTGGCCCCGTGGAGAATTGCGCTCGTTTCGGTCATCTCGACCATAAACGTTGACTGACCACGACCGAGATTGTCGCTGGCGCCGACACGTGTGAAAACCCTATCCACAACGCCGATGGTTGCCGCATCGGCGGGTACGAACGCTCCGATCTGGGCCAAGATGACGCACAGCCCCACCTGGCGCAGTAAGGTCGACTTTCCGGCCATGTTCGGACCCGTCAACAGCATCACCCGGTTCACATCGTCGAGCGTGACGTTGTTTGGTATGAATTTGCCTGGAGGGAGGGAACGCTCGACCACCGGATGCCGGCAGTTCTTTAATGAAAGACCAAAGTCGTCAGTCATTGTGGGCCGAACGTAACCATGTGTTACGGCGGTATCTGCAAAACTGGTGTACACGTCCAGCTCGGCAAGCTGCTTGCCGGCCTCCTGTAGGCGATGAAGCCGGTCCTCAACGGCGCGACAAAGACGCTCCATGATCGCTCTTTCGCAGATCAGGGCTTGCTCTTCGGCCCCGAGTACGCGCGCTTCGTAGTCCTTCAACTCAGGCGTCACATAGCGCTCCGCATTCGTCAGCGTTTGCCGGCGATCGTATTCCGTAGGTACGGCATCTCGATGTGCCTTGGTGATCTCGATGTAGTATCCAAACACCCGATTGAACCCGACCTTCAACGATGGTATACCGGTGCTCTCGCGTTCTCGCACCTGTAGCTCGGCTATGAATTTCTTTCCGCCGTCGCGCAGCTCGCGCACTTTGTCGAGTTCCGCATCCGCGCCCACTCGCATCGAATCACGATCGCCGAGCTGAGCGGGGAGTTGATCCGCCAAAGTCCGATCCAACAGCTCGTACAAGTCGGCAAGTTGATCGAATGTCGAAGCGATGTGATCCAGTCCGGCGCTGTCGTCTCGTGAATGAATCCCGTCCAGCGCGTTTTGCACGTCGGGTAGACGACCCAGGGAGCTACGGAGGGCACCCAAGTCGCGGGGGGATGCCCGGCGCGCAGCGGCGCGCCCCGACAGCCGTTCCACGTCGCGCACCCCGTCCAGCGCTTCTCGCAGGCGGCCTCGCCCCCGCTTGTCTTCCACCAAAACCGCCACAGCATCATGGCGCGCGCTTATTGCGTCCACCTTGATCAACGGCACCAGCAGCCACTGGCGCAGCAGACGACTTCCCATCGGGGTGGTAGTGGTGTTCAACAGCTCAAAAAGCGTCGCCCCCGTAACGTCTGGCCGCAGCGACTCCACCAGCTCGAGGTTGCGCCGCGTCATCTCATCCAACGCCATGGCAGAATCGGGGCGCCGCACGGCCGGCCGGCTGATTTGCGGCAGCCCGTTTGGCTGTAATTCCTTTATATAACGGAGCAGCGCTCCGGCCGCGGCTACCGCGGGAGCATCGCGAGTCTCGAAGCCCAATCCTTCCAGCGTGGCGAGATCGAACCGCCGCAGCAGATCCTCTTTGCCTAGCTGCGCGTCGAACTCCCACGGATCGCGCTCTGTGAGCGTCGCTCCGTCGAGCGCCGGCTGGTCTGCACCTTTGGGAACCACGAGTTCGCGTGGCGCATATCGGCTGACGCTCGCCGCGAGGTCGCCTTGGGCAACGGTTTCCAAGATGAACTCACCTGTGGAGACGTCCAGCGCGGCAAGACCTGCCGGCGCCGCTGAAGCACTGGGGTATACGGATACTAAAAAATTGTTGCGGGCTTCGTCCAAAAGGTTGTCGGCTAGTACAGCGCCGGGCGTCAGGGTCTCGATCACTTCGCGTCTGACAATGCCCTTGGCTGTTCGTGGATCCTCCACCTGCTCGCAGATGGCGACCCGATGGCCGCGCTCCACGAGCTTTCGCACGTAATCGCTCGCTGCT
>CAZJBG010000293.1:0-2116 GCA_964543925.1 uncultured bacterium
GCCCCACCGGAAAAAAAGGAGTAGATTCCATGGAAAATCTCGTTTTCATTCTCCCCATCGTCCTGATCGTATTCTTCCTGTTTCTCTACCTGGTGCCGGTTGGCTTGTGGATTCAGGCCCTGGTATCCATCGGATGGGGCAGAGTGCCGATTTTCAAGTTAATTATTATGCGAATCCGTAAGATTCCTCCCCGGCAGGTGGTGCACGGCATGATCAACCTCCACCGGGCGGGACTCAAGGATATCCAGACGGAGGACCTGGAGACCCACTTTCTGGCCGGCGGGTCCCTGGCCAAAGTGATCTATGCCATGATCGCCGCCGACAAGGCCAATATTCCCCTGACCTACGCCACTGCCACCGCCATCGACCTGGCCGGCCGGGACGTGCAGGAGGCGGTGCAGACCAGCGTCTATCCCAAGGTCATCGACTGCCCTAAGGAGGGTACCATCAGCGCGGTAGCCAAGGACGGCATCCAGCTGCTGTCCCGGGCCCGGGTGACGGTGCGCACCAACATCGAGCAGTTGGTGGGTGGCGCCACCGAGGATACCATCATCGCCCGGGTCGGTGAGGGGATCGTCAGCGCCATCGGTTCGGCTGATGACTACAAGGCGGTACTGGAGAACCCCGATACCATCTCGAAGGCCGTCCTCGCACGGGGACTCGATGCCGGGACGGCTTTTTCGATTCTCTCCATTGATATTGCCGATGTGGACGTAAACAAGAACATCGGAGCGGACCTGCAGACCGAGCAGGCCGAAGCCGACCTCAAAGTGGCCCAGGCCAGGGCGGAGACCCGCCGGGCCATGGCCGTGGCTGCCGAGCAGGAATTTGTAGCCAAAGTACAGGAAATGCGGGCCAAGGTGGTGGAGGCCGAAGCCGAGGTGCCCAAGGCCATGGCCCAGGCCTTCCGCGAGGGCAACATGGGCGTCATGGATTATTACGGCATGAAAAACATCCAGGCCGATACGGGCATGCGGGAGTCCATCGCCGGACCGGGCAAGGGTGAAGGGGGCTCGGGTCAAGGCTCTAAACCTCCCAAGAAGGGGTAGCCGCGTTGTTTGATAACCCCATTTTCTGGATTGTGGTCATCTGGTGGCTGCTCACCACCTTCCTGGGCTCCAAGGCCCGGCGGAAGCGGCGTGCCCAGGCCCCACCCCCGGAGCGCCGGACTTCCCCGTTGCCGGGACCGGCTAGGGAGGGGGAAGAGCAGGGTTACGTCGGTGAGGTCGAGTCTGATGCAGAGGAATTGGAACCGGAACCGGCGATGCCGCCTATGCCTTTCCGGTCCCGCGTCAGCCCGGCCATACCCCTGGAGCAGCTCTGGCGCGGCCTGGGCATTGAACCGGAGGCGATGCGATTTCGAGGGCTGGCTGGCCAGGAGGAGGAAGTTGTTGAGGTGGCGCCACCGAGTCCGGGACCCGATCCCGAACCGGTAGATCTGCCCGCACCGCATTCCACCAGGGCGCCTGAACGTGTGACCGTGGAAACATCGGCAGCCCCCACGGCCCATCGACGACACGGTCTCACCATCAGCCAGGCCGTGGCGGGATTGACGCCCCTCCAGCAGGCGGTGGTCCTGAAAGAGATACTGGATCGTCCCCGGGCCTTGCGCCGAGGCATCCGCTAAGTTGGCCTATACCCTGTGGACCAGCCTGGACCCGGTACCGCCACTGGGATCAACGCTGGCTGGACCGCCGGGAGCAAAGCCTGGTGAGGGAATTATTTACCCGCCATGAGCTGCGGGGCCGGATCCTGGACGCCCCGGTGGGCTACGGGCGCTTCCAGCCGCTCCTGGCCGAGTTCGGAGCGGTCCACGCCCTGGATTTCAACTACTATGCCGCCCTCTATCAACTGATGCACCTCGGCCTGGCCCGGGGATCGGTGACGGGTGTGGCCGAAGCACTGCCCTTCAAAACGGACAGCTTTGATGTTGTATTCTCCTTTCGCCTGCTCCAGCACATGCACGAGCCGGAGGAGCGCCGGGCCATTTTCAGGGAATTCAGCCGGGTCAGCCGCCGCTGGGTGGTGGTGTCCTTCTACCTGATGTCCCTGGTCCATCGCCTGCACCGCCGGTTGGTGCAGCAGCCCTCACGCATCACCATGCTCACCCGCCGGG
>CAZJBG010000294.1:0-2095 GCA_964543925.1 uncultured bacterium
GCATGGTGGGCTTTTTCTTTGCAGCGATCCTCGCCATTCATCTTTCCACTATCTCGACCCACCTGAACCTGGGGGCCATGTACGCCACCAGGGATATCTATCACCATTATATCAATCCCCACGCCTCGGAAAAGACCCTCGTGTGGGTCGGCCGCTTGACCACCTTCCTGCTGCTCATGGGCTCCTTTGTCTACGGCCTGATGATGGAGCGGATTACCGAATGGATCATTTTCGCATTCTGGATCATGGCCGCCGGTGTTTGGCTGCCCAACATCCTGCAGGTCGTCTGGTGGCGGTTCAATGCCTGGGGACTGTTATCTTCCTGGATCGCCAACCTAAGCTTAAGCTGGCTATTGGTTTGGGTGCTGCCCGAACTGGGCGTGATACCCCACCTGGCCGACTACCAGCAGTTCTGGTTGCTGCTGCTGTTGATGGCGTTTATCTACCTGCCGGTGACCTACCTGACCAAGCCGGAGGACATGGATCACCTGGTGCGGTACTACGTGATGTGCCGGCCCATCGGCTGGTGGGGGCCGGTGCGCCGGGAGGCTGAGGCGCGCGGCCTGCTGATCGAACCGGCTGGATTACGCACGGGAGAGGGGTGAGACCATGACATGGCCCAAACGTGACTGGACGGCCTACGAAGCCGATGAGTGGACGAGAGAGGATCTGCTGGCGAGCGTATTTTCTTCTCTGGCCTATATCCTGCTGATGCTGGGTACAGCCCTCTCCCTGCTCGCCTTGACCGTTGGCTATATCGTGCTCGCCCTGGGTGTAGCGGCGACGGTGGTCATGTACGTGACCATTGATCCCAAACTGCGAACCCTCTCGTCGGAGTATGAAAAAAAGCAGAAGGCCTATCTGGAATCTCTGGAAAAAATCCAACGCTGGGAGCATCTCTAAATGACAACGGACCTGATATTATTTACCATCGGGATGGTCATGGCCCTGTTCGTGTCCCTCTCGGGGATGTTATTGGCTTACCTGACCTACAACCGGCGTAAGCACGAAAACGATTCCTTAAAAACCGTAATACGGGACGAAGAGTTATGATTGCCTTTTTGGGGGTCAACGCCACGGCGATCGGAAGTCCCGTGCTGGGTATACTTATTCCGGGCGTGGTGCTCCTCATTTCGATTGTGGCAACCTATCTCCTGTACCGCCACTTTTCAAAGGGCGGCGGCCCCCCTTAGCACAAAGGAACAACACTATGCTTAAACCATTCGGTGGGCGCTGGCGTGCATTGGCCAGCATCCTGCTCCTTTCTATCGGTTGCGGTGGTTTCGAGAGGCAAACTCTCCCGACATCCATCATTCTCATCGTGGCCGACGGCATGGGGATGGGGCAACACACCATGTCCTACTACTACACCGATCACTACGCCCCGGCCGCTTTTGATCACGTCGGGCTTATGACCACCCATCCGGCAGACAGGACCAAGGTGACCGACTCGGCGGCGGGGGGCACCGCACTCGCTGCGGGGGTCAAAACCAATCGGATCGTTGTTGGATTGGACGAAAACAACCAGTCCGTAAAGACCGTTCTGGAAATGGCCATGAGTCGAGGTATGGCCACGGGCCTTATCACCACCACGTCGATCACTGACGCTACCCCCGCCGCGTTTGCCGCCCACGTGCCGTCGCGGTATGACCCGAACGAAATCGCCCGCCAGCTGGCTGCCGCCGGAATCACCGTGCTGTTCGGTGGCGGACGGCAGTATTTCCTTTCCGAGGATGACGGCGGTCAGCAGGAGGTGAATCTGCTGGTGACCATGGTGGCCCGGGATGTCCAGATCATCAACAGCCTGGAGGACCCCATCGATGCCGGCCTCCCGGTGGTCGGGCTCTTTGCCATGGGGGATATGCCCGATGCGCCCCAGCGATCGCCTTCCTTAACGGAGATGGCGCTCAAAGCGGTGGACATCCTGGATGACGATCCCGATGGATTCTTTCTCATGGTTGAGGAGGAGATGACCGATGAACGGAGCCACGGCAACGATTTTGACCGTTTGCGCGATAACCTGGCCTCCCTGAATGACCTCATCGATGCTCTGCTGGCCTACCAGCAGGACCACCCCTCCGTCCTGGTCCTGCTG
>CAZJBG010000295.1:0-2085 GCA_964543925.1 uncultured bacterium
TATCTTCTTTCATTGTTGTTTTGTCGTCTTTAGCATAAAGGTTAGATGGTGAAAATCCAACCAGACCTTCTTTAAGTCCAGGATATTTTTTTGCTAACCTTGCATATATGAAGTAAAAGAACATTACAATAATAACAAGAGCAATTATCCCATCTGTCCATGCCATTATTCTCTTTTAACCAGCCTCCATCCCGTTCTTTGGAAATCTTCAATAATATCTCTGGCATAATCTTTCTCGTTCTTCAGCGACGCTATTTCTTTCAAAAGTTGGTATGATTCTTCCCCTAATTTTTTCTTAAGCTTTCTTGATTTCTCTATCTTATTTAAATCAATTTTTAGGGGAGCAAAGTTGGTTTCGGCAGACATCATCGTAATGATTCTGCCATTTATCATAACTTTTCTCAACGCAGAACCAGTAACAAATATTAACCTAATCATCTTGAAATGAAACCCCTTTTGGCTCCTCCATATTCAACAGAATAATAAACAACTCCAGCCAAAACAATAGTAATAAGTATCTTTTTCATAAAGCTAACGCCTCCAGTAAAGTTTAGAAACCAAAGAGGGATTATACCAACAAGAACAAAAGCTATAGAAAATGCTACCCAATTAGTCATTGAATTATCACTTCCTTATTAATCGTTCTCATGAAATCTCCCATCTTCTACTTGTTCAAACTGTTTAGTTTGGTTATCAAATGATAATGCATCTTGGATTAAGAAATAGAAACCAAGTGCTATGCTTATTCCTCCAACTGCCATTCCAGTTAAGGTAGTATAATTAACTCCAGCATAACCTGGGAATATAGTTACCACACCCATGATCATTATTAATATTGCACCTAAGAATCTGAATAGTTTTAGTTTATCTGAAGCCATGCTAACTGCAACTAACATGTAGCCTATAATCAAGAAAGAAAGTTGTATTGGGAAAGTTTTAGGGGCAAAACCGTCTGCTGTAATCTCTATATCAAAAGTATCATCTCCAGATAAAGCACCGTCAGTGCACGACATTATTACAGGATAAATTCCAAGTTGGTTAACCTTATCAGCAGTGATTGAAATGTTATGGAAGGTTCTATTATTATTCATGTTCTGATCGTTGAGTAAAATGGTGCTGTCAGGATAACTCACAGTAATAGAACAAGTAGCAGAGCTAGAACAAAAGGTACCATTGTTAAAGCAAGGTCTCTTCAAATCAATATCTGAATTGAATGCGAAAGTTAATTCAACTTCTGCTTGAACCATCGGTAGAACTACAAGAACCAATGCAAGCGCGAAGATTAATTTATATTTCATTTTATTGTTTATTTTTTTCGGAAGTTTTAGACCATATACTGACCACTCAACCATACCTTCCCATCATCCGTCCATTCTGTATCTTGCATTTTTGAAGGACCGTCAGCCCCACTCCATACTCGCATTCCTATGGTTGTTGCACTTGCATCTACCAATCCCGTTACTGATTGACCCGCTGTAATCGCCAAGCCTGTTGCAAGACCCACGGGAACTGCTCCGTAGGGGGCTCCAAGTGAAGTAAATGGCAATCCTCCAATGCTAACATCTCCCGTTCTTAATGCGATTGAGGATGTGCCGAGAACGATCTGGAAACGGACCATCCTTCCGATTTTCGTATATCTTCCTGACTGTAGTGCGTACGTAATCGTTCCTGATCCCGCTGTGAAATTTATTATTGGAGTGAAAGTCCCCTCATTAGCTGTAGCTAATATGTTTTCTGCACCTGAACCATCTTGGAAATATAATTCATTATCAGACTTAGTATATATTTTACCATAGTTTACCGTCGCTGTTGGAGTTGTGGTTTCCTTTATGCTTAGAACTCCGCCTTCTAATGTTAAGCCTTCATTTGGTGTTACTGTTCCAATACCAACATTTCCTAAACTATCAACAAAAACATCTTTCTGAGAAACACAAGAATTTTGAATCTCTAAACGTTGTAAATAAAGTCTTTTAACTTCATCTAATGATAATACTCGTTCATAAATTCGTACGTCATCTATTATTCCATTAAAATGAAGTGTTTCACCATCATTATTCCTATTTACATCCCCTATTCTTCCATTAT
>CAZJBG010000296.1:0-1841 GCA_964543925.1 uncultured bacterium
TGGCGGCAGTGTCCAAAAGCATGAATGCCAACACAAAGGTTTTAGCGGAGTCCATGGGACAGCTACGTCAAGGGTTGAAAAGCATGCAGGCGTCAGTCAATCAAATCGAGGTTGATTGACGCCTTCGGCCTGATAGGAGGGGCCAGGGGTACGGCTGCCACTCACCCCCCTTCGGCTTCGCTCCGGACAGGCTCATCACTTCGTGACGCCCCCTCTCCCTCTCGAGAGAGGACCGGGGACGCGAACCCACCCCGGTTACTGCGTAACTCCCCCTCCCTTATAAGGGAGGGGGCAGCTCCTTGTTAGGCCACTTTCCACTTGGCCGCCTCGCTGCCACCACCGTATCCCGGCCAGGTGCGAGTTTTTCAGCTCAATAGATGAATGGAATCAGTTTGCTCGTAGCCTCCATATATGTCCGGTGCGCATCTCCAAATTCGGTGGTCAGCAATTTCTCCTCCATCCTGATCCTGTTGAGGAATATCGGGATCAGGAGGGCCATGGTCAAGAGACCATACACACTTGAGACGTACACTGGCACGCCAATAAGGCCTGTGATTGCTCCCAGATAGATTGGATGTCGCACAAACCGGTAGATGCCATGGGTAATAAGTTGGTGATCTTCCCTTATGACCAAAGTCGAAAAATAAAACCGCCAGAGTGTAATTTGGGCCACAAGCATAATTGTTAATCCAATAACAAGAAGGGCCAATCCAACAAAGTTTTGTACTGAGTGTATGTACAGACTTCCCTGTTGCCTAACCAGGTCCCATGCACTAACCACCATCCCCGCGGAAAGAACTAAGATCCCAGGGAGGGCAAAATAGAGCATGTCTTCTCTTATGGCGTTTCGTACAATTCCATGCCTTGCAAGAAAGCTGCGTTTTGCCATTCTATCAAATCTCCTTTCCCGTTGATGTTCGAGGACGCTGACCGCCAACCCACCCCGCGAACGACAACCGGTGCAGGGGCTCTTTGCCTGGCCCGGTATGGGACTGACAGACCTATAGGGGACGGTTATCGATGAGCCGCACGGCCCCCAGGTGGGCCGCCGCCAGCAACCGGGCGCCCGGCTGAGGGGCGTCGAGGGGCTCCAGGGTCTGGCCATTGACCAGGGCCAGATAGTCCACCTGGAAGCCGTCGGTGGTGAGGCGGCTCGTCTGGGCCTTAAGGGCCGGGGCGACATCCTCCCCTGAGCTGATGGCCTGGGCGGCGCTGTCCAAGGCTTGCTTGAGGTGGGGCGCGACGGCTCGTTCCTCCCTGGTCAACCGGGCGTTGCGGCTCGACAGGGCCAGACCGTCGGTCTCCCGCACCGTCTCCCCGGCCACGATCTTTACAGGCAGGTCCAGTTCCGCCACCAACCTGCGCACCACCAGCAGCTGCTGGTAGTCCTTCTCGCCGAAGCAGGCGATGTCCGGCCGGGCAATGCTAAATAATTTGGCCACCACCGTGCAGACCCCATCGAAGTGGCTCGGCCGGTGGGCCCCTTCCCAGCGAGCGGTCAGCCCCTTTACGTGGACCGGTGTGGCGAAACCGTCGGGGTACATGATCTCGTCCGTGGGGAGAAAGACGGCGTCAATGGACAGGGCCTCGAGGGCCTGGCGGTCGGCCTCCCAGGTGCGGGGATAGGTGTCGAAATCGGTGGCAGAGGGGAACTGGGTGGGGTTGACGTAAACGGAGACTACAACGACATCACAGTGGGCCTGCGCCAACCGCACCAGGGAGAGGTGCCCCTCGTGAAGACCCCCCATGGTAGGCACCAGACCGACGGACCCCCGGGCCTGGGCCGCGCGGCGGAAGGCCCGGACCTCCTCCACCGTATGCAGCACCCTCATTTGGAATGA
>CAZJBG010000296.1:1851-2080 GCA_964543925.1 uncultured bacterium
GCGTTTGGCGTGGCGCGGATGAAAATTCGGCTGTAGCCCCAATAGGTCGTGGAACACCTGGATCTGTCCATCGCAGCCCTTCCCGGCACCAATACCGATGGTGGGGATGTGCAGGCGTCCGGTGAGCTCCCCGGCCAGGTCATGGGGGATGTTCTCCAGCACCAAGGCAAAGGCCCCGGCGTCCTGAAGGATCGCGGCGCTGGCCAGCAACTCGTCATGTTCCTTTTTG
>CAZJBG010000297.1:0-2077 GCA_964543925.1 uncultured bacterium
AGGTCCATCACGTCAGTGCTGTTTCTGATGCTCCCTATATGCTATCATTGGCCGACAATCTTGGGGTAAATGTCCGGCTTGGGAGGTTAGAATGGCTGAGCGTTTTCAGTTCCCGTTCAAGGAGAACTATATGGAGGTGGACGGCATTCGACTCCATTATGTGGACGAAGGCTCCGGCCCGCCTATCCTCATGGTCCACGGCCAGCCCACGTGGAGCTACCTCTATCGCAAGATGATCCCCCCGCTGGTGGAGGCCGGGTACCGCTGCGTCGCCCCGGACCTGATGGGCTTTGGCCTTTCGGGCAAGCCCACCGACGAATCGGCCTACACCCTGCGAAGGCACGTCGCCCTGGTCACAGGCCTGGTCGAAAAGCTGGGGCTGGAGGGTATCACCGCCGTCGGCCAGGACTGGGGCGGACCCATCGGCTTTCGATATGCCATTGACCATAGGGACAATATGCGCGCCCTGGTCATCCTTAACACCCTCATCGGGCCCATCCCATTACCGCTGTTCTTCAAATTCCTCTTCCGAAGCGGTGGCTTCTCCACCTTCCTGGTAAGACGGCTGGACCTCTTTCGAAAGATGATATTTCGGATCGGCTTCAAACGCCCCGTGGACCCCAAGGCCAGGGAGCAGTACAGAATGCCCCACCCGACAGCCGCCACCCGAGCCGGCATCGCCGCCTTTCCCAAGATGATTCCGGTAGAACTCAACCATCCCAACCACGAGTACATGTCCGAGATCGAGGCCACCCTGAAGACATGGGACATCCCTGTCCTGGTGATGTTCTCCGACAAGGATATCGCCTTTACAGTGGATGAGGGAAAACGTATCTCCGCCATGGTTCCGAACGGGAGGTTCGAGGTGGTGCGCAATGCCGGCCATTACCTGCAGGAGGATGCGGGAGATGAGATCGCCGCGCGCATGATAACCTTCCTGCGAGACGAGGCCAAGGTCACCGGCGGGTAAGAGTGCTCAAGCCGGCGGGCACGCGTTGAAAATGGTTTTGTAATCCCGTTTACGGGACCGGCCCCGCCGGTGGCTCCGGTCCTACCGGCGGCCCTGCCGGTGGCGGACACCCCGTGAAAAGGTGTAAAGCCTCAAGGCCACCGTACCCACGGTGGCGACCGGATGGGCCTGACGGGGTATCTAAGCCGATTGTGGGGATGTCAATGAATTACGGTCGAACAAATCGGAGGCAAACGGCCAGCAGGCCAATCCCAACAGAAAGGGCCATAATGCCCATCCACAGTTGAGCCTGTTGCAGTTCAGCTGTCGAGCCACCCCCGGAAACAGCCACATTATAGATGCCCAGGTAAATCACCCACAGGCTTGCCAGTGCAATAATAATATTGAGAACTTTTGACATCACACCCTCCTAACCCAGAGTTTACCATCGCTCTTGGCGCTGATGATAAGCCCATGGCAGCTGGTTGTCAATACCCCTCCCTAGTGCAGGCAGGGATTGCTACCGCGAACCTGAGGGGATAAGCTCCCTGGGGTATGCCAAAGCCACCCTCACTGCCAACTTCACCGTCTCACCATTTGACGCTTCGTGCCATGTTCGCTCCCCGGCCGGCGGAAGCCATTGACAAATAGTTCACCAGGCGTATAATCGTGTGAACGATTGGAAGTGATAAAGGGGATAGCTCGGTAAAATCTTACCCACTAGGAGGGGAAAATGCCACTCGATCAAGCCGGTCGCGATATGTTGAAACAAGCCGTAGGCATGACTGATGCCCATCTTGAAAAGGTATCGGATAATATTGCCAAGATCTTGGCAAACTTTCCCAGCATGTCTCAGTACCGCATCGTGGCCGAGGTACTTAACTCTCATTTTTTCCGCCGTGCCACCCGTTCTGAACACCGAAGAGTCCAACTGCCCGGTTTGCATACGGGCCCTGGGACCCGTGACCAACATCGTCAATGTCCTTATGGACCGCTTGGCCCAGGGCGTTGAGCCCAATCAAAGTATCTGGCAGAATGTCGAATGCCTGGACCCCGGAATCGACAACGGTGGCCTGGGCAAGGTGGTTTTCAAGGTCTACGCCGAAAAGGCTGGCTAATCCGGGGTCT
>CAZJBG010000298.1:0-1143 GCA_964543925.1 uncultured bacterium
AGTTTCGTCCCGGGCGCCAAGCACTGCGCGCCGTAGTGTGGCCACCACCTGGTCCTTCTGGGCGCGCTCGCCCAGATGAAGACGCCAGGAGAGGGGCTCGCGTACTTGCCTCAATTGATCAGCGGTGATGGTGAGCAAGTCGGCGGAGCCGGTCACAGGTTCTCTCTGAAAGGTTGAGGGCTGTAGCAACAGCTTCATCGAGAGTGTCTTGATCGACTGCCTCTTTGCGGTGGCATTCCTGTGTGATCCCGATGAGAGGCGCGATGTCTGTGGGCAACGGAAAATCGGATGCGACCCGAGCGTTGATGCGGCGATATCCACCGCGCGCCTCATCTGCGGAAGTGACTGCGAGTGCGTGTGCAAATGTGGAGTTGATTACGGCGCAGATGGCCCGTGCGGTGTCACGGTCCGGCGCGCAGCTGATGTAACAGCTATTCAAAGGGAGGGCTGCGCTACAAGGTGTGTCGTCGAGCACGACCGCAGCGGGTCGCCTTGCTATGTCGGCCCACACGACCCTGTGACATGAACGCGCGGCCGTCAATCGGAAGAGTGTCCATAGTGGTCCGCTACGTAGATCGGCACGTCGTTCGAGTTTTCGTCGATGTCTTGTCAGATAATCAGACGCGTTTTTTGGCAACGCTGACAGTGGCTCGGTCTTGTCATCGTACCCCCACAAGAGGACCCGTGTGTGTGCCGCACGAAAGGCTCTAATGTCTCTGCCGCGTAGGGTGGGGCGCAGCATGCGTGTTTCTATCTCAGTGTCGGCGTGCCCGAATCGCACGCTGCACGTGCGGCCGTGTGTAGCGACGATTTCGCCGACAAAAATTCGATCTGCACCGGTCTTTATCCCCAATAGAGGAGGCGCCACCTCACCAAGCGGTTTGCCCGACTGTCGAAAGTCTTCCAACGCCGACCGATCGGCGTCTGCAACGAGGATCCACGGTCCCCCATCCTTGAGGGCGCTTTGTTTGATTCGGCGATCGCCGCTGAGACCTAAGGCGACACGATGCTTGGGTGGCGGTTTGCGGTTCGTCAAAATCACCGCGAGGGGATACGTCGTTGCCCCAAAACTCGACGCTTGGTGTTCGGGCACACGATGTAAATAGTGTAAAGTGGTTTCTTTGACGATATGAGATCGCGCTG
>CAZJBG010000298.1:1153-2052 GCA_964543925.1 uncultured bacterium
GCGGTTGCCACTTTGCTGGGAACCAGGAAAGCTACCACTCCACCTGGTGCCGTCAGCCTTACAGCGCGCTCCAAGAACGCCACCGACAGGTCGGGCAGATGCGTGAAGCCTTTGAGACCGCCGGCCTTCCACCATGCAAACCGTTCCTTGAGGCTGCGTCTCAGGCCGACCGATACACGTTCCGCGCGTACCCATGGAGGATTGCCCATGACGATCGAGAATCCCCCTTTTCGCAGTATATCGGGCGTGTGGATTTCAAATGCAAAGAATGGGATGCCGCCCTCCGTTACGGTGTCGGCTGTCTGTCTCAGCGTGTCTCGGTGCGAGCGCAAGAGCCGCCGTCTTTGGCGTTGCTGGGTGCTGAGACCACTACGCCGACCGACGCTCGGTGGATCGTAGTTTCTTGACAACCGTACCAAGCTCTGCCCCTCTGGCATGAAAGATGGCGTCGCGCGCAATCGCGATCTGACGCGTAGTCGACGGTGGTACCGCTCCCGGGCCTGCACCCATGGCACTCGCAGCGGCGATGGGATCCATCAGCGAATCACCTTGTCTGATTACGCCGTCCAGGTTTGGTAGCGGCTCGATTCGGCTTATGTCGGTAGTTGGATCGTCAGCGATGACTGTGAGCCATAGTCGGAGTTCCGCCAGCCGGACGGCGATCGGGTTGATGTCAACACCAAATAGATTCTGTCTGAGGATACGACGCCGAGATTGCAACAGCGCAGCGGGTACACGCGTGGCTTGTAATGCTTGGTGCATCTCACATAGGCATTCCAGCGCACCCATCAGAAAAGCACCAGAGCCGACCGCGGGGTCGAGTATGTGTAAGTTGTGAAGCATCCTGCGGGCGCGAGGACGTAGGGCTGGGTCAACCTGTTGGCAGGTCGCTATGCGGT
>CAZJBG010000299.1:0-2043 GCA_964543925.1 uncultured bacterium
GCCTTGACCCCGTACCAGGCTTTACGGTTACCGGTATAACCTATCCCCTGCCTCGCATGATGACCTTCGATTTTGCGAAAGACCCATTGGCTGTCTACGAAGGAGTCGTTCCTGTTTTGCTGAGCATTCAACCGGCCGACTCCCTGACGCCGGGGCACTATACCATCCAAGGGCATGTTCGGGTTCAGGCCTGCGATGATGCCGTGTGTCTCTCACCCTCAACAGTGGAGATCGCCATCCCCATACGGATCGTTTCCAAGGGAACCGGCTATCGGGCCATCAATCGAGCTCTATTTGAGCGCTACGCCCTGGCCCCAAATAGTTAGCCGGGCAATCCGATCCGTTACATTGCTGAAGGATTGAAGGGTGATGGTTCAATATAATAGCCTGCTTTGTATCCCCGGTCTTAGGGGGATTGGGCGCTGGTAAATCCTGCGAGGGCATAGACCAGGGCTGCCTGCCAGTTGATGGCGATTTCATTGGTCCAGTAGTCCTCCTCCACATCGTTCCAATTGGTGGCATTTAGCCCCCCTCCCACCAGATAGCCCGGCCAGGGGTTCGCAATATCGTCTGCACCGGAGCGCCGATCATGGGGATGCATGGGCGGCTGGTGTCCCAGGCCGGTCACGTAAGAGCGGCCGTAGGTGTTCCGGCCAAACAAATGCCCAATAGCATCGAGGGCGGTGGCCTTATAGGCCGGATTCGGCGTTACCATGTTGGCCGTTTGTAACGTCACCACCTGTCTGGCGACCGTACCGTTGCTGCCCCAGTAGTATCTCCCGCCAAAGGGGCGGTCATAAACATCCCGCTCCCCCTGGGCAACGATGGTGTCGGCTATCGCGATCAAATCCCCGTGCACATCCTCCAGAAGCGTGGCGTCTTTCCCTTCCCTTTCAGATAAGAGATACGTGATCATGCCCAGGTTTCTTACGTTGCCCCAATCCCAATTCTCATCGATCTTGTTGTCGGAGACGGTGGCCATATTCTCGAAATCTCTCAGATACCGGGAGTCGCCCGTCGTCTCCCACATCTCCGCGGCAGCCCACAGACGGTCATCCGAGTCGCCGGTTCCATACGCGCCGGTTTTGAAATCTCCCTGCACCCAGCGCTTATCATCGGGGTTTTCCTGCAAATAATGGTAACTGCGTAGGGCTGCGGCCAGACAGGTTTGGGCATAGTCGCTGTCGTAGGGCGCAAAATACCTTGCCGCCATCGCCATCAGTGCAGCAAAATCGGCGGTGGCCGCCGAACTCCATTCCGTAAAATATCGATTCTCTTTATCCGTTTCAGGCACGACGAAGCCCGAGAAGTTCAGGCGCGTGAGCTTGTGGGATACCCGGCCTGAATGGTCCGGGTATTGCATGGTCAGGAGCCAGTCGGTCTCCCATTTAAGTTCTTTGAGGAAATCCGGGTAGCCCGGTGCCGAGTCGGGGATGTCCAGTGGTCGGTCCTCAAGCCGGTCCTGAAAATGGTCCCAGGCTAAAAACAGGACGCCCAGAGTGACGCCTGCATTCACGGTGTATTTGCCATAATCACCGGCGTCGTGCCATCCTCTGGTACCGTCTCGTGTAGTCGATTCCATACCGATGTAGTCTTGATAGGCGTCCTGTAGATGGCAAGCCTCATGGGTATAATGATGCCCGTTGTAGTGGCCATCTACGGCAGTGCCGCAACGCCACAAATAAAAACCTCGCATAGCTGTGTAAAAGGCGAAATCATAGACCTTATCACCGATTTCAAACTCAACAGAACGGCCCACCCCCGGCACGTCCAGGTAGAATCGGCCCCAGCCACTCACTTGGGAGAAATCGGCTGTCCACACGTCCTGATCTATATCTTGCTGGTGCACCGGCCCGGTCACCGTACCGGAATAAACCGCCTCGTCGTTCGAGGCTTTTTTCACGGTGAAACGGGAACAATCAGCAATGATCGTAGCTTTTTTCTGCATCCGGGGAAGAAAGCCCAGGGAATTCAACCGGATATTCCCGTCCGCGCCCAAGGCCCCATCTATGCCGGCTAAGAAGAAGATTGTGGCAATGATCA
>CAZJBG010000300.1:0-2034 GCA_964543925.1 uncultured bacterium
CATTGGAGACCGACATAAAGATGCAGGCCTGGCGAAAATACTTTCAGCCAACCTTTCTTAATCCTGGAATTGTTGATCAGGTCGGCCCACTTTTCCAGACCCGGGAGGCCAAAGTTGTTCTTGGGATTCGGTGGGGTGAGCATCTTGTCCCAACATTGGCGGATACCCGCTTCGATCCCGCCACTCAAGTCGATGGGAGCCGGGGGCTTGGCTATGGTGAGGCTGCGGTTGGAAAGGGAGGCGATGCTCTCTCGGGCGGCAGAGAGGTCCGGCCGAGTGATGGTGATGGGGACCTGAGCCTGATCAGCCACCAGGAAGTGGCCAGTGGCGTCGTCATAGCCGATGACGACGATGGCATGGTCACCATACTCGGTCTCCTCCGCGTAGTAGGGCAGGAAGCCCCGGTCCACATGCAGCAGGACCGGCTGATTCTGCGTCAGGGCATCCACCAGAAATTTCTCCGCCTCCTGGCTGCTCCGAGTCATCTTCACCGTAGTTTCAAGGCCAAGCCGTTTGTATAAACTGTCCATATATTGGCCAAACCGGGTTTTGTAGCGCTGAGCGACACCGATATAGAGTGTCGGCTCGTATCCCTCATATTCGAAATTGAAATAGGCAAAGCCGATGCCCCCGCTGATGCCGAAGAGCATGGCCTCACTCAGGGGCTTGTTGTTATGTGCTGAGCTGGCGCCGTGTAGGTCCAGGATATGCCGGATAGCCGTAGTTTCGCTGTAAACACCGCCGAAGGTCTTTAGTGCACTGAGATCCATTCACGTCTCCTGGGTCAATTTAAGCAGCAAGAGGAATTAATATATTTTAGATAAGGTGTTCATTCATAAAATATAAATGTATCGTACAACTTAGTAAGTTGATAGACAAAGGGAGTAAAGTAAAGGAAAAGATAGAGAGACGCGGAGTTTTATCCTACCGCATGTCTGCGTAATCCGGTCCGGCCAATATCCCCAACAACTCCTTGTGCACCAGTCCGTTGCTGGCCAGTACGCGTCGTCCCTTGAACGGCATGGCACCGCCCAGCCAGTCGGTGGTTCGCCCCCCGGCTTCCCGGCAGATCAGGTCACCGGCGCATACGTCCCAGGGACGGAGATCGGCCTCGTAGAACGCATCGAACCGTCCGGTGGCCACGTAGCACAGGTCCAGGGCAGCGGCCCCTAATCTCCGGACACCCTGGCTGCGGCCGTACAGGTCACGGTAAAGGTCGAAACTTCTGTAAAAAACCTCGTCATGGGTGTAAGGGAAGCCGGTGACCAGCAGGGCCTCCTGCAGAACCGCAACTTTGCTCACCCGGATGGGTTTATCGTTGAGGGTCGCGCCCCGGCCCCTAATGGCCACATACTCCTCTTCCCTGGCCGGGTTGAGAATCACTCCCATCACCGTTTCACCCTCCACTTGATAACCGATGGACACCGCAAAGATGGGCACGCCGTGGACGTAATTGGTGGTACCGTCCAGGGGGTCGATAACCCAGCGCGGGGCGGAGGGGCTCATCTGCTCATAATCCCCTTCCTCGGCCAGAATGTTGTGGTCCGGGAAAGCCTCGCGGATGGCAGCCACAATGGCCGCTTCACTTGCCAGGTCGGCCTCGGTCACCAGGTCTACCGCACCCTTTTTTACCACCTCCTTCAGGCGGCGGAACTTGTCCATGAGGATCCACCCGGCCTGCCGGGCCGCTGCCAGGGCCACGTCCAGGGGCGCTTCAAAATCGAGGGTCGACATCTATTACCAGGGTGGGCAATCCGAGGCGAGATCAGCGAGACGGGTAGCGGTATGGAGTTGGATACCCCTACGAGGCATTTTGCTGTAGATATTCCTGATAGGTCAGGTGTTCCCGGGAAAAATATTCATGGGTCATGGCCTTGAGGGTACCGGTTAAGAATATGACGGCGATCAGGTTGGGAATGGTCATCAGGCTGAGGGCAATATCACCAAAATTCCAGACGAAAGCCAAGGGTAAAATAGCACCCAAAAAGTTGAACAGGACATAGAACCAGCGGTAAGGACGAATGGCTTGGGGGC
>CAZJBG010000301.1:0-445 GCA_964543925.1 uncultured bacterium
CCTCGTAGTGAAGATGGGGCGCAAAGATTCCCACGAACTCGGCAGGGGACAGTTGGAAGTACTTGGCGTGTCGAACGCGAGACGTTAAGACCTCGACGGCCTGGGGAGCGACGCCCCACGCTGTAGGGTCGGCGCGGCCTACCATTAGTCGTACTCGACGATCAGGTAGGTCTGGACGTCATGCAGGGTGAGGTTGTCTCCGTCGACGTCGGCAAGGGTCCACTGGAATTCGTAGGTGTCCTCGCCCACGACCTCGACGGAGATATCCAAGGCGCCCATCAGCAGGACCCCTCCATCGGTGCCGCTTGCGCCGGTGGCCAGCGAGTTGTCGGGAACGGCGATCGCGTTTCGGAAGGTGCCCGGGGCGTCGGAGCGGACCTGGATGTTCTGGGCCACGTTCACGGCGTTGGCCACCGCCGAAGAGTCCACCTGTTTCCGCCACGAC
>CAZJBG010000301.1:455-2031 GCA_964543925.1 uncultured bacterium
CATGGCGCCCAGTACACGCTTGATCGCCGCGCCTATGGGGAGCGAGTTCGCGGGAATGGTGACGCTGGGCAGGGCAAGGTTGGCCGCGGTCGAGGTGAGCACGACGGTCGCCGATATCGCACTTGGAAATACGAGACGCCCGCTTGCCGGGGGCGCCGAGGAGTCGGCGGGCTCAGTCCTGTTCGCGGTCATTGCGCCTACCTCGAGACGGAGACGGTATAGCGGATCCTTGCAGTTATCGTCTCCGCGCCGACGTCGTTATTCACGAAGGCGAGATGGATCTCCGCCTGGTCCGTCTCCAGCGTCACCTCTCGGTCCTGGTAGTGCTGGCCACGGCCGGCGCCTATGAGCTGAACGGTGTGGACGTTGATGGTGAGGATCTGCGTGACCCGATTGGCCCTGGTCCTGGCGTCGTCTTCGTGGATCGCGGCGTCGAAGTCAATCGAGTCGGAGTCCAGGATAACCTCATGGATCCGGACTCGAGCCTCGCCCACGGGGAGATCCGAGAGCACGAGGTCCAGGTTGCCGGTCCCCCCGCTGCCTGCGATGGCGGCCGAGGTTCCCGTCACCTCGCTGTAGTCCTGGTCCTTGTACGTCACGGCCGCTCCTCTATCCTGGCTCGAGCTGGGTGAGCTCCGGGAAAAGGGCGAGAGGGACGTAGCGCCGCATCACCACGAGGAAGTCTAGCACGTTGATGCTGCCTGCGCCCGTGTTCTCGACGTCCAGGGCGAAGCTCTGGAAGAAGGAGAGACCCTCGGGCGTGCCCGGGTTCAACACCGTTGTAAAGCGACCGTTGGCCGGGTCCGCCTGGACGTTGAAGCCCGCCGGAGAGATGGCCTGGTTTATTTCGAATGTCACCAACTGGTCGACGTTGATGGCGCTCTGGGTACCGTCGAAGGTCGGAACGATCCGGGCGGTGCGCTCGCTCGTCATTACGGCAATGAAGACGATGGAGCCCGGGAAGGTCTGTTGAACGACCAGGGACTGCCGCCCGCTTACGCCTATGGCAAGGGGTGTCGTGATGTTGACGGACGACGGGCTGAAGGTCAGGAAGCGGAACGGGCCCGCGAGGACCTGGCGCATGGCCCTCATGTCGGCCTGCACGGACCGCATGTCGCTGCTCAGGTTCCGGAGCTCCAGGGGCATCTTCTGGAGGAGCTCGATATCCCCGGTCGGCAGCGGCTCCGTAGGGTCCGTCGTCGGCGCTGGGCTGGGCGTTGGCGCGGTGGGCTCCTGCTCCTGCTCCGGGGTCGGCTGCAGGGGAGGCGCGGGCGACACGTCTCTGTCCGTCACCCTTTGAACGACACGCAGAGGCCCGGTCTCCCGGGTAGGGGCTCTCGTCGGCCCCGTGACAAACTGCGTCGCTTCGGGGTCGTGGCCGTTTGCGGTGGACTTCTGCCCTCCCGGCGGCGCCTTGGACGATACCATGCTACTTCCTCGTCAGGGCCAGCGACACGATACCTGCGAAGTTTTCCAGCAGATGGAGCTGGTGATCCTCGATCAATTTCGGGTTCCGGTCGAGAAGCTCTGAGAGGTTCTCGGGATTGCGCATGGTCCACAGGTCCACCTGCGCGTT
>CAZJBG010000302.1:0-1145 GCA_964543925.1 uncultured bacterium
TTCTGCGCCTTTTGGATCAGGCTATCGTCCATCCTCATGCCAACCCCGCCTCGGCGGCTTCGAGTCGAATAATTCGTCCCCCTTCAGCCAAAGACCGAGAAGCGGCCTCTAACACGGAAACCACCGCAAGACCATCCATCACGTCGACACGGGGTGCTTCACGTCCTGTCACGACTCTCACAAAGTGCTCCAGTTCGGCTCTCAGGGGCTCGACGTTCGGGATATTGGGAATCCACACGTCGCCCTCCCGTACTGCCAAGCTTTCACCGTACGAACTGTACTCGGGCGGCTTGTTCACACCTCGATCGAAGACCTTCAGTTTTTCTCGCGGCTGCATGTCATCAAACACCGCCATCTTTTGGGACCCGACCACGGTCAGTCGACGCTCTTTGTGCGGGTCCAGCCAGGACATCTGCACATGGCCGATTATGCCCGACTCGAATTCCATGGTCAGAAATACCACATCCTCTACGCCAGGTTGGATGTAGCTCTTCCCATGCGCACTCACTTGCGCGGGTGATTGGCCGAGCAGGTGCATCGCTATGGATATGTCGTGCGGGCCAAAACTCCACAACGCATTTTCGTCCGGCCTCACCTGCCCAAGGTTGACCCGTTGACCGTACATGTAATAGATCTCGCCCAAATCGCCGGCGGTTATCATCACCTTGAGCCGCTCGATGGCCGGATGGAAAATCAGCAGGTGGCCGACGACGGCCGGAACACCCGCGGATCCAGCGAGGGCTACGAGGTCGTGAGCATCCCGAACCGAGAGCGTCATCGGTTTCTCAATGAGCACGGCGATCCCCAGCTCCAGAGCAGTTCTTGCCACCGGTGTGTGCGCCGCGGCCGGTGCGGCAACCACCGCACCTTGAACACCATCCAGAGCCTGGCCGAGGGATTCAGTTACCAGCAACCCTGGGAATCGATCCTGCACCCAAGCACGCCTCTTGGCATCAGTCTCGCAGACCGCAACCAGGTCAACTTCGCTCATCGAGCTAAGGGTGCGAATGTGATTCCACCCCCAATTGCCCGCTCCAATGACAGCCAGCCTACATCGGCTCACTGATAAAACTCTGCAACGGCGGCGACTACAGTCTCTCGCTCCGATGGTTTGAGCTCTGGATACACCGGCAGTGAGAGCACTT
>CAZJBG010000302.1:1155-2024 GCA_964543925.1 uncultured bacterium
CGGCTGCAAGTGCAGCGGTTTTGGATAGTACACTGCGCATCCTATGCCACGAGCGTGCAGATGACTTTGCAGTGCATCCCTCTGCTTTGCGCGAATGGTATACTGGTGATACACGTGCTCGTTCATCGGGTCGACCCATGGCGCCACGACATCATCGACTTTGGCAAAAGCATCGCCATAAGCACACGCGTGGTGCCGGCGCGCCTTATTCCATTGGTCGAGGTACGGCAGTTTTGCCAGCAGGACCGCTGCCTGCAACGTATCCAGCCTGCTGTTGATGCCGACTTCATCGTGATGGTATTGCTTGGCTCCACCATGGGTTCTGAGCAACCTCAAGCGTTGGGCCAACTTTTCGTCGTCGGTTACAACCATGCCACCGTCTCCCCAGCAACCCAGATTCTTGCTGGGGAAGAACGAAAGCGCGGTTGCGTGGCCCATTTGCCCGGCATTGGTCCAAGTACCGGCAATGTTTCTTCTCGCCCCAATGGATTGCGCGGCATCTTCGATCAAAACGAGGCCGCGGGCCTGAGCGAGGCCGGTCAACTCATCCATGGGAGCCATCTGTCCGAACAGATGTACCGGAACAATGGCGCGAGTGCGCGGGGTGATGGCCGCCTCGACAGCGGACGCATCAACGAGAAGGGACCGGGGCTCGATGTCAACAAATACGGGTTTGCCTCCGGCGTTCACGATCGCCCCCGCCGTGGCAAAAAAGGTAAACGGGACCGTAATGACCTCATCCCCCGGCTCAAGATCCAGAGCTCGCAAAGACAGCCACAGTGCGTCGGTACCGCTCGCGCACGCTATTCCATAGCGCACCCCGCAAAAATCGGAAACCGCGCTCTCGAGCTGCGCGACAGCCTCTCCCA
>CAZJBG010000303.1:0-2018 GCA_964543925.1 uncultured bacterium
ATGCGGAGAAAAAGACTTCCGGTGCTTGGATTTTCACCACCGCAACAGAGAAGAAAAGAAGATGAGTATTGGTTCTAATGCTCATTTAAGTTGGGGCCTTCTCTTGACAGAGATGTCAAAATGCGAGGTCCTTTGTTCTAATTGTCACCGGAGGATCACGTGGGAGGAAACTAGACCATGCTAACGATTATTCAGCCGTCGAAGCACGTTGTAAAGGATACTCCAGTAGCTAGAATGTTTCGCCGACGTTTGAACTTTGAGGATATTCTGACTTATTGGAATGGAGAGACGGGAGAATGGGTGTTAAGTTATTGGGTAAGTAAGCAACGTCGCTTAGTTGATGAGATGGAAGACCTAGGGATGGCGTTCGAGAAGGTAACTCCTGACCTTGTCAAGATGATAGTGACATGCTGGAAGCCCGTCAATTGGAAAGCCAAAAAGGAAAGACTCGTCTCGAAAGAGAAGGATCGTGTTAGGAACGAGATCGACAAGATTCAAGAGGAGCAGAGACGTTGGGACTGGTCCAAGAAGAGGATGGCTGATCGCGGCTTGAAACCACTTCCCTACGCCTTTAGTTCTCCTATCTCTGGTGGGCAGGTTGTTTAGGATGACGTGGGCAAGCCAAAGAAGCCAAAGAAGCCGAAGAAGTCAAAGGGGTCGCTAATGGCGGTCTACTACGTAGACGATCAGACCGGAAGCGATACGAACGACGGCCTTGACAATATCGGTGTAGGTCTGGCAACGGCTACGTGGACGGAGGCCACCCTCACTCTTACACAAGCTGGTCATGGCTATACCTTTGCTACCGGAGATGTGATTTACATTTCTGCGGGTACTGGTGTAACTGTGGGACGGTTTGAAGTGGCGTCTTCCACCGTAAACACGATCGTTCTTGTCGGAAACTCTACTATACCCGACGTTGGTAACGCAGTTAATTTTGCTACGGAGGATCAGGCCGCCGGTGACATTACTTCCTCAGACGGGCCTTGGATCACCATCGACAAGGTTATGGTGGGGCTCGGCAATGGAGACCACGCATGGGTTAGAGCCACTGCTTCCTACACTGAAACCGTCGTCTTGGACACCTTCCAAGCCACCTGGAGCACCCCTGTCATCTTTGAGGGCTACACGACTACCCCGGGAGACGGCGGCAAGGTCACGATTGACGGATCGGCTACCCGAGCTAGCGGACTTACAACAAGTGTGGCGGGAAACACTAACTATGTTTTCAAGAACTTCATAATTACGAACCACACCGGGGCGGGCGTCGCCTTCAACGCGATTGATCGGATCACCTGGAAAAACTGTGACTTCCTCGCCAACGGGACAACCAATGGGGCGGGCATTATTGCGGGCATCCTCCACATGTTTGAGAACTGTAAGTTCAATGACAACTCTTTGGATGGTGTCGCCTGTCAATCGGGTGCTGTCTTTGTTGGGTGCGAGTTTATGCGGAATACCCGGGAAGCTATTGACGGAGGAGGAACCGTGGTGGCTCTATACTGCATCTTCTTTAGCAACGGAGGTCACGCCATAAGTTGCGGGGCTGCGAATAATGTCCTTACCATTGTGGCTAACTGTACTGTCGATGGGGACGGAAAAGATACCCTCGACGGACTGTCCAACAACAGTGCTGCTCGTCATATTGGGTGCGTCGTAAATAGCATCTTTTACGATTGTGCGGCCGGCATCCAGTTCTCCAATAAGGAAGCCTTTATCTCCCGGAATAATCTAGTTAATAGTAACACGGCGGACTATGCTGACGGGGCGGGTACCTATAGTGGAGAGGTTACGGGGGCTCCTGCCTTCACGACTGAAGCAGCGGGGGCAGACTACTACTTAAATTCTTCGTCCCCAGCTAAGGATGCTGGATATGACGGCAACGAAGTACAAGGCACGGCCACCGGAATGGACATTGGTGCCGTCGGTCGCATTGAGGTAGCTAGCGGAGGGCTGGGCGGGGCCAACAAGAGAGCGGGTAAGCAATAATGCCCGAGATCAAACACGGGACAATCGAT
>CAZJBG010000304.1:0-598 GCA_964543925.1 uncultured bacterium
GAACATGGTGAAAGAGATGACACCAAAACAGGCAGCCGCGCCCGACCCGGCGGTTTCTATAGCTCCCATTCTCGCCATCATGGCCCAGTCCCAAGAGACGGCTTCCAAGATGCAGGCACAGATTCATGAAGCCCAGCAGCAGCGGATGACCGACTCCATCAAAGCCACCGAGAACATGATGAAACAGCAGCAACTGCACCACGAGGCGATCATGAAATTGATTCAGCAGAGGGAGGACAAGAAAGAGGAGAAAGCCAAGCAGCCCTCCCCCATATCTTATGTCAAAGAAGCGATCGAGTTGGCCGATGCCATGAAAGATATTGCCGGTGATAGCGGCGGCGGTGAGAGCACGGCGGACAAGGTCCTCGCGGTACTGCCCTATATCAACCAGCTGGTATCGGTGGGGTCCAACCTCGCCTACAACCTGGCCGTGGCCAAGACAGCTGGAGGAGTGGGCAACCCGCAAGCCCCGCCCGCTCAGGCGACAGCGGAGCAGATAGAGCAGAAGGCGGCCGCGGAAGGCGTGCCGGGCAACGGGGTGCGGGGAGAACCCATCCTGGGGCCGTTGCAACGGCAGATGCTTAAATATTACTACGAA
>CAZJBG010000304.1:608-2011 GCA_964543925.1 uncultured bacterium
CCCACCAGCACGGGAGCTGATTTCGCCGACTTGTTCATGGAATACCACGACGCTGCTCTCTACGGCCAACTGAGGGCCGGCGGAGTGGAGGGGATTGCAAAACTGCTGGCTGATAATTACCCGCAACTGTATACGGAGATGGCGCGCGACAAAGATAAATTGGAGCGGTTCCTGAAGCAGTTCATCAACTGGAAAGAGATCAGGGAATCCGAAGACGAGGAAGTGGTCAAGATGTTTGACGAGGGAGAGCGACAGTCGCACGAGAAGGGGACCCTAGATGAAAAGGAAAACCAGGCGGATGATCATCCACAAGCAGAGGCAGAATCGGCGGCACAGCAAGGAGCGCAAGAGAGCGAGGAGGAAACTGTTGGGGCGAGCCGGGAAGCTGCCGTGGATGGTGCCACGACTTAGACCCTAACAGAAAAAGAAACCACCACCGTGATGGCCGGCGGAAGCGGCCGGCGATGGCAGGGTTCATTTCACGAGTGCCCAAACCTTCGCCTGCCGCCCGCTGCGAGTCGCACGGGTCCGTCACCCCGCCCTCACTTCAGGAAACTGGTGAAGACTTTCCTGAGAGTCTTCTCCTGGATCACGCCGTCCAGGAAAGAGGCAATAGCGCCGCAGATGGTGTGAATTGGTTTCTTCTTTTCCCCTTTCTCTTTGTTTGGCACTCCCCAGCGCTCAAACACCTCCCGGCTTTGCTTGAGTGTGCGCCTCTCGCCGGGCTCGGAGCGAATGACAGCCCCGACGGTAACCGTGTTGTCAACAGTTGAGGATTCCCCCTTCGCCGCCGCTCTCTTCTTCCCGCCGCGCGTCTGGGAGCGGACCTCCCGCCGGGCCGGCTTCCCGGCGCTGGCAGGGGCCGTCATCTTCCCGACGGTCTCTTGCCGCTCCCCCCTGTCCATGCTCAACAGTTCAAGAGCATCGGTATAGCCAAGATCACCGGAGGCTATCTGAGCCCTGACCTCGGGCGGCAGCTCCAGCAGTTTCCGAACGCGGCTGACCCAGCTCTGATCCCTGCCATAGTGCTCGGCCGCCTCTTTCTGGCTCATGCCATATTTTTCCAGCAGCTGTTTCACCTGCCAGGCGGTGTCCAGTATGGAAACGTTCTTGCGGTTGCGGTTCTCACTGATGGACACCAGGAAACTCTCTTTCTCGTCCATCTCGCGCACCAGGCACTTGACTTGCATGGGCGTATCCAGCAGCCCGGGGACCTCGTTGATCTTTTTGATCGCCGCATAACGGCGGTACCCGGCCGCGAGGATGATCTCCTTGCCGAACGTGCGGCAGATGACTGGATGGATCTGGCCCCTCCTCAAAATGTCCGCTTCGAGATCGCCGGCTTCGGTCGGGTCAAAGCGGGAGTTAAACTGCTCCAAAACGGTAATCTTGGACGTGTCCAG
>CAZJBG010000305.1:0-2007 GCA_964543925.1 uncultured bacterium
CGTCCTGCGTCGGTTGGGCGACACCGCGCCGCCGCGCGACTGCACCCACGGTCGCACGGCGAGCGTGACCGCCATCGGGGCGCGGGTCGTGTTGGAGATCTTCACCGCGCCGAGGCCGCCGGGGCGGGCGACGCGCTTGAAGATCCCGGGCGAGATCGACAGACCACCCGCCGCCAGCGCGCCGCCCACCCCCAGGGCGGCGGCGAGCAGCCCGATCGCGACGATCGACGATCCCCGGGTGTTGAGCAGTCTCATGGTCGCATCCTCTCTGTCATGGCTTGAAACCCTCGCCCGGACCGCTCACGGCCCCGCGGCCGTGATCGTGACCAGCAGGAGCTTATGGTAGTTGCGTAGAGCCGCTGCGCCGCGAACCGCTTGGCGCAGCCGGATCGTCGCCCTGGCGCGCGCGACCGGCCGGCTCCAGCGCTCAAGCGGTGCGGCCACAGCCGCGTCAAGCGACTTGTAGGCGCCGCCGCTCGCCGCCGCCCACAGCGGCGCGGGGAGGATCGACGCCCCCCTCACCAGGTGCCCGCGGCGGCGGGCGGCGGTCGCTTCCCCGTCGGCGATGCTGAGCCGGGTCGGGGCGTCGGTGGCGGTCACCTCGGCGCGGATCAGCGAGGTGTAGACGCTGCTTCGGCGAGCGGCGCTTGTGCGCGAGAAGCCGCTCGGTTCGCTCAGCGAGAGACCGAGCACGCTGGGCACCGAGCCACCGGGGCTCGGGGCTCCCTCCTCCGCCAAGGCGACGGCTGCGCTCGCGAGGAGGGCCGCCGAGAGCAGGGCGAGTGCGGCCCAGCGAGCTCGTGCGGGCACGATCATCGCCGTCTCCTCGGCGGATCGGGGCGGGCGACCGCGATGCGCAGCTTCGCCCGCGCGAGCTCGCCGTTGGGGGAGCGGTAGCGGAAGATGATCGTCCGCCCGGTGGGGAAGCCGAGGCGGACCCCGAGGCGGCCCCCGCGCACCCCGATCGCGCCCTTGCGCACCCTCCTCACCGGCCCCTTGCGCCGCTTGAAGGTGGTGCGTCGCCAGATCCTGTAGATCACCTGCACGGCGGTGCCGTTCGGCGCGGAGACGCGACGGCCGGACAAACGGCAGGTGAGCCGCCCCCGGTAGGGGTGGCGGAGCCCGAAGCGCAGCACCGGCAGGCGGCCCGGCCTGGTGCGCCACAGCGGCTTGCGGGCGAGCCTCATCTTGAGCTGCGGCGAGCGGCAGGGGGCGGACCTTCTGCGTCGGCGTGAAGCGGACCCCGGCACGCCGCCGCCGCCGGAGCGGCCGGCGGTGATCCCGAGCCTCACCGTCGCGATTCCGCCCGTCACCGTCGCGGCGTTCCTCACCACGATCGCCCGATCGACGAGCGTCGCCGTGTTGCCCGCGGCGTCGGTCACCCGCACGCGCAGCTGGTGGGGGCCGTCGGGCTCTGGGCGGGTGTCGACCGAGAGCGGGATCGCCGAGACCGTCTTGGGACAGTCGGAGGGGTGTTCGGGACAGGAGGCCCCGCCGAGGCGCACGAACGTGGGCGTGCGCTCGTCGAGCGAGGCTTCGGCGCCGGCAAGTCCAAGGCCGGTGTCGGTCGCGTAGAGGAGCAGCCCCAGCGTGCCGGCGGCGGGGCTCCGCACGCCGGCGACGGCGCCGGTGGGCGGAGTGCTGTCGAGCACACCGAGCGCATCGGAGGCGGGAAGGAAGAAAACCGCCGCCGCGACCAACACGGTCGCGGCGGCGGTGGTGCTTCCCAGACGTGTCATCGCACACCCAGTCTAGCAACGTCACTGCATAAGTTACTACGGCGTAGTCTGTTCCAAGGTCAGCGTGATCGTCTTGGCGTAGGTACCCGTGTGCAGCGGATCGTTTTCAGCGATCGGCTGTTTGAATTCCAGCGCCACGAAATCTTTGCTAACCGGTTCGGTGAAGGTCAGCAGGGTGACGGAGCTGGTGAGCGGTTCGAAGACTCCACCACTTGCCCCTCCGAGTCCTCCGGTGTTCGTCGCTTTCGTTTCGAGCGCTTGCGCCAGA
>CAZJBG010000306.1:0-1995 GCA_964543925.1 uncultured bacterium
GGACGATAGCCCGCACCTCTCCGTCAATGGTCCGGGCCGTTTCCTCGCTGATGCTTTTATGCTGCTGGATTTCCCGGCCCAGGAACAGTTCTTCATCCATCTTGCCCAGGGTGACAGGACCCACCTTTTCACTCATGCCCCACTCCACCACCATGCGGCGGGCAAGCTCGGTAGCTACTTCCAGATCGTTACCGGCCCCGGTGGTCCGATCGCCAAAGATCAGCTGCTCGGCGGAGCGGCCACCCATCAATATGTTGAGACGGCCCTGGATATAGCTCTGGGAGTAGTTGTGCTTGTCATCCAGGGGTAACTGGGCTGTGATACCCAGGGAACGCCCCCGGGGGATGATCGATACCTTATGGATCGGATCAGCATTTTTGGTGTGGAAAGCCACCAGAGCGTGACCGGCCTCATGATAGGCGGTCACCTTCTTCTCCTCATCTGAGAGGATCACGCTCCTGCGCTCGACGCCCATCATGACTTTGTCCTTGGCTTCTTCAATATCCTCCATGCTCACCTTGGACTTATTCTTCCGGGCAGCCAGCAAGGCGGCCTCGTTCACCAGGTTTGCCAGATCGGCCCCCACCAGTCCGGGCGTAGCACGCGCCAGGACGCCAAGATCCACGTCCTTATTGAGAGGAATATTCTTGGTGTGCACCTTCAATATACCTTCCCGTCCGATTTTACCGGGGCTGTCCACCACAATCTGACGGTCAAACCGTCCCGGACGCAGCAACGCTTTGTCCAGCACATCGGGACGGTTGGTGGAAGCCAGCAGGATGACGTTGGTATCGGTGTCAAACCCGTCCATTTCCACCAGCAGCTGGTTGAGGGTCTGCTCCCGCTCGTCATGACCGCCCCCCAGACCAGCCCCCCGATGCCGGCCAACAGCATCGATCTCGTCAATAAAGATGATCGCCGGGGCATTCTTTTTGGCTTGCTCAAACAGGTCCCTGACCCGGCTGGCCCCCACGCCGACGAACATCTCCACAAAGTCGGCGCCCGACAGGCTATAAAATGGCACCTCCGCTTCACCGGCCACCGCCCGGGCCAGGAGGGTCTTGCCGGTCCCCGGGGCCCCTAACAGGAGTGCCCCTTTGGGCACCTTGCCCCCAAGACGGGTAAAATGATCGGGGTTCTTTAGAAATTCAATGATTTCCAGGAGCTCCTGCTTGGCCTCATCGGCACCGGCGACATCCTCGAAGGTCACCTGAGACGTATCCGGGGCAATCAACTTGGCCTTGCTTTTGCCAAAGTTGAAAATACTCCCCTGGCCGCCCAGGCCGCCGCCCTGCATCCGGCGCATGATAAAGAACCAGAAGAAAACGATGAGCAGGATGGGCCAGGCGCTCCAGAGATAGTCAAACCATCCGAGGCTCTTCTCCCTGAATTCAAATTGCAGGCCACTCTCCTGCCACCCGGTGACCAACTCGCTGTCTACGTACGGAAGAATGGTCTGGAATTCCTTGTAGACGCGGGTCTGACCGCTGAAACTGGTCTCCTCAAAAGGCTCCCGAAATTCGCCCTTGAAGGTGTTTCCGGTAATCACGGCTGAGGCCACGCGGTCGGTTTGGATATACTCTTCTAACTCGGTGAAGCTGGCCGTCTTGAAATTACCTTCGGAGGAAAATATACTGGCCAAAAGAAACGCCACCAACACGATGGCCATCCAGCCCAATGAGGTCTTCAGGGCGCGTCCCATTTGAAAACCGGGCGGCTGCAGTTCGGGTTTCCCTTTATTACCGGGGGCTGCCTTGCGCTTCCGGCCCGGCTTACTCCTCCCCCCGCCGGAACCCGCTGCCTTCCCGGGACGCCGGGGACGTTTCCTCTCTGGACCGTCGGCGTTTGTTTGCCCGTCTGCTTCCGACATCTCAATTCTCCTTAAAAGCATACAATGACCCTAATCCTCGCAATTTTTGATCCACATCCAGGCCGTAGCCCACTACAAACCGATCAGGAATGTTAAACCCAACATAATCAATGGGAAAGTCCAAT
>CAZJBG010000307.1:0-1983 GCA_964543925.1 uncultured bacterium
GGACCGCCATCATGGCCCGCTATCTCCGCACCATCATCCACCAGGACGTCGCCGTCGCCGCCGCCGGCACGCCCATCGAGAAGAACCTCGGCGTCAATCCGATCTCGTTTCTCCTCCTCACCATCCGGGCCCAGACGCTCGCCGCGCTTACCGTCCCGCAGCTGGCCAACCTCCTCGCCGTGTTCACGAGCGTGGACGTCCGCTTCAAGGGGACAAGCATCATCAGCCTGAGCCTCGCGGATCTCTACCGCATGGCCGCTGCGCTCTGGGGCCGCTTCCCGATCGTCTCGCGCCTCACCGACGCCGTGAACGAGGTCACCACCATCACCGTCCCCATTCCCTTCGCGCGCGTCCCGTACTGGAGTCTCGAGGGATTTCCCGCGACCCGATCCGGCGACCTCGTCCTCGCGCTCACGATCGCCCCCGCCTTCACCAACATCACGAGCGTCACCGTCCAGGTGGAGCAGCTCGAGCTCCTCGACGCGGTCCCGGCGCAGTTCCTCAAGTACACCACGTTTACCAAGACCCCGACCGTGGTCGGCGAGCACGACTCGGATCTCCCGCTCGGGAACCCGATCGCCGGCGCCCTTCTCTTCGGCACCACCGTCCCCACTGGGACGAGCTTCAACGCGAGCATCGGGACCCTGAAGCTCCTGGTGGACAACGTCGAGAACTACTACAGCCTCGCCAACTGGGAGAGCCTCCACAACGATTTCATCATCCGCGCTTTCCCGGAGTGGGACCTCAGCACCGAGCTCCATCGCCTCGCGACCGCCGTCGGCTACGCCGCGGACGACATCTCCCAGGGCCCCGCGAGCGTGGTCCGCGTCCACGACAACTACGCCTACCTCGACTTCGACCCGCTGCGCGATAACACCTTCCTCCTCGAGACCGAGGGGAAGGGCCGCGTCCATCTGCGGATCGACGCCGACGTCGCGGACGCCATCCGCATCATGCCGATCGAGCTCATCCGGCTGCCCGGCGCCGAAGCGCTACCCGGCGCGTAACGGAGCCCGCCATGCCGCCGATCAACCTCGCGATCAATCGGTTCCTCCGCGACCGGGTCCGCGCCCAGTTCGTCATCCCGCTCGCGCCCGACCTCGCGCCGCTCCCGGAGGAGCTCGAGGACACCACCGCCGAGGAGCAGCGGCGCCTCGTCAGCCAAGGCGTCTTTCCAACCGCGCGAGGGGAAGCGGCCGGCGCCCGCGCTACCGCGGAGCGAGCCGCCCGGCAACTCGTGGGCCAGCCCGGCGGCATCCTCGCCTTTACTCAACAGACCGCCGTCGGCGGATCCGCCTGGCTCGCGGCTGTGGCCGGCCCTGTCCCATTTACCCCCTTCCTCCTCGACACCCTCACCATCAACGTCCAGGCCGCGGCCGGCGCCGCCGGCGGCACGCAGTCCAGCTCCTTTTCGCTCCTCATCTCCGCCACCGACGACCTCACCCTCCCGCAGCTCCAAGCAGACACCCCCGTCATTCTCGCGGGGGACGGCTTCACGGACGGCATCCCCTTTGCCCGCATCCGCATCAGCGGCCAATGGGCCGAGGTGTACAACGTCCCCATCAACTTCCAGGTCCCCATCTCCCCCGCGTTCGTGAAATTCCTTTGGGTCCCCGCTGCCAACTCCACGCTCGCCGCAACGGTCTCCACCACCCAGCTCGCACCCCCCGTCGCGGCCGCCGGAGCTATCTTCATGCCTCCGCCTGGTCGCATCAGCATCAACCTGAACACCCGCCCCACTCGCTCGAGGACCCGGCAGCGCTCTACCCCGCGCGGGGCCCGCATCAGCGTGACCCAGGGCGGCCGCACGATCAACCAGCGCGTCATCGCGTGGGAGTCCCTCGCGCCCGGCATCAAGCGCGAATGGTTCAACGAGCAGGTCAGCGGCGAGCGGACGAAGAACGTGGAGTGGATCCCATAGCCCATGCGAACCGTCGCCCTCATCGCCGTCCTCCTCTCGGGGTGCTCCCTCATCGGGGCCAA
>CAZJBG010000308.1:0-1961 GCA_964543925.1 uncultured bacterium
GGCGATGGTAGGGTGCGGGTGTAGTAGATAGGACACCTCGGGACAGGAGGTAGGGAAATGGGAGAACGAGAGAAGCACCGGCGAGTTGAGGAGCTCATGCGAGCCAAGCGCGCACGTTGTACGTGTGGCTGGCCGGCAGAGACGGGCGAGCCTGATCACGCGCAAGATTGCGACATCGAAGAGGCTTGGGATGACGCGATCGCGCAAGCGGAAGATGAGGCGGAGGAGGCCGAGCTCGGACCGTTGATTGCTGCGCTGGAAGCCGACTACCGACAGCGCGAGGCGACATCGTGAGCGGCGCCGGGAAGAACACCGAACGAATCGCACGTATCCAGGAGAAGATCGTGCGCGATGTGGAGCTCACCGAGCAAGAGCTCCGGAGGCGAGCCGGCCGGCGGATGCGCCGCGAGCTCGACCGGGCTGGCCGTGGTAGCGGCACCTGGTACGACTACGACCGTCAGGCTTGGGTCGTCGACGGTCGTTACCAGGGCTGTGGGCACCGGAGAGAAACGTTCATGGGCCGATGGCCGTGCCAGTGCTACGGCCGGCTACACGAGGGTGAGCGGGCGCCCACGAGCCACAGGCAGGCGCACGTCATGACGCGGCGCGAGTCCGTCGCGACGACGGTCGCTAGCATCATGCGGGAAGCATGGCGCGGCGGGTGGCTGAATCAGTGGTCACACCCAGCTGAAGTCAAGCGCATGGAAGAGGAAGCTTGGATCCTGGCGCGCCAGCTGGCGAAGGAAACCACCGCCGCGGAGCTCGCATCATGAGCGGCACCCACGAGCGCTACATTCACGCCATCCGCGCGGCGGCAGCGGTGCTACTACCGCGCCAGGAGGCCGAGCGGGTCAACGCTTGCAAGCTAACCTACGGCGCCGGGCGCTCGGGTCTCCGTGGCTGCTGCTACTTCGAAGCTTGGCAGAATGGTCACCCGGACGCGGTCGCCTTTGTGGAGATCTGCGCACGCGGAGAATCCACCCCGATTCAAGTCTGCGGCACCACGCTACACGAGCTCGGCCACGTGCTCGCCGGTCCGAGCGCTGGTCATGGCCCGGCCTGGAAAGCATGCTGCAAGTCGCTCGGCCTACGGCATCGCAATCTCGGAATGACGTACCGATGGGCGGATATCGCCATGCCAGTACGGATGGCCGCGGCGCTCCTGGTTCCGACTCTTTCGGATGGCGCGCCTTCGTTTAAACGATCGGCACCTATCGCGGTGACCGGCGCTGGCGGGTGCTCCGCTGGGGTCGGCGTCCGCGGCGGTACCTCGCGCGGTGCCGGCTCCGGGTCGCGCCTGCGACTGTGGGTCTGCGGGTGCGCTCCGATCATCCGTGTACGGGTGGCAAGCGACGACTTCCGGGCGCTGTGCACCCGCTGCGGGCAAGCGTTCATACCGGGTCCAGTGCGCAAGTCGGCAGCATCATGACGCGACGCGACCCGATCGAATGTCTTCAGCGGATTTGGGATCACCTACACCGTACGATGACCGGACCGGAGCGGGTGCGGGCGCAGGGTGTAATCGTGCTGGCAGCAAAGCGAATCGTCCGGCTCAAATGCTCACAGGCACGCGAGGCCAGACTCCAGAAGATGATCACGAAGGACACGACATGAGCTACTACGAAGAGGACGACCGAAGCATGTTTGCGGATCCTGGAGGCAACAGCGCCCTACGCGCATCCAACCGGAGCAACCCGCGCAACCTACCTTGTCCTACCTGCGGCGAGCCGAACCGCCTCACGCCGGCAGACGTGGCGCGCCACTATCAATGTGACGTTTGCGCCGACCGCGCGGAGCAAGGGTGGTGAGCGTGATGGAAGCCCACAGCCACGCACGCCGGGAAGCCGAGCGCCTTATGCGGCGAATCCCGCACGAGCCGAAAGATCTGCTGAAGATCGAGCGCTATTTGCTCTGGTCGGCTCTGGCGCTCACACCGCAGGATCAAGAGCACCCGATCCTAG
>CAZJBG010000309.1:0-1961 GCA_964543925.1 uncultured bacterium
CCGAGCATTTCCAAATCACTCCTCACTCCTTCAAAACCCTCTTCAAGGTGGGAAAGAGGTAATTTGACTGCTGCTTGAGTGATATCTTCTTTAAGCCGACTCAAGACCTTATCTCGCTTCCACCGGCCTGCGATATCGTCAAAGCGGCATGGGACAGTCTGGCCGGAGAGAGGTTTCATCAACCTTTCCACCCAAGGGTAATCTTCCTGCATTTCTTTAACTCGGATTCTCGATGCTTGCTGTACTCCGCGTTTTATACTCTCGTAATAAAGAGAATGTTCGTCGTCCGCTCCTTTGGCAGTAGCCCGTCTCCAAGATTAGGGTATAGTTGAGTCCTTCTCTGGTAAATCCCTGAGGACTTGACCGTCCCCTCCAGGCTCCCATACACATACAGTAGATTTCAATCCGAGAGGAGCCCCGAGACCTCGGGGTAAACCGCAATGTAGTCAAGCAGATCAGGAAGGCCACCAGGCGTAAGTTCTCTGCCGATGAGAAGATTCGGATTGTTCTGGAAGGCCTGCGGGGAGAAGTACATGTATCAGAGCTGTGCCGAATTGAAGGGTTATCGCCGACAATGTACTAGCGATAGTCAAAATCCTTCCTCGAGGCCGGCAGGAACGGTCTGACCCGGGATACGAAGCGTGATGCCACCAGTGATGAAGTGAGAAGAGTTAAGGAGGAGAATGGCTTTTTGAAGAAGGCATTGGCGGAATCGGTGCTTGATGTCCAGCGGCTGAAAAAAAGCCTGGGCATGTAAGTCGGAGGTATCTGAGGATGAGCAAGCACCGTAAATTGGAGGTCATCAGTGCCGTTGAAGGCTCTGGATTGCCGATATCCCAGGCCCTGTCGAGGATAGACGTGGCTGTATCCACCTGTTATCGTTGGAAGCGTAAGTTCAGACGGTATGGCTTGGAAGATTTACAGGACAGGTCATCGGGTCATATACGGCCCTGGAACACGATCCTGCCTGAGGAACGTGAGAAGATCATTGAGATTGCTCTTCAACACCCTGAGTGGTCCAGTCGTGAGGTTGCCTGCTGCATCACCGATAACTGCGGGTTCAGCGTATCGGAATCGACCGTATACCGTGTGCTGAAAGAGCGGGGATTGATAAAGCCGCTTGATATCAGGACGTTCCCCGCATCGAGCGAATTCAAGGTCAAGACCAGCCGATCCAACCAGATGTGGCAGACCGATGCCACCTACCTTCTGATAAAGAACTGGGGTTGGTATTACTTGATCTCCGTGCTGGACGATTACAGCCGGCGGATATTAGCCTGGAAGCTGCAATCATCTATGGATGCTGATGCTTTCAGTGAGGTGATCGAACTTGCCTGTGAAGCCGGCGGTATTGATAATGTTCCAGAGATAGAAAAACCCAACCTGCTCACGGATAACGGACCTGCGCTGATATCCAAGGTGTTCGGCGAATACCTGGAGGCCCGGGGGATCGGCCACATCTTCGCTTCGCCCTATCACCCGCAGACCAACGGCAAGATTGAACGATGCCATCGTTCGGCGAAGCAGAAGATCAACCTGTTTGTCTGGGAATCCCCGGATGAGTTGGGTTCAGAGATATCGAGTTTCATTGAGTACTATAACTCGTATCGCTACCACGAGGCGCTTGGCAACGTGACTCCTGATGACGTATACTTCGGGAGACGAGAGACGATCATGGAAAGGAGGAAAGCTCTCAAACAGACGAGGTTTGAGCATCGCAGACAAAAAAACAGGGAGCCCTTAACCGCTGGAAGGGTACCTTAATTATTGGGGCCAAAACTACCAAAACCGCTGACGACATACAGGGGACCGGAAAAAAGACTTGTAGAAGCTGAGAGAGTTAGTTTGAAACTTGGGTAAAACTACTCTAATTGTCTAGACAACTTACGATTATGGGTGGCCTTCGCAAACGAGGTAAATACTGGTACTACCGGCTCGCAAATGAGACTAATTACCGCAGT
>CAZJBG010000310.1:0-1959 GCA_964543925.1 uncultured bacterium
ATTATTTTAGAATTTTGATTGAGAACAAAGGTCTTGCATTTGAAATTGAAGTTGATCCTTCATTGCCTGAAATCATATACACAGAATTTCAAAAGTTGGGCCAAATATTAAAGAATTTTATATCGAACTCAATTAAATTTACAAAAAAAATATATAAGAATTTTTTTTTTTCAAATTAATTATCTATATCTTGCATTTTCTTATTGCTTTCTCTTTATCATTCAATTCAAATTGGATACAAAAAGCCAAATATATCAGTTCAACTAATATTTTTCGCAAATTTTAATCTTATAAAAAACTTAAAGCTATGGAAACTAAAAGAATTATCTCAACATTTGGGTTGTTAATATTTTTAGTAACCCAGGTTTCTTTTGCAGCCGACCGATTTTGGGTCGCTACAACCAATTCAAACTGGAACAACACAGCCAACTGGTCAACAACTTCCGGTGGCTCAAGCGGGGCAACGGCACCTGGTGCATCTGACATTGCAATATTTGATGGAGGTGGTTTAGGTAATTGTGCTATTGATGTTAATATAAATGTTGTTGGTTTTAATGTGGTAACAGGATACACAGGAACCATTTCACAAGGTAGTTTCATAATGTCTATTGGTTTTTCAGGTGCAAGTTTTTCTGTGGGCGCATTTCAAGGTAGTACTGCAAATATTACAGTAAAAGGTGATTTATCGATTGGGAATACTGCTGTTTTTACCAGTACAAGTGGAACACTAAGTTTAGAAGGTAATTACTCCTTAGCCAATGGTGGTACATTCAATGATAATAATGGAAATGTAAAGTTTAATGGTGGTTTTACAAGAGCCATTTCAGGTTCTACTACACTTAATAATCTTGAACTATCTGTAAATACAAATAACATTAATGCTATTTATGAAATAGGAGCAGCTACAATTTTAACTTTAAATGGAGATTTATTAATAAGCGGAGAAACTAAACCGATTCAAATTAATACAGGAACAATAAATGCAAAGCATAATATCACTGTTACAAACATTTCAACAGATACAAGTGCCGGGGGTTCAGCTACAATAAACATTAACGGATTAAATAACCAGATTTTAACAGGAAGTGGAGTTATTGCTGCAGGAAAGTTACCGAATATTACAATTGATAAACCAAGTGGTACGCTCGTTCTTTCCAGTGACATTTCTATGGGAAAATTTACTACCTGGTCATTCATACAAGGAAATATAGATGCAATTACTAGTAATTCAAATGTAGTTTTTACAATTAATAACGCCATTACTGGTTCTCATACCCTGCACAATGTTGAATTTTTTTCTATTGGTACTCCTTTTTTAGGTTTAATAACTTTTACGATTACTTCAGGTACTGAACTCACAGTTGCGGGAACGCTGAAATTGAGCGGATTGCCAAACAGTCCGATGACTATTGAATCAGGAACAATTAATGCACAAGGTGATATCATAATAACAAATGACGGAAACGGTATAACAATGTAACTATCCTTGCACCAAGTACAGCGCTTAATGTTGCAGGAACATTTGATATAAATGGGAACTTGTTAGTAAGCAATATTGGAACTGTATTAAATGCCGATACACATAATATGTTTATAGCAGGTAATTGGGAAAACAACGGGATATTTACCCCGGGTACAGGAAATGTAATTTTTGATGGAGCAACTACACAGACCGTTACAAATTCTGTAGGTGAAGAAACTTTTTTCAATTTAACTATCAATAACACCGGAGGCGGTATAAACTTATCAAACCCTGTTGGAATTAACAAAGAACTTGTCTTGTCTGATGGCATAATTAATACAACCAACATAAACAATTTAACAATAAAGAACGATGCAACAATTACTGGAGCTTCAAATGCAAGTTTTGTGTTTGGCCCAATAACTAAAGAAGGCGATGATGCATTTACTTTTCCTGTTGGAAAAGGAACAAACCTACAACCATTCACTATATCCGCA
>CAZJBG010000311.1:0-1956 GCA_964543925.1 uncultured bacterium
GCATGCGACTTTGCTCGGCCGAAGGAATCCAAACGCACATCCGGCAGGTCCACCGCTGGCTCCGAGCGGCCCGGCAGGATCTAGACGCCGGGATTGGCTTCTTGCATGCGAGCTACGGGATCGGGACTCTCGACATTCTTCGCCAGGTGGCATCGGATGCGGAAATAAAAGCGGCAACCGGAGCGGACCCGCTGGCCCTGCAACACGCGCTGACCGAGATCCAGGACAAGGCGCAGCGGCGCCTCACACGCAGGGGGGAGGAAGCAATGTACCGTTGCCCGAATCAATGGGAAGGAGCTCCCGGGCTCGGTGAGCTCGACACGTGGTGGGGGCAAGGCACGTGGTCCGGCTGGGGATGGTGGCCGTGGAATTGGGGCATGAAGCCGATCCCGGTTAAGCAGAGACTACCGGTGCACCGATCCCAATGGTACCAGCTACGCCGGATGGGCTACAGCGACACCGAGCTGTACGATTTCCTGCGGGATCTCTAGATGGCATGGCTGATCCTGCTCCTGGCCTTTCTCATTTTCGGGGGTCTCGCTATGCCGCGAGTGGTTCAGATTTTCGGCCGGGACGCCTTCGCCTCACCCGATACCGGCGAGCTCGTCCTGCACCCGGAGCTCATTCAAAAGCTGGAGGTCTTGTATGATCGGGTCGGGGGACGCTACCGGGTGACCGGCGGGTATCGCACGCCGCAGCACAATCGACAAGTCGGGGGCGCCAAGAATAGTTTTCATCTCCAGGGCATGGCGGCCGACGTGGGCCCCACGGCCGGCCTGTCCTGGCAAGAGCTCTACACGGCGGCGAAGGCCGTGGGATTTACCGGAGTGATCTGGGAAAAGACGCGGCCGATTCCGGCCCGCACGGGATGGGGTCCGCATCTCCACCTGGACGTGGGGCCTCGGATCTACCAGACCATAGCGTAATCGTGGGGAGACGAGTCGATGGAGACGGTCGCAATCAGCATTGGGATTCTCACGGTCAACACCTTGATCGGTGGCGGCATCATCTTCGTCATAAAAAAACTGTTTAACATCGAGTCCCGCATCTCCCGACTTGAGGGACACTGGGAGGTCTGGTGCAAACGAAATAATCCCGAGACCGCCAGCCACCACGAGGGGGGCAGCTAGTCATGTACGCCGGCCGGTTGGACCGTGGGGACGTAGAAGCCCTGGGCGAGCTCGGCGTTGGCCTCGGGCCAGCCCTACAAATTGCCTCGTTCGCAATGGGCCTCTATGGTAAGGCGAAGGCGAAGAAGGAGGCGAAAAAGCAGGGGAAGCTCATTGCGCGGGACATGGCGATCCAGTACGTCTATAGCACGTGGCCGCAATACATGGAGCGGTTGATGGCCGAAGTGGGGCAGGCCAGCGAGCAGGCGAATATGTCAATGATGGCGATGCGGACGGCGACCGGCCCGGTCGCGGTGCGTCTCGGGGAAGGCGTGCGGAAGGCTCACGCGAAAGTGATTGCGCTAATGCGGCAATACGAGGGGGGCGCGATGACCTTTCGGTGTTGCGGCGTGCCGTATAAGATCGTGATCGGCGGGATGAGGGTAAAGGCAGCGCGATATGTCCCCACTGGCCCCATGTCCATCAACCCGCATCGGTGGAGCGGGTGGTGGCCGGTGGAGCTCCGGCGGTGGGCTCAGATGTTGTGGGATCAAGCCATCGGGCGCGTCAAGGAGCTCGCGGCGGATCTGACCTGGACCGTGAAGATGATTCCGACTTTTGCTGTGCACGTGAAGGCCCCCGTCGCCAAAGGAATGAGCCACACGGTCTTTGTGCAACCCCCGCCCCGCCGGCCCGGATTCAGCGGGCTTCCTCTCTAGCATCTTCTCCGGATTCCCCCTCTAGCATTTTCTCCCCGGTCGAAAACCTTAACTGATTTTTTCTTAGCCTTGTTCCAGAGAGTGAGGCGGATGATCTCTGGGATGCCTGCCAGGCAATGAAACTTTCC
>CAZJBG010000312.1:0-1945 GCA_964543925.1 uncultured bacterium
GTCTGAGGACTTGCCGATCCGGCGGTAGTCGATCCCGCCGCTTCGCCCCAGCAGGTCGCGTTCGTGCTCGGTCTCCAGCAGGGCCAGGTAGTCGATGCCCGTCTTGGTGGGAGGCTCGACATCCAGGTCGGCCTCGGCGCGGGGGTGGACGTGGCGGGAGACCTCGTGCGCCACCGCCTCCCCGAAGGAGCGCCCACCCCAGCGGACCTCGACTTTCCCCAGCGCGTAGGGGTCGAAGAGCAGCTCCACGGTGCGCCCGATCAGCGCGGCGTCGACCTCGTAGCGGTTGCCGTGCAGCGAGACGGTCGCGGTCTTGGACACCACCCGCCGCAGGCTCCAGAGGAACGCGTCGTGCAACTCGGTGTCGCCGACGTAGCGGGGCCTGGCGGCGGCGAAGCGCTTGACCGGCGCCTCGCCGGTCTCGGTGTGGGCGCGACGGTGGTAGGAGCGCTCCAGCCAGGCCCGCAGGAGGCGGTTTAACTCGGGCAGGGAGAGCTCCTCGCGGCGTTCGGCCTCGGCGAGGAACTGCTCGCGCAGGGTGCGGAAGAAGCGCTCGATCTTGCCGCGGCCCTGGGGCCTCCCCGGCCTGGAGTGGATGAGGCGGATGCCCAGCACCGCGCAGGCCCGCGCCAGCTGGGCGGAGGCGAAGGGGGAGCCGTTGTCGACGTAGAGGCGCTCGGGCACGCCGCGGGACTCCAGCGCCGCGCGCAGGGTGCGCTCCAGGCGCAGCTCGGTCTCGGCCGGCTCGAAGTAGGCGCCGACGCAAAGCCGGGAGTGGTCATCGAGGATCGCGAAGCAGATCGCCTTGCGCTTGACCTCGCCGCCGCGCTGCAGGGCCACCTTGGGCCCGTGCAGGGCGTCGGCGACCCAGAGCTCGTTGGGGCGCTCGGCTTCAAAGCGCCCGAAACCGGCCCGCGCCTCGCCGCCCTCCCCCCGCCGCAGACCCGCTCGCGCCAGGTGGCGCTGCACGGTGCGCACCGTCGGCACCGCATCGCCGTGGATACGGCGCAGGATCTCGGCGATCTGGGCGCCGGTTCGATCGGGCGCCTCACGGCGAAGGTCCGCCGCGAGGGCGAGGATCGCCGGATCGGTGCGCGGCCCCACCTCGCGCAGCGCCGGCTTCAGCGCCTCGAAACCGCCGGCGCGGTAGGCGCGGATCCAGCGGTCCAGGGTGCCGCGGCCGACCTCGCGCAGGCCGTCGGTCGGGTGGGCGTGGAGCTTGGCCGCGGTCTCGCGCACCAGCGCTCCGCGCCGGCGCGGGTCCAGGCGCTCGTCGGCCGCCTCGCGCACCAGCGCGTAGCGAAACAGTGCCTCGTTGGTTCGCCAGTCGTTCAAGTCCTCTCCCTTCGGTCGGTCTCGCTTGCCGGCGCCACCCTCACCGCGCCTGGAGCGCCCGGGAAGGGGGAGCTCGTGTTGGCGAACAGCAATCCCCCGCTCGCTGCGACCGAAAAGGCGACGGCAGAGGCCGGCGCAGCAGCTCCGAAGCGCTCCCGGGCGGCCCGGTGGGCCAGCCCGATCGCCCCCCGCAGCGCGGCGAGCGGGCTGGGTGCGGGAGGCGATCGGGCCGGGCGAGCCCCCAGCTCGATGGCCAGCGCGGCGAAAGCGGCGTGGCGGGCGGCGGCGAGGCGCCGCGCCCGGCGCAGCCAGCCCCGCGCGGTCGTCTCCGGCACCGCCGCCCAAGCGGCCACGGGCCGGTGGCCGCGGCCCTGCGCGCCCATCGCCAGCGCCTCGAAGATCATCTCGGCGAGATCGAGACGCCGGGCGTAGAGGAAGGAGGGCAGCAGCGCGTGGGTGCGCTCGCAGGAGCGGCAGATCGCCCGGGCGACGCGCAGGAGGAACATCTCTTCGCGCCGGCGCACCCAGCGCCGGTAGCCGCCCCAGCGCCCGAGCTCGCCCCCGCAGGCGGGGCAGCGCGCCTCGGGCGGCAGCTCGGGGCCGACCCCCC
>CAZJBG010000313.1:0-783 GCA_964543925.1 uncultured bacterium
GACCATGTCATGGATGTGAGCGATCCGGTTCCCGCAGAAGCCCGAATAGATGCACAGGGACATGTCACGCTTGACGACGATCCCGGTGCCGCCCTTCAAGGTCACCTGGCGCTCCGCGATGAGGCCGGTATCGGCCGTTTCCGTACCGTCGAAGCCGGTTTCGGTATGCGTCCCATCGCAGAACGGCTTCCTGCTGGAATGCCCGCACCGGCAGAGGGAGTAGAATTCGCCGGTTTCCAGCGCCTCCCCCTTTTTCCATGTAAAGGGCTCACCGTGCTCGGAGACAATCTGTGTCTTGCGAATCAGGGGGACCCCGTGGTGAACGACGTAACCGCCGTCCTTCCGGACCACGATCTTTTTATTGTCGTTGGCGCCGCGTTCGTTATCACTCATCATAGTTACCGATAATATGCCTGCGTCCAGAGGGCTGTCAAGACGGACCGGCCCCGGGCGTCTTTGGACCTGTCGAGGGGCCCGGCCGCTTGCTGAAAAATGCCTTGATCCTGCCCGCTTGGCGAGGAGAGAACCCTAGCCGTGGTGGTCAATGCCCTCGTAGGTATCGATAAAGCTCAATATCCGGTCCCGGTCGAAAACGTCAAGCCTATCGATGCGTCCCCAGGCCGTCAACGCTATTGGGCTGTCCATATCGGGGTAGGGGGCCAGGATCACGTGCTGACCATAGTCTCTGACCAGTTGCTCCAGCTGGCCGATCGTTTCGTCCGTTACCAGGCCGTTATACTGCACCATGACACCACCGTCCTCCAGGTTATGGACCTGCATCTC
>CAZJBG010000313.1:793-1941 GCA_964543925.1 uncultured bacterium
CCCACCGGGCAATCTGAGGGAGGTGGGGGCCGGACGTTGGCGGCACCGAATTGTAGGCCGGAGCCGCGTTGGCGCCTGTCATGTGATACACTCCCATGATGGGCACCCGCTCACCCGGCTTGGCCTCGTCGGCCCTCTGAGACAGAAGGATGGCCGCCACCACCAGAATCACGGCGACCCCTATCAGTCCCACCCACCGCAGGGTGCGTGCCCAGTTGGTACGCTTCCTGGCCTGCTTCCTGGCCTGTTTCCCGGACTGCTTCCCGGACTGCTTCCCGGACTGTCGCTTTTTCGGTGTCAAAGGGCTTCCTCCTCTGCGCCCGCGGGCGCATCGCTATCCCTGGGGTGACCTTATCATTGTAACATCATTTGATCGGGGGTTTTGAGCTTGGCTTTTTAACTGAGGGGAGCTACCGGCCAGGGGAATTTCGAAACTCGGAATACTCGGCAAGCCTGGCCAGGGCCCGCACTGCCCTATCAGGGCTGGGGAAGATGGCGGCTTTTCCCCCATGTTCCAACTTTTGTGACAGCCCGTCGACACTGATGTCGTAAAGCCAGCCGTCACATGGATACCATACGATGGCCTTGTGGGGGAAGGTTTGGGACATCTCCGCCATGATATCGGTGATGGTGGGTGATGTTTGTTCCAGCCAGGCGCCGGCAACCAGGATAACCGCATCGATATTATTATCGCTCAATACCTCCATGAGCATTGCCCTGAAGGTGGCTCCGGGGGAATGGGGCGAAATCATCAGGGTTGGCATTATGTCAAATGGGTTGCCTACCTTCATCCAGGGCGGAGAAGCTTCGCCCAGCTTTCGTATCGTCTGTGGAGACAGCTCAGCCACCTCCAGGCCGTACCGGGCACAGGCATCCATGGTGATGATTCCAAACCCTCCGCTTACGGTGATGGCGCCTATTCGCCTGCTGCCCACCAGGGGCAGGTAGGAGAAAGCCCTGGCCAGGTCGGCCATCTCATCGATGTCATTTACCCGGATTATTCCAGCCTGTTTGAAGACCGCGCCCCAGACCTCGTCTCTCCCCACCAGGGAGCCGGTATGGGACTGCGCTGCCGCAGCTGCCTGCCGGCTCCTGGCCGTCTTCAAAGCCAGCACGGGTTTCTTCCCGGCCACACGGAGGGCCGTCTC
>CAZJBG010000314.1:0-1928 GCA_964543925.1 uncultured bacterium
AACGGAGCAGAGCCCAACGAGAAGGCGCCGCGTAGGTTCGTCGCCTTCAAGGGCCAGGTCCTCCCGGTCGGCCCCGACGACGAAGGCGGCATGACCTTCGGCGAAGCCCTGCAGGTGGCCAACCTCCAGTTCGGACAGATGGGCAGCTCCAACGGCGATAGCGGGGTCATGTCAACGGCCCTGGAGCAGATGGGCGAAAACGCCCGCGCGACCATGCAGTTGTTGTCCCGGGACAACGGCCACTCGACGCCGGCGCCCACGAACGACAACACGGAGCTCCTCCTGAAATTCGTCGAGGCGAAGATGGACACGGAGCGCGCGCGCAACGAAGGCCAGGTCAACCTAATCGTGGAGCAGCACGCCGCGAGCATGGACAAGATCTCCGAGGTGCTGGGGCAGCTCGCCGCCGGCGCCCAGCAAAGGAAGAGTCCATTCAGCGAGCTGGACGAGATGATACCCGGATTCGGCAAGAAGCTGCTCGACAGGATCCTGGACCCGCCACAGGCCGGCACCGCTCCTTTCAAGATGCAGGTACCCGGCATTAACGGTGGCCCGGCCGGCGAGGTGGAGGTCGGGATTGACGCCTGGGAGAGGATCAAGGAGGTCGAGCACAAGGAGGCGATGGTCAGCCTGGCCACGAAGCAGGTGCCGGAGTTCATTCGCATCGGGGAGAAGATCGCCAAGTCCATAAACTTGGCGGCGGAGAGCGAGAAGGACCCGGAGCAGAGCGAAGGAGAGGAGACAGGACAGGTCACCTGTCCCAATCCCGGCTGCGGGATCCCGATTGGATTCTATTTGTCCCAGAAGTCATTCAATTGCCCGGCGTGCGGCGCCGTCATTAACCAGGCCGGGGAATGGCTGAACAAGCCCGTGGCCAGGCAGCAGCCGGCGGCGTCCGTGGACCTCGAGCATGAGCAGCTCGAGGAGCCAGAGCAGGAGGCCGTCCCAGCGGAGCCACCCGCAGAAGTCGCCGAGGTTGCGGCTGCCGAAGCGCCGGAGGGAGCCAGAGCTGCGGAGGCACCACCGGACGAGGCCGAGCCCGACGAGCCGGCACCCGATGCGCCGGAAACCGAAGAGGCCGTAGAAGAGGAGAGGGAGCAAGTGCCGGCATGATGGGACTAAGGAAGCTCGGCGAGATCATAGGTCCTCACTGGCACAAGGTGATCGCCGAGGAGGCCTTCATGCTCATCGCCGTCGCCCTGGCCCAGTCCTTGTCTCCGGAGCACATGAGGCACATGGCCGAAAACGGCATGCGGTTCAAAGACGCCATGGATGACTCCGGCTTCGGAGACCCTGACCTAGACAAGAGCGAGGACCCCAGAGTAAAGTACCTCGTATCATGCACTGACGAGCACCTCTTGAAGCTCCTGGACGATGCGGTCCCGGAGCAGGCGGAGGTGATCCGGCAGTACCCCGATTTCGCTGCCCAGATGTTGGCAGACATCCGAAACGCCGTAGGAGGTAGCCGTGCAATCGACACCAGTTAAAGAGAAGCGCCTGGAGCTGCTAAGCTCGGGGACCCTTGGAGACATGATGTCCCTGCCGGACGAGATAGTCAGGCACGGCGATGACGTCTACATGGAGTTCACCTGGGAGGACCAGTCCATGTTGCCGGAGGTGGTCGCCGCTGAGCTGGAGCCGCGCCTGCGGGCCGCGGGCTGCGTTCCCGCCGACGGCGAGACCCGGATGGTGGCCCCAGACCCCGACTTTCTCCGGATCTGGGTGAACTACCGGGAGCAGACCCCGGAGTTCGGCATGATCGCGGCCATCATCGGCGGCATCGGTCTCATAACGGCCGGCGCCATGGCGACTGTTTTCAGGGCGGGCGTGGAGCGACAGTTCGGCGAGCAGACCAACAACATCCTGATCGGCCTCGCCGTGGTGAGCGGCCTCATCCTTGGCGGAGGGCTATTTTTCGCCTTCGCAGG
>CAZJBG010000315.1:0-1913 GCA_964543925.1 uncultured bacterium
CTCCACGCCAACTGCTACATCACCAAGCCGGTGGACCTGGAGGAGTTCATGAAGGCCATCAGGTCCATAGAGAACTTCTGGCTCACCATAGTAAAGCTGCCCGGCGACAATTTGGCACAGGGATAGGCGAGGGGTATCGACCCGGCCCCAAGGATTGTTTTGCCTTTTAAATCAAAGCCCATACTGACCGCCATCCGACATCATTACTTGACCGGTTGTCGGGGGGCACGTCACGGGAAACGGCCGGTCTCCCCTTAGCTGTTGAGCCAGGGCAATAGGGCCAAAAACCAAAGAATAACCGCTATAATCAATACCGCCCTTCGAGCCTTTGTTCGTGATTTTAACGCCGTCAATGCCAGAATCGCGCCAATTAAGGCCAATATACCTAGAGTGAAACTCATAGGGATACCTCCTCAGGCGCTATCCGGGATTTCCCCTATCAAGATGTGCCTTGCCCCCGGCTAACGCTGCCTCCGGTCCCGATTTCGGAGGCACGTCAAGCGCGGCTTAAAACGCCTGGGCGTCGTCAGGGCAATGCCTTCACGTGGACCTGGAGGAGGGAAGCGAATTGGTCTCGCTGCCAGCGGCGGATGTCGGTGGAATTGAGCTCGATATCAAAATCGCCGGGCGTCCTGGCAAGCCGTTCCAGGCTGGCTGTGGGCCAGAGAAGGGGTGGGTCGAGGGAAAGCCTGGCGCCAACGGATGCGCGCCAGACCTTGAGGAGGCTGAGACGCCGGGTCTGTTCCCTGCCGGCCCGTTCGGCGGTCACACGAGGCGGCCTGTGGACCGGCGACGCGGCGAGGCCGTCCTTCAGGGCCTGCTGGAGGCCTAGCCCGAACCGCTGCAACCCGATTTGCCCAAGACCGGGGACCTTCGAGAGAGGTGCCGCGGGAGTGGCGGCGATGTAGATGAGGGCAGGATCGGGCAACACGAAGAAGGGTGGCCGATGCTGGCGTCGGGCCTCCTTGTCACGAAACAGAAAAAGGCTCCGGAGTATCGCGAGGCCGTGTCCGTCCAGTTTACTGGCCCCCTTTATGGAGAGGAACCCGATCTCAATATTTGGTTCGATATACCGCACCTCTTCGAGCCGGGAGCACTCCTCGGCAACCCATGCCGTCCGGCCCAGGGCCCGGAGACGCCCCTCCAGAATCTCCCGCAGGGCGGCGAGGTGGAGGACGTCGGTGATGGCATAGTCGAGGGCTTCGGCTGAGAGCGGGCGACGCCCCCAGTCGGTCCGCTGGAGTCGTTTGCTCTTAAGAATGGTTACGCCCAGCAGGTCTTTGATGAGGGCGGCCAGGCCGAACTGGGCGATGCCGGCAAAGCGGGCAGCGATGCTGGTATCGTACAGGTTGCGGATACGAAACCCGTAATGCCGGTCGAGGCTGCGGATATCGTAGTCCGCGCCGTGGATGACTTTCTGGACGGAACCATCCGACAGGACTCCTTTGAGGGGATCGAGCTCTTTAAGGGATATCGTATCGATGATGTGGGCCCTGTCGCGGGTGGCTATCTGAATAAGGCAGAGCTGCTCGGGGTAGTGGTGGAAGCTGTTGGACTCAGTATCCAGGGCGATGGCCCGGGCACCGGCCATTGCCCGAACGGCGGCATCAAGCTGTTCGGGCCGGCTGATGATTTCGGCGGACAGTGGTGGCGGGATGGTCATGAGGCCGCCGCTTCGGTTGCATTCCCCCCAGCCAACAACGCATCTCCGATCTGTAAATATTATCAAGAAAGGCCGGCGAAGCCGCCTGTGTTACATTTCGCGTATCCCGCCATCCCGGCTCCACTTTCGGTGTTCGTATCAGAAGGGCAGGGTTGGAGATGACCTGCCCCCGGAAGGGCCTAGTCCCCGGGCGCTCTAAAACAGCCGGTGAGATGGTCATTGACCATGCCCATAGACTGCATAAAAGCAT
>CAZJBG010000316.1:0-1911 GCA_964543925.1 uncultured bacterium
TGGAAACAGAGCGGCCATTGGGATCATTACCGGGAAAACCTGTTCCTGATACCCCAGGGGGAGGAGGAAGACAAGTGGATGGGGGTCAAGCCGATGAACTGCCCCGGCCACGCCATTATCTATGCAGCGCAGCTGCGGTCCTACCGGGACCTTCCCATCCGCATGGCCGACTTCGGGCGCCTGCACCGCTTCGAAAAGACGGGCGTCGTATCGGGACTGACCCGGGTGCGCAGTTTTGCTATCGACGATGCCCATATCTTCTGCACACCCGAACAGATCGGCCCGGAAATTCGCAGCTTGTTCGACATGATCCAGGAGGTCTACGAGGTCTTCGGGTTCGAGGATGTGCAGATTCTGCTTTCAACCCGTCCCAAAAAGTTCATGGGGGACCCCGCGCTGTGGGATAAAGCCGAGGCCATTTTAGCCGAGAATTTAGAGGCGGCCGGGATCAAATTCGAGGTGGACCCGGGCGAGGGCGCTTTTTACGGCCCGAAAATCGACTTTGACTTCCGGGACGCCCTCAAACGCAAGTGGCAATTGACCACCATCCAGCTCGATTTTTCCCTACCGGAAAGGTTCGGACTGAAGTACATTGACGCGCGCTCCAGCGAGCAGCGCCCCGTGGTGATCCACCGGGCGATCCTGGGCAGCCTCGAACGGTTCATCGGGGTCTATCTTGAGCACACGGGCGGTGATTTCCCCCTGTGGCTCTCTCCGGTGCAGGTTATCGTGTTGCCCATATCGGAAAAATCCCGGGAATATGGACTGCAGGTAGGGGCGCAGCTCAAGGCCGCCGGCCTCCGCACCCAGGTGGATGCCCGGGACGAAAAGGTGGGCGCCAAGATTCGACGGGCGGAATTGCAGAAAATTCCGGTGATGCTCGTAGTGGGTGAACGGGAGGCCGAAGCCGGTGCCGTGTCGTTGCGGCGGCGCCACGTGGGCGATGAAGGGACCGTCACGCTCGACGATCTCGTGCCCCAACTGCTGCGTGAGATTGACAATAAAGAGAGGAGCTTAAGCCCATAGGCAAGGATAATTCGATTCTCCGCGTAAATGAGCAAATCTTGGCCCCTGAAGTGCGTCTTGTGGCGGCAAACGGGGATCAGGTCGGCGTTGTACCTATCGAGGAAGCTATCGCCCAAGCCGAGAGCGATGACCTGGACCTGGTGGAGGTAGCTCCCCAGGCAAGTCCACCCGTGGCAAAGGTCATGGATTTTGGTAAATTCAGGTATGATCAGCAGAAGCGGACACGAGAAAATAAAAAGAAGCAGCACGTTATTGCCGTCAAGGAAGTTCGCATGCGCCCCAGCATCGGCGATCATGACCTGGAAACCAAGATGAACAACGCCATTAAATTTTTGAAGGACGGCAGCCGATTGAAAATATCACTCAGATTTCGCGGCCGGGAGATGAGCCGCCAGGACCTGGGCAGTAAATTGCTCGATCGGGTCGTGGAAATATTATCTGAATATGCCGTGGTAGACAAGTCACCGGTCACCGAGGGTCGTGTTATGACCATGTATCTGGTGCCAAAGTAATGATGAAGGGAACCGTCGCGTGCCAAAGATGAAAACCCGTCGGAGCGCTGCCAAGCGTTTCAAATTGACGGCTTCGGGAAAAATCAAGAGGAATAAAGCTTACAAGAGCCATATCCTCACCAAGAAATCCACGAAACGAAAGCGCGGGCTTCGCAAGAGCACCATCTTGGTGTCTGCCGAAGTCAAGCGTGTAAAACGAATGCTCGGGAGATAGGAGCAGGAAAATGCCAAGATCCAACAGCAGTGTCCCTCGACACAAAAGACATCGTAAAGTTATCAAGCAGGCCAAAGGTTATTATGGGGCCCGTTCACGGAATTTCCGGACGGCCAAAGATGCCATCATCAAGGCCCTGACCTATGCCTACCGGGACCG
>CAZJBG010000317.1:0-947 GCA_964543925.1 uncultured bacterium
CTAGTGGTCGGCGGCCGCGGCGCCGTTTTTGTGTGTCTGGAGCATTTTACCGGTCGCCCAAACGCACATACCGGCGGCGTGGGGTTGCATCCCAGCATCCTGCCGCTTCGAATTGCACACGACGTGGCTCATGCTGTTCGTTACACGTCACCCGCGACTCGTAGCTGTCATGCACAGATCCTGATTGAGTCCGGGGGCAACTACGACCTGTGGGAGTTCGCCAGCGTGTTGCCACTAAAAGAGTTGCTCGTGAACGAAGGGCTTGGCGTAGTGGCCTCTCGCGCCGTGGCACCGGGGTTCGCAGAGCGTCAGTATTTCGGATACGGCAGTCGTCAGTACAGCCGTCTCCGTCAACTCGAAGCCTTCCAGCGCAGCGTAATCGCCGAAGAGTTGGATGAAACCGGGCTCGGTAACCACATGCGATATTTCTCGGGAGATGCTACCGAATCCGCACGGAGGGTTCGCGGTCGATTGCTCCCCGAGCGGTCGGGCTATTACGTCGGGTATCGGCTGGTCGAGAGCTGCGTGAAACAGCTCGGACTCCCGGCGGCGTTGCGAGCCTCGGCGCAGGAGTGCCTGCAGGCAGACGGGATCTCAAGCCATCCCACCGCGTCACTTTCCAATGCAGAAGGTGGCGAACAGACGATCTAACACGTCGTCGTTGGGCACGGTGCCGATTATATCCTCCAGCAGCTGCACGGCCGCCCGAAGATGAATAGCGGCTACGGCCACTTCAATCCCGGATGAGCGCGCCGCCGCAAACTCCTCCACCTCGCACAGCGTGGACTCCAGTGCCGCCCGGTGCCGCTCACGCGTCACCAGGGGTTCGATGTCCGGTTGACCGGTCATGCCCGTGAAGGCGTGTCTGGCAAGCTCCGACCGCAAGTCTTCCAGCCCTTCACCCGTGAGGGCCGCGACACGAAGGCTCCCATCGTCGCGGTGCTCCC
>CAZJBG010000317.1:957-1911 GCA_964543925.1 uncultured bacterium
CCGCCCGGGTCGATATCTGCTTTCGTGCGGACCAGAATGGACGGGGTCGTCAGCCGGCTCAAAAACTCCTGTTCCGAAGGCTCCAAGGCGCTGCCGGCAACCGCGCAGTAGATCACCAGATCAGCCGCATCCAGGTAACGGTTGCTGACCTCAACACCGAGGCTCTCCACCACATCATCCGTGGCGCGAAGGCCTGCAGTGTCCACCAAACGGAACGGAAACCCGTCACACGTGACCGGAGCCTCTATCGCATCCCGCGTCGTACCGGGCACGTCCGTCACAATTGCTCGTTCCGTGCCGAGCAATGAGTTGAAGAGTGAGGATTTGCCCACATTGGTAAGGCCCGCGATCACAGCAAGGGCTCCCTCACGGAGTCGCTCCCCATCGGTGCTGGTGGCGGAAAGCCTACGCAGAGCTGCGAGGAGATTCTCGACGGCCGTCTCGATCCTCTCTGGAGGAACCGGGCCACTGTCCTCCTCCGGGAAGTCTATCTCGTAGCAGACCAACGTCTCCAACTCCAACACCAGCTCGCGCAACATCTCAATACGGATCGAGAGACCTCGATCCAACTGGCCGATCGCCGCACGCCGCTGAGCCGGGGCCGTCGCGTCGATCAGGTCGCCCACCGCCTCGGCCTGCAACAGATCCATTTTTCCGTTCAGCACCGCGCGGCGAGAGAATTCTCCCGGGGCGGCGACTCTGGCGCCGGCCGCAAGAACGGCGCTCAGAGTCTCCACTGGCACGAGCAAGCCTCCATGGGTGGAGATTTCCACCATGTCCTCTCCAGTGTACGATGCGGGGCCGCTGTAGACGAGATAGAGCGCCTCGTCGATCACGTCACCGGTTGCTGGGTGCACTACTAGGGCTCTCGTCGCGCAACGCGGTCTATTTTCCCGAAAGGGTTCGAGGACTTCGGCCGCTACGGCGTGTGCGCCGCGGCCGGATATTCGCACC
>CAZJBG010000318.1:0-224 GCA_964543925.1 uncultured bacterium
CCTGTGGCAGGCGGGCGATGCAAATTTTGTAACTAATTGAAAATCAACTATAGGGTCAGGAGTTCTGAATCTTCCACCCTCCGGGCGGCTACCCGCCAGCTGGCTAACCTTCAACCCTTAACTTATTGCTTTTTTTTATTAAAAGAGATATGAAACGTTGTGCCATTGGCGCCATCATATTCAAGCTTTCCTCTTAATTGATATGTAAGATCACTGACAAGCTG
>CAZJBG010000318.1:234-1266 GCA_964543925.1 uncultured bacterium
CCCTACAGACCCGGGATTTTTTAAGTCAATGCCGGCCGGTAATCCTTTACCATTATCGCTGACGGTTAATTTGGTATTATTTTTTGACACCTTGCACCCGATATAGACTTTGGCTTTTCTACCATCGGCAAAAGCGTATTTGAGCGAATTTGTTACTAACTCATTGATGATCAATGCGCAGCATATTGCCGTATCAATTTCCATGACGACATTTTCATTTTCCAGGTCAAGTACTACATTTTCGATGCTGGTATCAAAACTGTTAACGAGGTTGGCAGCGATCGAACGGACCAATTTTTCGAAGTCAATATATTTTAAGCTTATAGATTCATAAAGCTGTTCGTGCACCACTGCCATAGATTTTATCCTGTTGCGGCATATACTTAAAACGTCCTGTATTGCCTGATCCTGGATATGGTCTGATTGCAGCTTTAACAGGCTTATAATGACCTGCATATTATTTTTAACCCGGTGATGAATTTCTCTCAATAAAACTTCTTTTTCCTGCAGAGAGGCGTCAATTTCATCTTTTTGCTGACTTAGTTTTTTCAGCATATAACGGCCTGCAAGCTCTGATTTTTTAAGCGTATCAGCGCGTTTTTTTTCGACTTTGGCCAATGCCTGGGCTTCCAGGTGCATCCTCTTTTCAATTTCTAATTTTTTAAGTTCGGTTATATCTTTTGCTATACATATTATGCCTTCTACTTCACCTTTTTTACTTCGAATTACAGACCCGGAACATAGAACCGGTATTTCTTTTCCTTTTTTAGTTACAATGATCTTTTCATCAGAATTCATATTGTCTGTATTGATCAGGCTGTTTATTCCTGATTTTGCATCACTGAAATTATCTTTTGAAAACAGCTTATTAACCGGTAAGCCAATAAGCTCCTTCTTATTAAATTTGGTCAGTGTAAGTATTGCTTTGTTTACTTCTCTGATCGTACCATCTTCACCCATTATCATAAAAGGATCCCTGATGGCGCGTATTATATTTTCATTATAATCCCTTGATCTTTCGAGCTCTTTATT
>CAZJBG010000318.1:1276-1909 GCA_964543925.1 uncultured bacterium
CTATCGGGATTATCGGGACGATTTGCCAACTGCCAACTGCTTTTTGCCAATTACTTTTTAGGACTGCTAACTATTATTTTAGTACAACATCCCTACTTACGTCAGACAGGCTAAGTTATGTCCTTAAACTGATTCAGCCATTCAACGGCTTTAAATTTATCTGTAAACATTTTCATAGGTATTGGAGGTTTCCGTATTCCAATAAATAAATTTGCTATCATTTTACTGAGAGGAGTAGTAATGATAAATGCAAATGCTTTTGTTTGATTGACCACTTCTTCGGTTCCGTAGTAATCACGGATCTCTTTAGATAATGGCCTTGCTTGCCTTATATCACATAGTATAAGCGCTTTATTCTTTTCATTGACATTGAACCTTTCCGATGCTGATTTAAAATTTCTCTCAGCATCTTCTAAAGTGACTTCAACATCAGGTTTAGCCTTGATCATGAGTATCTCATTTTCCATCCAGACGAGGGAATCAGTCAGATCAATAGTTTCAGTTTCTTTTGCCGGTTCCATTAGTAATATTAGATACCTATAAATTTATAAATACGCAAGTTTTATATCCAAACTTCAAACTTTCCATCCTTAGGGTAGTCTTCCGAAGTGTGAGAACCTTAAACTTCCACCC
>CAZJBG010000319.1:0-1905 GCA_964543925.1 uncultured bacterium
GCGCCTCGAAGGAGGCCTCGAACCAGCGCCTGACCGGGGCGCTGAACGGCGCCAGAGGGTCGGATCCCGCGGTCGTGGTCACCTCGGCGGTCAACCCACCGATCTTACGCCTCGCCAACCCGGGCCGGCGAGGCTAGGCTAGTTCGGCTGGCCGCCCGCGAACCGGGTGAACGCGAACCAGGAGGGCTTCGGGACGAAGCCGGCGCCGAACAGGCCGCTGCCGTCGCAGAAGTTGCAACTTCCCCGCACGTCGTCGACCGAGAACCAGTAGACGCGCTGGACGCGCCACCTGCGCTGGTTCCTGCGCAGCAGGCGGAAGGCGCCCTTCAGCTGCTTCACCTGGCCCCGCCGCCCTTTCGCGAAGGAGTTATTGCGGGCGGGGCGCTGCGAGCTCCAGCCCAGCTCGGTCAGCCAGAGGCCCTTGCCGGCGTCGCGGTTAGCCTTCAGCACGCGGCGGAAGTCTTCGATGTAGCGGGGCAGGCGCTTGAAGGTGCCGGTGTAGGGGTGCAGGGCGACACCGTGGAACTTGGACTTGATCCCCGGCGTCCGCTTGTACATCTGGTTGAGGAAGTCGGTGGCGAAGTAGGCCTGCGGCGGCTTCTTCCTCGACAGTGCCTGCTTGGGCCGCGCGAACATGCCGCCGAGGACGACCCGCGCCCCGCGGTCGGCGCTCTTCAGAGCCGAGTAGGAGAGCTTTACCAGCTTGCCGTACTCGGCCGGGTTGGGCCGCGCGACAAAGAATTTGAAGTTCACCTCGTTGCCGATCTGCCAAACGCGGATCGGCCGCTTCGGCAAGCCGGGGTTCTCGGCCCAAAAGCTGCCGCGGGGGCCGTAGCGCTGGACGGCGAGGCGGAGGAAGCGCTTCCAGCCCGAGCGCTGCCTACCGTTGCGAACCGGCAGGAAGCGGGGCGGGAGGCTGGCGATCGAGCGGTCGAGCGGCACGGCCCAGGCCGGAGCGCCATAGAGGAACGGCAGGACCTCGATCCGCGCCGCGGCCGCGCCGCGGACCAGCTCATCGACGCCCGACCACACCACGGCGCCCCTGATCGGCTGCACCGAGCTCCAGGCAACGGGGATCCTGACGCTGTCGACACCGCCGCGCTTGAGGCGCTGGAACTGTTCGGGGCTGGGCGTCGCCTGCGGGACGACGCCCCAGAAGTTGCCCGGCAGGGCAAGGGCGGTCGACGCCGACGCCCCCGCGCCCACCGCGACGAGGACGAGAGCGGCCGCCCAGGCGCGTGTCTGCCTTCCGAGGCGCTTCCCGTCTGCCCGCATCGGGCTAGCTCGCCTTCGGCGAGACGGGGCTGCCGGGGCCGCCACGCTGCCGACGCTGCCTGATCATCACCACGGCGAGCGAGATCGCGGCGAGGACGAGGATCGCGATCAGGATCGCGATCAGCAGCGAGGAGCCGCCGTCCTGCGAGGCGGCCGGCGCCCCGGTCTGGCCATCCGACTGCACGGGGGTGGTCGTCTTGCCGCTGGAGCCGTTGTCTGGGCTACTCTGCCCGGTGCCGCCATCGCTACCCGTGCTTGGAACACCGCCCGTCGTTGAGGATGGACTGCCTGTCGAAGACCCCGAGGCGGCGGAGCCGGTCTTACCCGGAGCCGAGGCGCCGCCACTCGCCCCGGACGAGTGAGCCGGGGGGCCCTGCCCGGTCGAAGTCTTGCCCCCGGTGACGGTAGGCGGGACATCCGAGTACTGAATGCCACTCGAGTCTGCCTGAGCGAAACCCGGAAAACACGCCAATGCCAGCAGAGCCAGCACTGACACAGACCCGAAGGCAAAGCGGCCCGAGCTCCGGGCCGGGAGGCGGCGCGTCCCATTCATCGCGGGCAAGGTTAGACCAAATGGCGGCGCTGATCGCTCCGATCGCCCTGGTCGTCGGGCTTGCCCTCGCCGGAGGC
>CAZJBG010000320.1:0-1905 GCA_964543925.1 uncultured bacterium
AGGGGGCGGCCTGGGCGGTGGGGGCGATGAGGAGGGCGAGGGCGAAGGCGAGGGCCGTGGCGAGGGCGATGCGGGTACGCCCGTGCGAGGGCGCACCGCTCCCTTCGGCCCCGGGGGAGGCGCCACGGGTGGCGAGGGCTCCACGGAAGATGCGGCCGAGGCGGCTGCCCCTGCCCTGACTCGATCCCGCGGACGGTACCTTCGTGTGGCGTCTCACGTTAGCTCTCTCCTTGCCTTGTGAGCCCCTCTGCCGGGCCGCTTCCCTTCGCGGCCCTCGCGGGCTCGGTTATGTGGTCCCTGTTTGGTTCCCTGTCACCAGACCCGTTCCCAAACGGGCGAGGCTGCGGGCAAGATAGGCGTACGCGGTCGTTTTGTCAAGGTACAAATATGGTTTTTCTCACAAACCCCCAAAATCAGGGAGGCGTGGGGGCGCCCCGCGCCGCGGCGATCATCCGGTCCAGCGGCGCCCAGAAGGCGCGGCGCGAGGGTCGCCCCTCGCCCCTGGGCCCGGTGTCGCGCGGGGCGGAGAGGTAGCGGCGCAGCTCGCTCGGCACCCCGGTCGCTCCCCGCAGCAGCGCCTGCGCCTGCGCCTCCCCGTCGGGTATCGGATCCCCGGGGCCGGCGATCACCGCCAGCTGCGTCTGGGGCGGGATGCGGGAGAGGTCGGCGGGGGTGACTTCGCCGCGGCCCGGGTTGCGGCCGGGGAAGGCGGCGAGCACGGCGCGCGGGCCGGGCAGCCCGCGGTCGGCCGCCACGGCCGCGTAGTCGAAGGCCAGCGCCCCGCCGGTGGTGTCGCCGACCGCGACCACGCTGTCGGGGTCGGCGCGGACGGCGCGCAGCCCCGCGGCGATCCCGGCGATCGCGTTGCCCAGCAGCTTTTCGGGTTTGGTGAGCAGTCCCTGGTAGACGGGATAGACGATCGTGTTGCCCGCCTCCGCGAGATGGCGCAGCCAGGCGCCGTAGGCGATCGGCGGTTTCGGCAGCCAGCCATGCAGGAAGACGACTGCCTCGGGCGGCGGTCGGCTGCCCTTGCGCCAGAGGATGACCGCGGCGCGGGGGCCGTTGCCGAGGAGGCGGCGGCTGACCCCGGGGATCGGCTCGGACGGATACAGCCATCTGACGCCCGCCCGTGGGTCGGCGCCCGAGCCGTCTCCGCGGCTCACCAGGATCGCTCCGATCAGGATCGCGAGGACTCCCAGCGGGAGGGCGATGCGGAGCGCCTGGGTCTTGCGTGTCGGTGCCATCTCTTCTTCTCGGTCTTGAGTCTCAGCGGCCGGGCCGCGAGGGGGCGGGCTCGGCGGCCCGCCCCCTCGATCGGTTCCCGGCTATCCAAACGTCGGGTAGCTGGGTGTCGGCCCTACGGAAGGACCTCCAAGTCTTGTTCCGGGTCTTCGACCACTTCGGTGTCGAGTTCGGTCTCGAACTGGGCCGGGGACTCCGCTGGGGGCGGGCAGGCCGGGGAGCCGTTGGTTGTGTATTTGACCTGGCCGTCGAAGCGGGCTAGGTGCGTGTCGTTGTCGAATTCGCCCATCACGACGGTTTGTTGGGCTTCGCCGATCGTGACCACGCAAGTTTCGAATGGCGGAATGGTGTATGAGTATGTGAGGCCTGCGTCTGGCACGCCGATCGCCATCATCGCGTCGGGAGAGCCGCCTGTTGCGGCGAGCCCCCATGCGGCGAGCGTCCATCCTTCAGTGGTTGTGATGGTCATTTCGACTATGTCTGTCCCTTTTGCTTGCGTTGGAGGTTCGGGTGCCGATTCACGGAGGTCGCAATTCGTGAACGATGGCTGATCTTGGATTTGCATGCTCACCGAGCCTTGGTCTTGCGAGAGGGCCCCGATTCCGGGCTTGTTCTGGTTCTGTTTCATCCCCCCAGCCGGTTGCGCTGCCCCATCCGGCACGC
>CAZJBG010000321.1:0-1901 GCA_964543925.1 uncultured bacterium
TGTGACGGTGACTCTGCCGGGGAGGGACGGGCACAGCCCGCCGAGGCTCAGCATCGCCAGGGAGATCAGCGCCTCGGGGGAGTGAAACCCGAAGGCACGGCCAGGTTCTCTCAGTTGCGCCCAGGCGTGGTCGAAGTGGGACGGTTCGCGGCACGCTTCGTGACACGTCTCAGGGTCAGCAGGCCCCTGGGTACCCGCGCAAGTACTCCGGGGGAACGTCCGGCCTGCCGGGCCTCCAGCCGCCACCGCCCTCCTCGGAGACTCCATAGCGGCCGAACAGGGCGATCGGCGACACCGCGAGGGTCCCATTCAGGGCGCTGGCTGCCGTCCCGAACACCGCGACCGACTGCTCGGTGACGTCGAGCCGATCGCCCCCGCAGGCGGGGCAGCGCGCCTCGGGCGGCAGCTCGGGGCCGACCCCCCGGCAAAGCACGGCCTCGACCTCGGACTCCCGAACCCCTACGATCAGCACGCGGCGCACCTGTCGTCGTGGGCGAGGGGCCTTGGGATCGCGAAATCTGTGGGGCCCCTCGCCATTTCTTTCTCAGCGAGAAGCGAAGCCTCCCATCGGCGGCCTGCCAGGCGCGTGCCCCCCGCCGCTCCACCTCGTCCTACGGACTCGGCTCCGCGGCGGGGGCGGCTACCGCGACGAACGGGAGCTGGGGGCTCGTCTTCGGGAGCTCGTCTTCAGTCGTGCTCAGCGTGAGTGACGCAGAGCATCGCGTTGGTGCTCAAACGGAGTGTCGCTCAACAGCCTCTCGCGGATCGTGTTGATCGCCTCCCGGGCGGTCTGGGCCTCATCGTGCTGCCCGGCCATATCTGCCAACTCGTCCATCACGTGGGGACTCACGAGCGACACTTCCGGTGCCCTCGTCAAATCCCGCCGCAACTCCCCCGCCTTGTCGAGGGTCCCAAGCACTGAAGACAGCAGGACGTTGTGATCCTCGCGATGCTCCCACCGGAGCCTCTCATCGTCGGTGCTACTTCGTGCCAACTTCCCGATGATCGGGATTTTCTGAAAGCCAACCGACCCCTCCTTTGTAACCCTGCGGCCGCGCTCCGACACCTTCGGTGAAGGCTCGATCCCCTTCTGCTTGGCGATTGTCTCAAGCATGCCGGCGTCGACGTAGTCGCAGACCAGGACCCCCGCCCCGGCAGGGCGATCGGGGCGATAGTCGTCGTCGGAGTCGGAAGGTTCCCCTCGCAGGTTGATTTCCTCAAAAAAGATGAAGAGGAAGAAGGCGAGCGGCACCACTACGACCCCTATAATCAGGCCGGACCAGAACTCGCCGATGCCGAAGAAGTTTGGCGTTGAAAGGGCGATCACCATAGGGAACAAATCTACCGCCCGGGCAGGCGGTTTTTCCACGCCTCAGCCTGCAGGAGCGGCCTGCAGCTGAGCTCGGCATCAGAGTCAGAGGCGCCGACCCGAATGCTTCGGCCAGCGCCGCTGCATGAGCCGTCCCGGTTTTCACGGAGACCTCCGTCAAACCCGGCCTGGCTCAGCCACCGGTGTCTGGCTCCCGCGGGCGGAGTTCCCGGATCGCATTGTCGAGCGCGCGGAGTGACTGCTCTCAAACCATCCGCCACGCGGCCGCTACAACCTAATCGGCAACAACTGCGAGCACGCAGCGAACTTCTGCGTTCGGTGCCAGCGAGACAACGACAAAGAACGCCTGGGCTACTGCCGCCTTCCAATTCACCCAAGTGATGCTCTCAGTCGCGGAGGCGGCAGAGATCGGTTCGGCTCGCAGTTTGCCAGGTTGCTTCGAGGTCGACCGGGCGCCGGCCGCGTGGTCAGACTTGGCCAGGTGAGCGCCAAGGAGAGTGGGGAGCGCGATGAAGACGCTGCACCTGGACCCCACAGCTGGCGATCAGTCCGCCCCAGCAGGCCGACTCGC
>CAZJBG010000322.1:0-757 GCA_964543925.1 uncultured bacterium
GGGGGAAAGCCCGCTGTGCACAAGTCCCGGCGCCTCCAGCATTTCCCGGTAGTCGTTGTTGACCTCGAAGCGATGCCGGTGGCGCTCGTAGACCAGGGGTTCATCATAGGCCCGGCCGGCCCTGCTGCCGGGCACCAACTGGCAGGGATAGATGCCCAGGCGCATGGTGCCTCCCATATCCTGGTCCTGGCGCTGCCCGGGAAGGAGGTCTATCACCGGATAGGGCGTATCGGCGTTGAACTCGGTGGAGTTGGGCTTATCGGAGCCCAGCACGTGGCGGGCAAACTCGATGACCATCACCTGCATCCCCAGGCACAGCCCCAGATAGGGGATCCGGTTCTCCCGGGCGTACCTCACGGTCTCGATCATGCCGTCCACGCCCCGGTCGCCAAAGCCCCCGGGCACCACAATGCCCTGGACATTGCGCAGAAGGGTCTCGACCCCTTCCCGCTCCAGATCCTCGGACTGGATCCACTGGATGTCCATATCCCGGTGGTGATACAGACCGGCATGGCACAGGGCTTCCCGCACCGAGAGATAGGAATCCGGAAGGTCCACATATTTGCCCACCAGGGCGATGGATACGGTCTCCTTGGGGGCCTTGATCTCCTCCACCAGCTGCTGCCAGCCCCGGAGGTCGCGACCCTGCCGGGGCAGGTCCAGCCTCTCCACTATCAAGTCGCCCAGTCCGGCCTCCTCCAGGAGGAGGGGAACCTCGTAGATAGTGGACACAGTGGGCAGAGGAATCACCGCCCTT
>CAZJBG010000322.1:767-1898 GCA_964543925.1 uncultured bacterium
CTTGTCCTTGGTCCCCTGAGAGACCTCATGGTCGCTGCGGCAGAGGATGATGTCGGGCTGGATACCGATGCGCCGGAGCTCATTGACGCTGTGTTGGGTAGGCTTGGTCTTGAGCTCTCCGGTAGCGGAGATATAGGGGAGGAGCGTGACATGAAGGTAGAGGACATTATCCCGCCCCACTTCGTTTCGCATCTGCCGGATAGCCTCCAGGAATGGTTGCCCCTCGATATCGCCCACGGTGCCCCCCACCTCGACGATGATAACGCTGGCTTCGGTCTCCTCGGCCAGCCCCCGCATGCGCGACTTTATCTCGTTGGTGACATGGGGCACCACCTGAATGGTCCCCCCCAGGAAATCGCCCCGCCTCTCCTTGGCGATAACCGCCGCGTAGATCTGCCCCGTGGTCACATTGCAGGCAGAGGTGAGGTCCATATCGATGAAACGCTCGTAATGCCCCAGGTCCAGGTCCGTCTCCGCCCCATCCTGGGTCACAAAGACCTCTCCATGCTGATAGGGGGACATGGTTCCCGGGTCGACATTGAGATAGGGGTCCAGTTTCTGCACCGAGACGGAGATACCCCGGCTTTTAAGGATGCGGCCTATTGAGGCGACGGTGATCCCTTTCCCCACGGAGCTGACCACACCGCCAGTGACATAAATATATTTCGCCATCAGGTACCTAATTGAAACAAAGCTACCGGATTGTCCCCATCGCCGCGAGTGCCGTGTTTACTTTTCCCGAGGGCCGGAACCAGATCCACCCCGCCCCTGCTACCCACGGATGGAACAATCAATGTGGACCTGAAAAGGTAAATTCATGAAGTAGAGGATCTAATCAAAACCGAACCGGAAAGGATTTTCGCCCCACAACCACCCATCGCCCCGTATTCTATACCACACATCGGGCGCCTGTCAAGGCCTGGATTCCCTGCGTTGACAAACCGGCCTCATTGGCGTAAACTGAACATAAGTAGCCCGATAGGTTGGATAACTACCCAAAGCAGGCAAGCAAAAAAAAGGGGTGAAGAATGAGAGAAGAAGTAGAGAAAGTTCTGGAAGAGGTAAGGCCTATGCTCAAAAGCGATGGGGGCGATGTGGAGCTGGTGGATGTAACCGATGGAGTGGTCAAGG
>CAZJBG010000323.1:0-1895 GCA_964543925.1 uncultured bacterium
ATGCCGATGATAATCAGGGCCATAACTCCGGCGGTACCCATCACGAGCCATGTGGAGAGGTCATGGAGGCCCGGGCTGCCCCGCCACAGGGCCAGTTGCTTGATGGCGACCGAAACGCCCACCAGGATTATAGTGATGGCGAAGAAGAGCCGCCACCTTTGGCCCGAGACGAATCTCACGGCCAGGATGCCGATCTGGATACCGGGGACAGCGGCGGCCAGGAGGATTATGGACGCCGGCAGCTCCACCCTGCCCGCCAGGGCGTAGCTCAGGCTGGCATAGGTCGCTATGAACGATCCAATGAACAAAGAGGTGCCCGCGGCCACCGCGGGAGGGAATCCCACCATGTATATCAGGGCGGGCACCAGGATCATGCCCCCGGCGATACCCATGAAACCCGCCACGAAGCCCGTTACCGCACCGATGGGTAGGACCTGCCACAGGGAGATCCGGGACAGGCGGGAACGGGACAGGGCCAGCATGGGCCGGGCGGATATCGTCCGCGGCCCTCTGTCCTCCGGTGCGACCGCCGCCCTTTTGCCATGACGTTTTCGCCACAGGATGTCGTAGGTGGTGTAGAGGCCGATGCCCACCAGGAGGGTGAAATAGATGGCCCTGACCACCGGGCCCACCACACCCAACGTCTCTAAGTGGATAAGGGTCCGCTTTCCCAGCTCCACAGTGGGCAGGGTGGCCCCCAGGAGTATAAGCCCCAGCTTGACGTCCACATTGCCCATGCGGGCATGTCTGACGGCGGAGGCTAGGGCGGCTCCCACAACAAAGGCTATTCCGGTGCCTACGGCATAGACGATGGGAATCCCCATGATATGGATGGCGGGCGTCACGATGAAGGCGCCGCCGAGTCCGAAAAAGGAGCCGCATACCCCCGCCGTGAAGCCGATGACCAGCAGGGCCAGGATGGGCAACTCGATTCCGGAAAGGGGCAGTTGAATCATGGGGCTAGCCCTTTCCCTGCCCCGGCCGGCGGCTGTCCCCCTTGGGTTTCAGCTTGAGGAGCGAGAAAATGCCCTCCCAGATAAAGCTTAGGGCCAGGCCCAGGAGGGCCATGGTGGCTACCACCATGATGCCATACAGTAGAATATTGTTTCGGGCGAGGTCCGCGCCCAGGTCAAGGAAGCTCTGCCACATTCGCCAAGGCTCCTGAAAGGGGGGAGGTGTAATTCCCCCTACATATAGTATCCGCCGTTGGGGCTGATGACCTGGCCGGTGATGTAGGCGGCGTGGTCCGAGGCCAGAAAGGCGGCCAGATGGGCTATCTCCTCCGGCTGCCCGATTCGCCGCATGGGGGTGGCTTTGACCATACTCTCCACCACCCTTGCCGGCAGGGCGGCCGCCATGGGGGTATCGATCATCCCGGGGGCGATGGCATTGACGGTGATGCCGAAGCGGGCCACCTCCCTGGCCAGGGCCATGGTGAAGCCCACCAGCGCCGCCTTGGCGGTACAGTAGTGGACACCGTGGCTCTCTCCGGAGAGGCCGGCTATCGAGCTCATATTGATCACCCGTCCCCCCTTCCGCTCTCCCATCCTCCCGATGAGGCGCCGGGTGCAGTTGAAGGCGCCGTTCACGTGGACGTCCATCATCCGCTGCCATTGCTCCGTGGTCATATCGGCCAGGGCGACAACATCGGGGCCGATTCCGGCGTTATTGACCAGGATATCGATGCCGGAGCACTCCTCCCACGCCCTCGCCGTCACGGCGTCCACCTCATCGGGGCGGGTCACATCGGCCTTCAGGGGCAGCGCCTTTCGGCCCAGTTCCCGGACCTCGGCGGCCACCCCTTCGGCGCGGGCCAGGTCCATGTCGATGACCGCTATGTCCGCCCCATCCCCGGCCAGGGCCAGGGATATGGCCCGGCCGATGCCCGAGCCCCC
>CAZJBG010000324.1:0-1884 GCA_964543925.1 uncultured bacterium
AGGTCCAGAAGGGCAGGCTGGTGCTGGCCGGCAAGCGGTTCATCCGCGCCTCGCGGGCGTTCGGCAAGGCGGTGCGGCAGATCGCCAAGGTGCCGCGTCCGGCCCCCGACGCAGCGAAGCTGAAGAGGTGGATCGGCTACCTCCGCCTCGAGAAGTCGCTCCTGCAGAAGGTCGGCAAGGCGCTGAAGGCGAACAACAAGTTCAAGGCGCAGCAGCTCTCGGTACGGCTGAACCGCAACAGCAACCGCGCCAACAACACCGTGATCAACTTCAGCTTCGACGAGTGCCGGATCGACTCATCGAGGTTCCTCTAGGTGACTATGTCGAAGCTGGCCCGCTTCGCCGTGGTCGCCCTGATCCTCGCCCTCGGCGCGGCGGGAGTCGCTCGGGCGGAGCTGACCAGGGAGGGGAACCTGCTGCTGTCCTTCGGGGGCGGGATCTCCCCGAAGGCGCTGCCGCGCTCCACGGCGGCGCCGGTGGCGGTCAGGATCAGCAGCACGATCAAGGCCTTGGACGGCGCCGATCCGCCGCCCCAGCTGCAGCAGATCGCGATCGGGATCAACCGGGACGGAAAGCTCTTCGACCGGGGGCTGCCGACCTGCAAGGTGCGCAAGATCCAGCCGGCGACGACGGCCGCGGCCCGCAGGATCTGCGCTGGGGCGATCGTCGGCAGCGGCCACGTCGCGATCCGAGTCGCCCTGCCCAAGCAGAAGGCGTTCACCTTCAAGGGCAGGCTGCTCGCCTTCAAGGCGCGGCGCTTCCACGGCCAGCGGCGGATCCTCACCCAGGTCTACGGCCGCAAGCCGCCCTCGTCGTTCGTCCTCCCGTTCCGGATCGACCGCGCGCCGGGCACCTTCGGGACGGTGCTTAAGATGACGCTGCCGAAGGCGGCAAGGAAGTGGGCCTACATAACCCGCTTCGACATGAAGCTGCAGCGCCGGTTCACCTACCGGGGAAAGCGGCGCAGCTACGTCAGCGCCGCGTGCCCGGCGCCGGCCGGCTTTCCCGGCGCGGTCTACCAGTTCGCCCGTGCCAAGTACACGTTCGCGGGCGGCAGGCGGGTGACCTCCACCCTGACCCGCAACTGCAAGGTGCGCTGAGAGGTCGGGTGGCGCGGCGCATTTCGGCATCCTCAGTCGGCTGGCTGCGGGTCACGCACCTGGAGTGCGCTGAGGCCGGGTGGCGCGGCGCATTTCGGCGTCCTCGGTCGCTCGCGTGCAGATGCAGAGCACGCCACGCTCCCTGCGTCCTTGAACTGCTTGGCCACTCACCCTCAGTCAGATTCGGTTTAAGATATTCCAGCAATCGCTCGAGCGGTGCTCTCCCACAGACTCGGGGCCTCGTCGCTTCGGCCTTCAGTTTGGAGTTGGGCGCAGTCGCTGATCAGATCCGCGAGTAGCGCCACGGCGTGGGTGTCGCCGAGGCCGGCGAGGCGTTCGATGCCGAGCGCGTAGAGGTAGTCGCCGGCGAGCAGGGCGAGGTCGGGGTCGTGGCCGGCCAGCAGGCGGGGCTCGCCGTAGTGGAGGAGGTAGCCCTCGCGGACCGACTCGACGACGAGCGAGTACTCGGCCGGGGCCGCGGCGGCGCGGGGGCCGGCGGCGGCAAGCGGGCCGAGGACGGACTCCTCGGTGGGATCTACGACGTGCGGGGAGATCGGCGTGTCCTCCTCGCGCAGCAGCTGCGCCAGAGCGCGGAGCGTGTTCGCCGGGTCAGAGGCCATCGGGACCTCCTCGTGGCGCCTTGGAGTCAGAGGGACTCCGATCCGCGTATATGAAGGAAAAAGCGCCACACGCTCTCATCGCAGCGCCTCCAGCAGCGACTCGGCGGCGGCCTCCAGGGTGCGGTCGATCGCCTCCTCGTCGTGGGCGAGGGAGACGAACCAGG
>CAZJBG010000325.1:0-1376 GCA_964543925.1 uncultured bacterium
CTCACCATTCACCATTTTACCCATGCGATGCAAGCCGGTTATGAGTATGCCCGGCAAGCCCTGTCTGAGCCGAAGGAAGGAACTATTCTGTCGGTCATCCGGGCCACCGCAGAAAACCTTAAGCAGCAAACCGAGGCGGGGATGAACGATTTCATTGCCCCCTTGAAAGATTCCCTGACCGGGGCTGAACGGGCGCTGAAAAAAACCCCCGCCCAATTGGCAATCCTGAAGAAACGGGGCGTGGTGGACGCCGGCGGGCAGGGGTTCGTCTATATTCTTCGAGGCGCCCTCGATTTCATCCGTGAGGGGTCACTTCGCGACCGCCTGGGGATTGACACCGTCAAACCGGTCGTGGAGGTTACCGATCAGTTCGTCGAGGCGCCGGAAGACTCGCCGTTTCGTTATTGCACCGAATGCATGATCACCGGCCGGGACCTCCTCCGGAACAAACTGCGCGAGGGCCTGCAGGAACTGGGCAACAGCCTGGTGCTGGGCGGCTCCAAGGAACGGGCGAAGGTCCACATCCATACCAACGACCCCCAGGCCGTCTTTGCGGTGGCACGAACCTTCGGCCCGTTGACCGGTGAGAAAGTGGACGACATGCACAGGCAGGTCGCCGCTGCCAGCTCCACCCAGGGCCGGGTGGCGGTGGTCACCGATTCCACCGCCGATATTCCTGCCGAACTCATCGAGGCCTACGATATTCATGTGGTGCCGGTCAGACTGAATTTCGGCAACATAGGCTACCTGGATAAGGTGACCATCACGCCGGACGAATTCTTCGTCCAGCTTGTCAACAGTCCCCACCACCCCCTGACCTCCCAGCCCACGCCCGGCGATTTTTGGCGGACCTACCACTTTCTGTCCAGCCACTACGCCAGCATTGTCTCTCTGCACCTGCCCCGGCCGGTCAGCGGCACCCTTCAGTCCGCAGAAAACGCCACCCAACGTCTCCCCGAGACCCATATTACGGCCCTGGACGGCCTGAACACCTCCGTCGGTCTGGGCCTGATCGTCACCCGGGCGGCGCGTGCGGCCAAGGAGGGGCAAAGCCATGAGGAAGTGATCGCCATCTCCCGAAAGGCCATTGAGCAGACGGTGATTTTTGCCGCTGTCCCGGACCTGTCCTACGCCGTGAAGGGCGGCCGGGTGACGCGCTCCCGCAAGGTTATTGCGGACCTGCTGCGGGCCACGCCGGTACTGAGATTACCCGGGAAAGTACCGTCGACGTGACCGGCATATTCTTCGGCCGCCGGGACATCGCCAAGGGGCTGGCCAAATGGGCCGCCTCGCGTATCGACCGCCATAAGACCTACAATATATTTGTCAGCCACGCCCAGCGCCCCGATGCCGCCCGGCGATTGGTGGACCTGCTG
>CAZJBG010000325.1:1386-1882 GCA_964543925.1 uncultured bacterium
GCTACCGATGCGACCAGGTCCATATCACCGAAACGGGGGCGGCCCTGGGCGCCCACACCGGACCCGGCTCGTTGATCCTGGCCCTGCAACCCGCTGGTCTCGCATGACACTGCTGATTGCCTTGCTCCTGCTCAGTTACCTGGCCGGCAGCGTGCCCACCAGCATTATCGTCGGGAAGATCACCCGGGGCATCGATATCCGGGAGCACGGCAGCGGCAATGCCGGCGGCACCAATGCCTTCCGGGTGCTGGGGTGGAAGCCGGCCCTGGTGGTCATTGCCGTGGACGTTTTCAAGGGGTGGTTCGCCGCCGCGGTCATCTCCGGCTGGACGCTGACCGGCGCACTGGCCCCGGTCCCCTTCACCGATCCGAACCTGACGGCCATCCTGTGCGGGGCCGCCGCCGTTGCCGGGCACAGCTTTACGGTCTTTGCCGGCTTCCAGGGCGGCAAGGGGGTGGGCACCCTGGGGGGAATGCTCCTTTATCTCTTTCCCGTG
>CAZJBG010000326.1:0-1876 GCA_964543925.1 uncultured bacterium
GCTCGTGCGGAATGACAAAAGCGTAGGGCCACTCGTCCCAGCCGGCGACTGCGCGCTCGCCAACGGTCAAGAAATTGGCAAGCCAAACGTCGCGGTTGGCGGCGGCATGCTTAAGCAATGCCAGGGCGCCGGAGGACTGGTAGTCGACGATGTTGGCCAACGTCCAGCGGCCGCCTGTCCACGGGTCGGGAAAGTTCCAAGACGATTCACGTGCATCGAAACCGTGGCCCGGCCGAAGATCCTCGAACGGTATGTCGATGGGAGTTGCGAGACGGGCTGAGGCGGTCTCTGAAAGTACCCGGACTCCGGCGTGGTGATGTTGATACGAACGTGCGGGTGTCCAAGCATCGTATGTTGCGCTCACAACGATGCCTTGCTTGCCCTGCCCGGCTAACTCCCAAGCCATGTACGTACCGAGGGTGTTGTAGCCTTGTACCAGGAGAGGATCTACGTTGGGCTCGATTGGATCCAAGAAAGGTGGTAGGAAGAATCGGCTACCGTTGGACCCCTGCTGGTGGATGTCGTGTACGATTTGTGGATGCCAGTAGTTGTGCAGCGAGTCGATGGTGAGTTGGGTCTCCACTTGTGTGAAGGCATACCAGTCACGGTTGTTGTCGTGTCCCACATAATGATGATATAGCTCGGGTGGACCGGATCCCTCGGCCGGTGTGCCCAATGTCTCGTTGTACCAACGGCTTACGATGGTCACTCCGTCGGGATTGAGCGACGGCACGAGCAGCAGCACCGTATTGTCGAGAATATTGAGAACCTCTGGGCTAGACTCAGTCGCCAGCCGATGCGCGATGATGGTTGGCGACAGGTGCCCCCCGACCTCAGTCGAGTGAATACTCGAGGTGATCAACACGATGGTCTTGCCATCGGCGAGCAACTGGGAACGTTCGGCCTCCGACGCAATCTGTCGCGGATCGGCGAGCTTCAGGTTGACGGCACGAATCGCTTGGAGTCGGCGCATGTTCTCCGGGCTCGAGATGACCAACGCAACGAACGGGGCGCCGAGCGTTGTCTTGCCAAGCTCGCGGTACTCCACGCGGTCGCTCGCGGCAGCGAGCTGCTGGTAGTAATCGACCAGGACGGGCCACTCCACGAGCATGCGGTCCGTCCCCGGAACGAATCCGAGGACGTCTTCCGGGGCTGGAACGACTTGCGCTGCCGACGGCAAAGCCGCCAGCAGCGCAAAACCAACCGTCAGGATGGATAGCTGTGTTTGTCGTTTCACGATCTCAATTCGTTCTGCGAAGTTCGACTCGTCGGTTGGCCGCGCGGCCTGCTCGCGTGGAGTTGGTAGCAATCGGTTGATCCGGACCATACCCCCGGGCCTCCATCCTGTCGAGCGGTACACCCTTCTGGGCCAAATATGCCAAGACAGCCTGTGCCCTGCCTTGTGACAAGCGATCGTTCGTGCTCCGCCTGCCGGTGGCGTCGGTGTGGCCCGCGATCTGTACGCTTACTTCCGGGTGAGCCGCGAGAGACATGGCTACGATATCCAACACTCCGTATGAAGACTCGGACAGTCTCGAGCTTCCAGTGGCGAAAGTCACCCCCTGTAAGATAAGCGGTTGCTCGCGCTCAGTCGCCTCGTCCATGACGAAAAGGATCGGACATCCCACGTCGTCGACCGTGGTGCCGGGTGCCGTGCTGGGGCATCGGTCTAAACGGTCGACTACACCGTCCAAATCGGTGTCCACATCGGTGGGACAGCCGCGGAGATCCACGGGCGTGTTCGGTGCCGTGTTGGGACATTCATCTATCCGGTCCACAACGCCGTCGAAGTCACTATCGCTGTCGAGCTGGCAACCACGCGCGTCGACCGCAGTGTTGGCCGGTGTATTGGGACATTCGTCGTCGTTGTCGAAGA
>CAZJBG010000327.1:0-1875 GCA_964543925.1 uncultured bacterium
CATCAGACAATGGGTTTATTCTTGGTGCAACAACCAATAGTTTTGGCGCTGGAAACTGGGATGTGTTTTTGATCAAAACCGATGCAAATGGTAATAGTCTGTGGATAAATACCTATGGCGGAAGTTTTCCTGATGTAGGTTATTCAATTAATTTAACATCAGATAGCGGTTATATCATCACAGGGAATACCTGGAGTTTTGGTGCACCACACCCTAGTCTTTATTTGATCAAGACAAATTCTAATGGCAATAGCGGGTGTAACCAGTCTATTGCCAATACAGTAGATCAAAATCCACCGATAATAGTAGGTTCAGGAGCTATTATAGTAGATTCAGCGGGGTGGGTTAAAAGCACTATAACCAACATCAATAACCCTGCTTTTCAGGATAGTTTATTATGTTATATCTGTGACAATATTACCGCTGCATATGTTTATACAGATTCATTACTAATTGTTAATTTCTCTGATTCTTCACTACCGGCACTACCTGCAGCAACAAACTGGTTCTGGTATTTTGGTGATGGAGATACTTCAACACTGCAAAACCCTGCACATACTTATACAAGTAATGGAACTTACAATGTGTGCTTAATTTCCACAAATGCTTGCAATTCAGATACTTTTTGTGATAGTATAACTGTGGGCTGCAACTTTTCTGTATTATTAACATCATATCCTGTTAGTTGTCAGGGAGGCAGTGATGGTGCAGTAGATTTAACTATCACGGGCAGCACAGCGCCTTATAAGTATGACTGGTCTATAGGAGATACAACAGAGGATATTACAGGCATGCCAGAAGGTAACTACAGCGTTAATATTACTGATTCAATCGGGTGTGTGTCAATTGATAGTATTTCTATCAGCGGTCCGCCTGCTTTAACTGCAAATATAGCAGCTGCAAATGTAACTTGCATAGGAGACAGTGATGGAGCAGCAGATTTAACAGCCTCAGGAGGTACGGCACCCTATACCTACAATTGGTTTAACGGTGATACAACAGAGGATATTTCAGGCCTGTTACCTGGCATTTACATAATAACTGTCACTGATTCGTGTGGTGATGTAGTTATTGATTCAACTACTATTACAGAGCCAACGGTTTTAAGTTCCACTATATCAGGTATAAATGTAACCTGCAATGGAGGTAGTGATGGAGCGATATATTTAATAGTATCAGGAGGTACTCTACCTTATAGTTATAGCTGGTCTAATGGAGATACAATTAAAGATATTTCCGGGCTGTTACCGGGAAATTATTTAGTAACCATCACTGATTCATGCGGTGATGTAGTTATTGATTCAACTACTATTACAGAGCCAACGGTTTTAAATTCCACTATATCAGGTATAAATGCAACCTGCAATGGAGGTAGTGATGGAGCGATATATTTAATAGTATCAGGAGGTACTCTACCTTATAGTTATAGCTGGTCTAATGGAGATACAATTAAAGATATTTCCGGGCTGTTACCGGGAAATTATTTAGTAACTGTCACTGATTCATGTGGTGATGTAGTTATTGATTCAACTACTATTACAGAGCCACCGCCTTTAAGTTCCACTATATCAGGTACAAATATAACCTGCAACGGAGGCAATGATGGAATAGCGGATTTAACGATTTCAGGCGGTACAACACCCTACTCTTATAGTTGGTCTAATGGAGATACTACGGAAGATATAATTGGTTTGTACGTAGATACATATATTGTATCCATAATTGATTCTTGTGGCAATGTTTTTTATGATACAGTAATAGTTATTGAACCTACAGCTTTAAACAGCAGTATTATACATACAGACGTAAGTTGTAACGGAGGCAATGATGGAACAGTAGATATTACAGTGTCAGGTGGTACTCCACCTTATACTT
>CAZJBG010000328.1:0-639 GCA_964543925.1 uncultured bacterium
GTTATGTGCGTCTGTTCTACGAAATAGAGAACTTCACTGAGGACATGGCACTGCTTGATCACGACGATGCGATCGACACGTTGGCCATGCACCAGATGATCGGGAAGCAGCACAAAGGTTCTGCCCCGGATATATATGAGCCTGTCAACTTGATTAAGGAGATGAGGAAGGGGGAAACGGAAGCGTTTGGCGTACCCCTTATGTCTGGGATAAACGCTTCTGATCTTACGAACGAGGACCTGTATGACCTGATGAACCAAAAGTACGACCTAGCGGAGGAAGAGTTTGGTCCGTCAGAAAACTGGTGGATGGACTGGCTCCCGCTAGAACCGGCAGACCAGTATCATCTTCCCATGCAATAGGAGGAGAACGATGAGTTGGAAAGAGAGTATACCGGATTTGGTAGAGAAGGTGGACAAGTTGGCTAGGTTGATTATTATATTGAGTAAAGACATAAGTCTTACTAAGAGGGAGCTGAAGGCTCTGGGGATTCAAATACAGACCTCAGAGAAGAACAAGGGTCAATCGGCTGATAGGATGGCCGATAGACTGATCGAGATGTCGATGACGAATCAGGGTATGGGTCGTGATGCTGCAATACATAGACGGGCATTGAACGACGAGGTACCCTCCGAGCAG
>CAZJBG010000328.1:649-1384 GCA_964543925.1 uncultured bacterium
CCCGAAGAGGAGTGGCCTGGAAAAGGTTTTGATGCGATGACCATGCCGTAGGAGAGAACTACAATGGCGAGACTTACCCTCCCGAAAAAAGAGATTGACCTAGTCAACGCTCTGGACGCCGAGTTAGTCCCATCCGAGCAGGAGGCCAATGTACACGTTACGACTCATAAGATTATTGATGCCTACCTCGCCGGGGTGAGAAGGTTCAAAATTCAGGACCGATGGGCTGGTAGTGTTGGTATTGCCTTTGAGAATAGTAAGGGTGAGTTGGACATGAGGTACGAGGAGATTGTCCGATTGTACCTGGCAGAGATGGGCCGGTACATGAAGATGGACATTCTTCCCACCGCGGCTAAGAAGGGCGAGTCACTTGACGCTTTACGAAAGTCAGCGATAGGTGCTGCAACTCTAGGTGCTCTTTCTGCCACCCTTCCCCTGGAGCAGATCAAGAGGCAAGTTCTTATTCCGTACCTCAAGCATGGTACGGTTGGCATGAACCACATAGAAACGGGGATGTCCGACATGCCCGACATGATTGAAGTGGTTCCTGCTCGTCAACTTCGTGGTATCCCTTCGTGGGTTGATGGGACCGGCAACCTCATGGGAATTGCTCGAAAGAGGTGGGTGCCGCTTAGATGGCTCTCCGATCGTATGAAGTCCGTCTTCGATAAGAGGATAGACTTGAAGAGAGCTGAGAGCGACATGGAGGCTCGTGATGTCCCATGGGGTGGGTCA
>CAZJBG010000328.1:1394-1873 GCA_964543925.1 uncultured bacterium
ATTGGGGTCAACATTAGCCAACCCGGCGGTAGCTTCGATGATCGACCCGGTCCACGTAAGGATGGTCGTCTCTACGTACCACTGGAGGAAATATACATCTACGACGACACTCAGATGTTCGTAGCTAGGTTCGTCATCAAGGTTGGTAAGAAGATTCTAATTGACGAGAACTTCGAGGAGCAGAAGGTACGGGTACTTTCTCCTCTTCACGTGGCTCGTCACACCGACATTGGTAAGATGTTCGCACGGGGGTTCATTGCCCCTCTCATGCCGCTGAACGATCAAATCGAACGGATGCTACAGTCTCTGTTCAAGAACATTCAAGAACTGGACATGTTCGGCACGCTGTTCATTCCCGGTGCGTCTGGTATTGATATTAAACGGTGGAGGACTGGTCCCCGACCGAAGGTTGAGAAGTTCGAGCCTGACCCCTTGAACCCAAACCTACAACCGTTCGTGCTTCAGCCAGCTAATACAGG
>CAZJBG010000329.1:0-1835 GCA_964543925.1 uncultured bacterium
GTGGAACTCGCCTTTGGAAGGTGGAGGCGTTGTAGTTGGTGAAACTGTTAACTTGGTCTGTAATGTAGAATTAATGAAGAAAAAATAATTCTAATTATTTCTATCAGCCCCGTACATTAAATATTTACGGGGCTTTTTTTTAAAAAAATCAGAAATATTTTGGAGATGTTTTCAGGAATTAAATTAACTTTACCGCCAGAATTTTTTTATCTTTCAAAACCTTATGATTTAATCAAATCACTATGAAAAAGCTACCTTATCTGTTACTAACATTTGCGCTGCTAACTTCAACGGCAGGCGTTTCGATAAACCCTGACAATAACAAATTTCTTGAAGTCAAATCCTGGAAAGGTACTATTACCATTAAATTCAATGGGAGCCAGGAAAGATCAACCCATGATTCGTGGGGTGAAGAATCTTCTAAATTTTCATTTCAACATACTATTCAGTGTTCGTTCCATACCGGCACCGGTAATAAATCGATGACTGACATTTATATGACAGGAACAGATTATGCCAGCCAGAAAAAATCCCAGGAAGAAATGGTGAAAGCTATGCAAAGCGGGAAAGGAGTTGATATGGAGCAAATTATGCAAATGTATGGACAAATGGGAACGGATAAATATAAATCCTGGATTACAAAACCCGATTTTACAAGTGGGATTTATGGGGAGTCAAAAGTGTCTTATAATGTGAATGATAAATTAATTACTGTGCACCCTGAAGGTGGAGAAGGAGGATTATATTGCGTGATAAATAAAACGCATACGTGGACCAAAGGGGGAAGCAATAAAGAACTTGTTTTTCAAATACTGGTAAACATACCCAAAAATGTTTACCACTTTGATGTAGAATGGAATAATCATTGCGAAGTAGAACATAATACCGTATTTAATATTGATGTAAAAGATCCCAGGCTAGCCAAGTCTTCTAGCTCCTGTGATCAAAAAGCGCCTGTCAATGAACTGATAAAAGATTATGAAGTAGGCGGACTGGAAAGGTCAAACCCTGACAAGGCAAAAAATCATACCAAATTTACAGATATTTCTTTACCTGCATCAGGGATGGTGCTTTCAGGAAAAAAAGTGATTAAAGGTTTTTATACCATTGATTCTAAACCGGTGGATGTGGAGTTTGAGTGGAGCTTTTCACCTGCTAATTAAGAGTGTTCCTAAATCAAAACAATGAACACGACCGGTATGATGTATGAAAGATAAGACGGATTATACGATACTAACCAGCTTTAAAAATTAAAATATTTTCACTTAAAAACATTTTACAAATGAAAAAGTTATATTTAAAATTTATTGCGCCTATTCTCATAGGCTGTGCTCTTTTAATTTTTCCTGCGAACTCAATGTTTGCCCAGATCAAAATTGATAAAATTAATTTGGAGGGTAAAATAAATAAAAAACTGAACAGTCGTATTGACAGAAAGGTAGATCGTTCCATTGACAAAGGAATGGATGAGACAGAGAGCGGGGCCAAAAAAGGCGCTAAAAAAGCAGTTACCAAGAATAATAAAAAAACTACTGCCGTAATTTTTGTTAAGCAGGATTTTAAGGCAGGAGAAAAAGTTATGTGGAAGGGTGGCGGTAATAAAGAGGGTGAGATCGTGGGCTTGTTTGATGACAAGGCAATTATTAAATATTCCCAAAATGGAAAAGAAACCAAGACAGGTATCGCTTATTCCAAATTAGGGAAGACCTCGGGAAGTATGCAAACAGGATTCAGCGCAGGAGAAAAAGTGATGTGGAAAGAAGGCAAAGATTACCTGGAAGGAAATATCGTTGGAATATTTGAACAGGAAGCCCTGCTAAAATATAAAAATGAAA
>CAZJBG010000330.1:0-1833 GCA_964543925.1 uncultured bacterium
GCCAGGGCGTGGCGCTTGACTACGGCACCGCCAACGTCTATATGAATCATTTCAGCGCGCAGATCTACGGCAACGTCGCAGTCGCGACATTCTATCTCGTGGGCACCCACACGTTGGCAGGCGAGACGAAGAATGGCACGTGGCGGGTGAGTGCCGTATGGGTCCGAGAAGGCGGCGAATGGAAGGAAGCGCACCACCATGAGTCACCGCTCCTGGGTGAAATTCATCCCTAAATGGTAGCCAGTTTTGGCCGCAGCCTAACCCCTATAAGGCCCCCTTTGTCAAGTAGACGTAGCTAGACAACACGGGGTTGGGTGGACCCTGTTCATGCGGTGTTCTCAGCATCGAGCGGTTCCGACTTGATTTCGAGATCGGTGCGATGTTCTGCACCAAACACCTATTGAGGCTCAGTACTTTGCGGGCGTCATTTTGCCCGCGGCCTAGAAATTCATCTGTTGCCCTCGTACCGTCCTACTCAAGCGTCGACCTTGACCGGGTCAGTTAGCTACAGGCTCGGGTGAGGGGCAGAACATACTCGTAGCTGAATCAATTGTGTTGGAGCGGAAGTGGGCGTCCAATCAAGCCCCGGGGTTCCGGGCATGTTGCCAATGACGAGAATGAATCGTCTTGGTTCGGGCTCTGCCCCTGCGGACGAGTTAGACTTCGGGCTCACCCACTTCCCTCCGTTTTCGTTTCAGTTCGCTAGGAATTTCTCCTGGTTGAATACGGTGTCCCTCAGCCAGATGTAGTAGACGGCACGGGCGAGCTTGTGGGCCAGTACCGTGAGTGCTTTCCCCTTGCCGTACTTACGTACGAGACGGTCGTAGTAGGGTTTGCCTTGAGGATTCTTTCGTATGAAGCTTACGGCCGCCTCAGAAAATGCCCACTTGAGGTGCACGTTGCCGATCTTCCCTCCTCCGCTGCCACTCACCTTGCCGGCTGATTCACGAGCACACTTCACGAGTCTCGAGTATGAGGCGAGTTCCTGGTGGCGTTTGAATCGTTTGATGTCGTGGATCTCATAGAGAATGACCAGCGAGAGGATCTTGCCGATCCCGGGCACGGTGCGCAACCGGTAGAGTGTGTTGGCGTCGTGATTCTTCGCAGTCCGCAGGATGAAGTTCTCCAGCTCCTTAAGCATTACATCGTAGTAGGCAATGAGACCTAGATCTACATCGATGCTCCGCTGCACGCCGGGATCACTGAAACGTCCGCATGCCTCGCCACGGTTGGACCGGTAGGTAAGCTTCTTCTCGAATACCGGCAGGTTGTACTGGCTGTTGGTGTTCTGAATATGGGCCAACAGTTCACCACGTTTGCGGGTGAAGTGAAGCCGTCGGCGCAGCAGGTCCCGCGTGGCCCGCATCTTGGCTGGATAGACGTAGGCCTGGGGGATCATACCGCCCCGCAGCAGGGTGGCAATCCTCAAGGCGTCGATACGGTCGTTCTTTGCCTTGCCGCCGTGGATAGCCTTCATGTAGAGGGCGTGCCCGAGCACGAATGCAATGCCTTCCGCCTCGCATAGGTCGGCCAGCCAGTACCAGGCGAACATGCACTCGACTGCGACCACTAGATCTTCGCGGTACGGAGCCACAGCTTTAAGGAAGGCGTCGGGTGTGGCCCGCATGTTGCGGTGCAGCAGGACCTCGCCCGCCTGGTCCATGATGCAGAGGTACATCGAGCGTGCGTGGAGGTCGATGCCGCAATAGTGCTTGTGCTGTTTAGTGTAGAATCTCATAAGGGTCTCCTTGGTTGAATGGTTTTTCCGAACCTCGAGCTTACCTCACTCGTAAGCTCCAGAGGAGGCCTTTATGAGTATCAAGCCAATGCACC
>CAZJBG010000331.1:0-1820 GCA_964543925.1 uncultured bacterium
CGCGTCGGGAAACGAACGTCCGCGTCTTGGATATCAGCTGTCTGAAAGCATTGCAGACAGACAAGCCGGGCGGTAGGGTTTTCGCGAATTCGCGCTTGTAGAGAGAAGCTAAAATACACTTCGCAACCACACTCAGCACACGAGCCCATCGCTCGCATATTAGGGAGGTTCACGTCTCTTCCGCGGCTCCCAACAAAGCATGTTGCTTTGCTCACCGCAACCCTCCGGAATTCAGAAACGCGCGGCGAATGCCGACGATCGCGGCGGGAACGTTCCCGCCGTTCAAGCGGATCAACCAGCTACCCATAAAGACCTGCTGCTCGGAGCTCCTACAGTTGGTCAAAGCACGACAACCCTTGATGAAGAGGTCACTCGACTCGAGTTCACGACCCTCTGGAAGTTTCAACCGAAGCGTGAAGTTAACCGGCTCAATCGGGCACTTCAGAGTTTGGGCCGTCGCGTCTTCAGGCGTCTTAATCGGCATTGGTTGGCACTCCTGGCCGCGGTGCGCAGTCTAGTTCTATCAGGCTGTCGAGGTCTTCGGCGTAGCGGATCTGAAGCTCGCGTAGGCGGTCAACGATGGCATCGAAGGCGTCACGTCGCGCGGGGCATCTGTCCCGTGTTTCCCGGTCGGTTGTGGTCATCATTCGGTTGTAACTTCCGCCGAAAGTTTCTGAGAGGCGCGGCGTTGGGCCAGCGTTAAGCCGCGCCACACGGTTCTGAGAAGTGATTCGGACGGCCGACAACGGCCGTCGCACGGGACAAAGTAGTTCCGTCGCGGCCCGGTTCCACGGTGCAACGGAGCCGTGCTCGCCGGCGAGAACGGTCTGATTCAAGATCGCGGGCGGGCAACGGCATTCGGCGGATGTACAGCCGCGCTGTAACGCACACCAGTAGTCGAAGAGACGCGGCGCCCCGCCGATCCAGCGGTTCGGTTTCATGATTCGTGGCGCCCCTTCAAAAGGATCTCTTTGACCGCGCCGCACGAGCGGCACTTGAATTCGATAGATGTGCGAGCACTGGAGATCTCGTCCCACTTTTCGATGACGCTGAGAAGGTCCGCGGCGGTAAAGGTGAGGGCCGGTGTTCCCCGTCCCTCGATGACGGCGCGGGATACTTCGTGCCAGTCGTGGCGATACCAGCAAGATCTGCTCATGACTCGATGGCGCCGCCCTTCCTTGGCACAGCGCGCGGCAGCGCGTTGACGGGTCGGGCTCCGGCGGGCAGTAAGTCGACTGGATCGATCTCGAGAGATCTAGCGAACGCAGCCCATGAAGCGATGGAGACGCTCCGCGGGTTGTCAAACGCACGGCGAACGGTTTGATAGCTTCGACCGGAGAGCCTGGCGAGTTTACGGGCATCCACACCACGCGCATCCATCCATTGGCGCAACTTTCTAGACGAATAGCAGTGCAACATGAGTTCAGGTTGGTTACTCAAGCTGGGACTCCCTTGATCGGCATAGGAATAGAACCGGGATCATCTCGGTAGTACGCGAGGACGTAAACCAAGAGGCAGCAAAGCGAACACATCGTCAGAATCTCCGGATCCGCCTGTTGAGCGATTCCGAACTCGCGATCGCGTCGCGAGATGATGATCTGGTCTGGCGAGTCGGCGTGTACAACAAACGTCGCGCAACGCGGTTTGAAAATCTCGCTACAAAGGCTACAGACAGGCTCAATGGAGATCTCGGACGGGGCGATGTTGTACTGCTCGCTATTGGGGCGGGGCGGGGTAGTAGGAATGATGTCATCAGTTGGCATGGGTGATAGCTCCTAGTCGCTCGGCTCTACGGCCGAGAGCGTCTTCACGGCCTTCCG
>CAZJBG010000332.1:0-1811 GCA_964543925.1 uncultured bacterium
CCGGGCGCTTCCAGATACTTCGGCAACGTTCTTGCTGGGTGAGATGGAAAGGCTTGGCATCGATGAAGCCTGGGTCGGTCACCTACCCTCCTTCCTTTATAGGGACCCCAGACCAGGCAACGAGAGCCTCCTTTTGGCACTACGAGATTCCGGCGGTAGTCTGCGGCCGGTTCCGACAATCCACCCCGGGATTCCGGGTTGGATTGACGACCTAGACGCGGCGAAATTGGCCGCCGCTCCAGCGGTACGCGCCTATCCGATGCACGGTGGATTGGATCCGGTTGGTGATGCCATGGCAACGTTGGTGGTTGAAGCCGGCGAGCGCGGGTTGCCGGTACTACTCACCGTGCGATTGGAAGACGGCCGGCAGCGCAATCCCATGGATACAGCGGGCGACCTGCCCGCTGCTGCGGTGCGCACCCTGGCACGGATAACCGACCGAGTGAGATTGTTGGTTGCGCACGCGGGCAAGGATTTCATCGAGGAGGTTCATTTTGGCCTCACACCACATGAGGCTCGGCGAGTCGTGTGGGACATGAGCTGGTTGTGGGGCCCTCCCCATGACGAGCTCCGCAGGCTGCTCGATACTGTGGGAGTGGATCGGTTCGTATACGGATCGGGCATCCCGCTGCGGATTGCGGACGCTACACCGGCGAAACTCGACTTGGCCGGTTTGTCCGCTGCGGAGCGCTCGGCGATTGAGAGCAAGAATCTGAAGCGATGGTTGGAGTCTTGAAACAGTGAGTTCCCTGCATGAACGTTTGGCCGGCAGCGTTATTCCGGCGGTTCCGGTACCGTTTGATAACACCAAACGAATAGATCAAAGGCTGCATCGTTCGTACATACAGTGGATGGATTCGCAACCGGTCGGCGGCGTAGCTGTATGGGCTCACACGGGTCGCGGGCTCAAGTTGAGCGACGATCAGCGCGACACGGTGCTGTCGGAATGGCGGTCCGGCCTCACCGATAAGGTGATCGTTTGTGGTGTAGGCATTCCCGATACTAGCAACCTTCCCAAAGATCCCGAGTCTCGAACCGATGCTTGCAAGCGTATCGCCGTCACCATGGCGCAGCGTGCCGCCGATGGCGGGACAGATGCGCTGCTGGTCTACCCGCCGGTTTGCCTGGCTCGTCTTCCCAACGCGGACGACAGAGTGTTGGACTACCACAAAGCGCTTTGCTCGGTGGGGCTGCCGGTCATTGCCTTCTACTTGTACGAGGCTGGCGGCGGAATCGGGTACTCGCCTAGGTTGATGGAGCGGATCCTCGAATTGGATGGCGCGGTCGGAGTAAAAATTGCCACTCTGGATAGCATCATGACCTATCAGGATATCGTAGCATGTGTAAGACGAGTCCCTGATGCCATGGTGATCACCGGTGAGGATCGTTTCCTCGGCTACTCATTTGTCGCGGGCGCACAAGCCGCGTTGATTGGGATGGGTGCGGTGGTTACCGACCGTTGCTGCGCCTTGGCGGATGCTTGGTCGAATCGTGACCTGGAATCATTTTACAAGCTGACTGTAGAACTGGACACTTTTTCGCGGGCGACCTTTGTCGATCCGATGGAAGGCTACGTGCAGCGCGTGTTGTGGGCTTTGCAGGCCGACGGCATTTTTTCCAGCGAGGCCATCGACCCATGGGCACCCGCTCTGCAGCCTGAAGAACGAGACAGGGTTTTTGCTGCGGTGCGACTGTTGCGTTCACAGTGAGCTTTCCGGATACGCCGTCGTATTCGGACGACAGACGTGCGGCGCTCGAAAGTTTGATCCGGCTCACTCGCGACGCTCCACCCGGGAATCTTTCGGCGATCG
>CAZJBG010000333.1:0-1809 GCA_964543925.1 uncultured bacterium
CGTACATCACTATGCACCGCCAAGTCCGCGTATCTCTGGCGATATCGAGTCTCCGGATCGGTCAATCCGCCGTGTTGCCGGCCATCTGCATCTTCTTTGCCCAAGGGCAGAGGCCGCAACGCTTTCGAGAGCAACTCGAATTCTGCAACTCTAACGGTGGTCTCACCGGTACGCGTTGTGAACAAAGTGCCATGGACGCCCAAGTGATCACCCAAGTCCAGCAATCTCAGCAAGTCGTACTTGTCTTCGCCCAATTCGTCGCGTTTGAGATACAGTTGAATCCTTCCCCACCGGTCTTCAATGTGCATGAACGTCGTCTTGCCGTGTGGTCTTTGCGCTACAATTCGCCCGGCGACCGCTACCTCTACCTGTTCATCTTCGCTGCATGCCTCCAGAGCCTCGACCGTGGTATGGGTCCGATCGAAGCGGTAGGCATATGGTTCTATGCCACGCTCCCGCAGCTCAACCAGCTTTGCGCGCCGTGCGGCTTCGACTGTAGACCTGTCTTCTATCGCCGTCATGCGACGCGACTTCCAAACTGTTTGAGAAATGCATGAATGAATGGATCCAAATCACCATCTATGACCCGTTGTACGTCCGTAACCTTCAACTCGGTGCGGTGGTCGGTAACCATCGTGTACGGTTGGAGCACATAGGATCTGCTCTGGTTACCCCAGGCATTATCCGCCTTGGTAGCCTCCAGTTTCGCCTTTTCGCGCTCCTGTTCTTCTCGAGCACGCTCGTACAAAGCCGCCTTCAACATCTTCATGGCCGTGGCGCGGTTCTTGAACTGACTGCGCTCTTGCTGGCATGAGACGACTATACCGCTGGGCGTGTGGCGCAGGCGAACAGCGGAGGATGTCTTATTGACATGTTGGCCACCCGCGCCGGAAGCTCGGAAGACTTCCATTTCGATGTCATCATCCCGCACATCTATCTCGATGGAGTCGTCGACGACGGGATACACAAACACCGACGCAAACGATGTGTGCCTCCGCGACTGAGCATCAAAGGGCGATATGCGCACCAGGCGGTGTACACCCTTCTCAGCCTTCAGATACCCGTACGCGAAGTCGCCCTGCATCTCAATAGCCACCGACTTGATGCCCGCTTCCTCTCCTGCCAGAAGATCCAACACGACGACACTGTAACCGTGACGCTCCGCCCAACGGGTGTACATCCGCATGAGCATCTCCGCCCAATCTTGAGACTCAGTGCCACCAGCCCCGGGGTGTATGGTCACGAGAGCCGATCGCTTATCGTCGGGACCCTGAAGCATGTTTTGTAGCTCCAGCGCCTCCAGCGAGGCCAGGAGTGCCGGGAGTTCGTCTCCCAGGCCCTGCAACACATCGGGATCCGGGTCCTCCGTGAGAAGAGTGGCAAGGTCCACAGCGTCCTGCGCCCGCTGGCGCAGATCGGTGAAAGGCTCTGTCCATCGTTTGATTTTGCGAATCTCGTCCACCGCTGCGCGCGCAGCCTCTTGATCATCCCAAAACCCCGGCGCGGTCATGGACTCCTCAAGTTGGGTTAGGCGGGTGAGCTTGGCATCAACGTCAAAGGTACCCTCGGAGTTCGATCAAACGCCGGTCAATATCACTCAGTGCATCAACAACGTTGGTCACATGCGGCTCCCATTGTCACTCGTCGAAATACGCAGTCGAACCGCCCTGTTCCAAAGGAACAGCCGGCTCGTAACCCTCTCAATTTACTTGGTTTTGCGGGAAAAGGCACAGGCTCTAAAAGACCGACTGCCCTCCAGCGAGGATTTCGTTGAGGGCATCGTTGAAATGATTCGTTGAGCTGGCAAGC
>CAZJBG010000334.1:0-1486 GCA_964543925.1 uncultured bacterium
TTATCCTCTTGTCGAATGACGCTATCGATTCCGCTCGGAGTGGGAGCACCGGTGAAAATTCGCGAGCATTCGCCTGAATTGATCGTCTTGGTCGGGAACGCACCGGCGGGTATTTCTTCGACGATCTCCAGCTCGACTGGTAGGCCGGCGGCGAGGTCGTCGCCGCTAACAGCGTATCCGTCCATCGCGGAATTGTCCCAGTGTGGGAGATTGACCGGACTGACGATGTCCGTCGCTAGAATCCGGCCCAGCGCATCCGACAACGCAACGTACTCCGTATCTAGCGGATGGACATGTTGGAGAATGGTCTTGGCGGCAGTAGCGGGAGTCGTCATCGATAGTCTTCGATCGGCATTGCGAGGTCCCATGCAAGGCCGCTGAGGGTCACCAGCCACGACGTATCGGCAAAACGAAACGAGGGAAAGGGAAACTCCATAGAGGTAACGTCGGTGACGATCGCAACCCAGTTGTCGGCGTTGGGGCGGGCTGGATCGTAGTGTGGGGAGTCGTGTGCCTTGCTGCGAAAAACTTCGATCTTGGGGACGCTCGAATTGGTGAATCCCTCGGCGATCACGAGATCGACCCCACGCATGTACTGGCGGCTGAGGACAATTGGATCAGCCGCATCCTCCACGCGCTGGAACAAGACTCGTAACCCGGAGGATTCGAGGACAACTCGGTCGGCCATGCCCTCGTGAAAATGACGCCAGGTATCTGTACCCTCCGCGTCGAGGGTAGCGGGATGCGTGCCGTGTTTTAGGGTTCCCACCCGTTTGCCTCGTCTGGTAAACTCCGCGGCTAGGGCAACAACGAGAGTGGTCTTACCGCTGTTTTTCTTGCCGACAACCGATATCAATCGCATGGGCGGTTCCAAAGCACCTCCGCTTTACGTACGTCGTTTTGTGTGTTCACGTTAAAAAACACGCGCTCCAAATTTCCGAACCGTTGAACTTCTTCGCGTGGCAAGAAGCCGGTTCTAACATTCTCATGGAAACGTCCTGTTTGGAAGTTCTGGTGCTCCAAACATTCCTCGATTGGGCCCACGCAGTTGGGTCCGTATACTGCGCACAGCGGCTCCCAACCCAGCGGTCCGTTGCTCTCGGGTAGATAGACGTCGTATCCGTCGGCTCTGCGCACCAACTCGCCGAGCAGCGCGGCCGTCACAAAGGGCATGTCCCAGGCCACAACGAGGACCGGGCCGGTCCCATCCATCAGTGCCGTATAGATTCCCCCGAGGCTGCCGCAGCCGAGTCTTATGTCCCTTACTACCGTCAAGGACTCGTGCCAGTTGACAGCGTCGGCGTCATTGGCAACAAGAATTGGGAATCCGCCGGTTGCCGCTCTCACCGCAGCGGCGGTGCGGTCCAATATTCGTTCTCCACCTACCTTCTCGAGCCCTTTGAGCTTGCCCCCGAACCGGGATGCTTTACCGCCGGCGAGGATGGCGCCCCGAATTACCGGGCCAACCGGGTCGGTCATTTTCCGT
>CAZJBG010000334.1:1496-1796 GCA_964543925.1 uncultured bacterium
GTAGTAGTCCGCATGCAGATCCACGTCCTCTTGCACGCGGATCCGGTGCAGCACGACGCCGGCTGGAAGTTTGGGCTCTATGCGTCTCCAGAGGTGGACGGTGAGCGCCTCCGCGGTGGGCAGCGACTTCCCATCGGCAAAATCGTCTACGGCTTGGTTGAGGTGTTGGTGGTCCAGACGTTGCACGATCTCCTCGTCGAGGATGCGATCCAGCGTCGCCAGGTCGATCACCATCTGCGTATCGTCAGCCGGCCGACCTGCTACTGTGACCGAGCAGCGGTAGTTGTGACCGTGTCCAGG
>CAZJBG010000335.1:0-366 GCA_964543925.1 uncultured bacterium
TTGGTTTCCGCAAACGGCACGATTCCGCAAAACGGCGCTGGTCCGGTAGACAGCCAGGCCATGCAGGCCGCCATGGCCGAGTTCTACAAGCCCGAAAACCTCATCACCAAGGTCACGCGCCACGAGACCGACACACTGGCGCTCCGAGACCGCTTCAACGCCGACTTCAAGAGCTTCCGACTAGAGAAGTTCACGGGACTCAATGAGGACGAGAAGGCCTACCTCCACTACACGAGTAACGGGCCCCGCACCTTCGCCGACAAACTCATCAACTGGACATCTTCCGCGGAGCTCATTCTTCGCGTGGACAACATTAATGTCCGAGAGGAAATGCGCCGCATTAACGACGCCAAAGAGAACTGGGCC
>CAZJBG010000335.1:376-1795 GCA_964543925.1 uncultured bacterium
AAACGCCTCTTCCAGCCGGTGCTCCGCGACCAGATGGGGTTCCACGCGGCGATACGCGGCCTCGTTATGGGCCGAGCGCTACTGGTCAACACCCCTTCAGGGACCGAGGTGGACATCACGCCCTTTGACCCCCTCAACACCTTCTGGGGCATGGGGGCCAACGGCATGGACTGGATGTGCCACCGGACCCGTAAGACCCGTGTCGAGATTTTCCAGGAGTACGGGGTCGACGTGGGACGGGACGAGGGCGCCAACGGCATCACGGGGTTCGTGGTCTACGACTGGTACGACGCGCTCTTCAACACCGTCGTGATGACGGAGTTCAAGGGCCACCTAAAGCCCCCGACGCCTCATGGCAGTCCCCGTATCCCCGTGTACTACTCCATGGGCGGATATGTTCCTATGTTGCAGTCCACGGACGTTACCGACCCCATTAAGGACTGGGGCGAGAGCATCTACGCGGCGTCCCGAGAGGTGTTTGACGGCACCAACCATGTGTTATCTATTCTGATGGACCTGGCGTCCAAAATGCGGCGTCCCGGCCACGTGATAAAGTCGCCCGATGGCTCCAAGACCTTCGAGGGCGACCCCAACGAGGAAGGGGCCGAGATCGCCATATCGACGCAGGACGAGATCGAACGGCTGCGTCAGGTAGAGGCGACCAAAGACCTCGCCAACACCATTGGACTGTTCAGCGGTGAGGAACAGCGCTCTACACTCGCGCACATCCAGTTCGGCGACACCCCGTTCTCCCTGTCAGGCTTCGCTATGAACACGCTGCGGGCCGGCGCTGAGGAGAAACTCAACCCACGTGTGCGCTCCATGGAGGAGGCATATTTACAGATAATCAACCTGCTGGCCGATCAGTACACCACGGGAATGTTCGCGCCCATGAGCGTAAGGGGGCGCAGCCGAGGCCGGCAAGATTTCTCTGAGGTCATCCCGCCGCAGGTAGTGGCCATGGGGGGCGACTACACCGTGAAACTCGTGCCCCAGTTGCCGCAGGACGACCAGACCAAGATTCAGATGGCACAACTGGCGCGTCAGGTGGTGAACGGCAAGCCCCTGATGGACGATCGTTACATCCTGGACGAGGTTATGGACATCCAGGACGTGGACAATATGCTGGACCGCATAGACGCGGAGATAGCCGAGCGCGCCACGCCCATGGCTCAGATATGGGCGAACATGCAGGCGGCCCTCAACCAGGGGGACGAAGAACTGGCCATGATTTATCTCCGGGAGGCCCAGGTGCTTGCCTTCCAGCAGTGGCTTCAGTCCATGGGAATGATAACGCCCGAGTCCCTACCCCCGCCCCCGGGCGGCCCAGAAGGCGGCACGCCCACCAACCCGACCCTGTTGCCGTCGAACATAGGTGGCGGCGGTGAGGCCGTGGGCATCAACTCAGCCCCGATACAG
>CAZJBG010000336.1:0-1788 GCA_964543925.1 uncultured bacterium
GGGAGCGATGGGCTGTCTGCCGCGACTCCGAGGGCAGCCCATTCGCGCTGGCCGCAGTTCCCGCAGCCAGAGCCAAATAGCTTCGTCCAGCTCGGCCGCTTCAATTGCTGCCCACCGACCTCGATCAGGATCGTGCGTACGAGAGGGCCGTGCTGGCGGCACGCGCCGATCCCACTCTTCTCGGGCACCGCTCGGGAGTCGTTCCTCGACGAGGACGACCTGGCCGGCGCGCTTTACTAGGCGAAGCCAGCTTAGGCAGCTACAAGGACCTGATCCAGTGCGGCGGTTCCGTCGAAGATGTTGTCGAGGTCCCTAAAGAACTGGGCGGTCGGCCTCTCGCCGCTTCGCGCCATTCGGAGCGCATCTTGAACGCGATTGATGACGTCAACACGCTCAGCGCTTGAGAGCCAATGCGGATAGGGAAGTCTCTCGATGTCCTTCCCTTGGATATTGCGCGTGTGATTGATCACTGTCTTCAGCAGCTTGCTTGCAAGCGTCGTCTGAAGCCAGCCCAAAATGAGAAACAGCTCTTCAGCGGGTATTCCATCTCGCAGAAATGCGCACGGGGCTCCGCTATCCAAGATGTATCCGCTCGGGAGAAACCTAGCGTTAATTCGGGGTGCTACTAGTTGCCACGTAAGACCTTCCCGTCCAAAGTAAGGTTGCCCGCCGACCCCGTGCAGATACCACGGTCCGGCCTTCTTGAACGTCAGTACAGCTCGGCCATCGTCAGCCCAATAGACAACATAGCTGGGCTCAGCAAATAGTCGATCGGATGACGCTTTGTTATACGGAGCATAGTCTGGGTGCGGGAGCTTTATGTGCCGAGACCTATCGAGCGGATGAACTCGCACTGCGGGCCGGGTAACCCCCGACTGCTCCCGCTTAACGGCGCGTGCGCGCAGACGGTCAGAGAGCCGGTTGAGTCGCGCCCGCTCTAGCTCACCAGCAAGGGTGATTGGCTCGTCGTAAAACTCGAACTCATAGGGCTCAAGGATCGAACTCTCCGACTGAATTTCGCGCACAAACCACTCGTTTTTGCCGATCGTCATTCCACCGGTGGCTACAACGTACTCACTCAGGGTCGGCCCAGAAAAATACGAGGCGTGCTCCTCCGTAACGCCCCAAGAGAGATTCTTCGTGGTCTCCATCACGGCGCGGGTGAGAGTCGAGCCCCTAACGGTAACCGCGTCTGCCGGAGATCCCTTGCGAAAACGCAAAACAACCATTGGTTGTTTGGTATCGGCGAACTCTCCATCCAGCTCAGCAACATTGATCGAACCCGAATCGACGAGCAATTGACGAAGCCCCCGCATCGTATTTATAGTCAGGAACGTGTCGCTGCAGATGAATAGAAGCTCGCCCCCAACGGCTAACTCGTCTATTCCCTTTGCAGTGAAGAACGAATAGGTCTCCTTCTTCAGCTTATGGCCTTGGTACTTACCGAATCGACGGTCTAGCGCGTCCTCTATGGCGGGATCAAAGGTTCCACCGAACGGAGGGTTACCGATCACAAAGTCAAATCCGGTTAATAGGATGGGCGGGTCCCAGCGAAAGTAATCTCCGCAGTAAAGGTTGTGGTCGGAGGGCAGTGCTCCCCACCTCGCCTCAATCTCGGCGACGGTTGAAGCGTAGTAATCCGGGTCGATCTCCGCCCCGTAGACATTATGTGTCATTACTTCGCGAAAGTTGGCGGCGCTGAGCTGTCCATAGGCAGCCAGCAAGCGCTCGATAATCGGTATGAGGAACCCGCCGGCGCCAAATGAGGGCTCTAGAATCTGAGAATCA
>CAZJBG010000337.1:0-1787 GCA_964543925.1 uncultured bacterium
AGGTCCAGAAGGGCAGGCTGGTGCTGGCCGGCAAGCGGTTCATCCGCGCCTCGCGCGCGCTCGGCAGGGCGGTCGGGAAGATCGCCAGGGTGCCGCGCCCGGAAGCCGACGCGGCGAAGCTGAAGCAGTGGATCGGCTACCTGAAGGGCGAGCGGAGGTTCCTGCTGCTGATCGGCAAGGCGCTGAAGGCGCAGAACAAGTTCAGGGCGCAGAAGCTGGCGGTGAAGTTGAACCGCAACAACAACCGCGCCAACAACACGGTGATCAGCTTCGGCTTCGACGAGTGTCGGATCGATTCCTCGAGGTTCGTCTAGCTTGCGACCGGCCGCTGCGATCGCGCTGGTGCTCCTCGCCGCGCTCGGCGTGGCCGGCGTGGCGCGAGGGGAGGTCGAGAGGGAGGGCAACGTCATCGTCAACTTCGACGGTGGAATCTCGCCGCGGGCGCTGCCCCGCTCCGGCGTGGCACCGGTCGCGGTCAACATCGACAGCACCTTCAGGGCCTCCGACGGCACCGACCCGCCGCCGCAGCTGCGGCAGATATCGATCGCGCTCAACCGCGGCGGCAAGCTCTTCACCCGCGGCCTGCCGACCTGCAGGATCCGCAGGATCCAGCCGGCGACGATCCGGGCGGCACGGCGGATCTGCCGTGGGGCGATCGTCGGCAGCGGCCGCGTCCGGGTTCGCGTCAACCTCGACAACCAGGCGCCGTTCACGTTCAAGGGGCCGCTGCTCGCCTTCAACGCGAGGCGCGCGGGCGGCAAGCGCCGGATCCTCGCCCAGGTCTACGGGCGCAAGCCCCCGTCGGCATTCGTCCTCACCTTCAAGGTCCTCAAGCGGAAGGGCACCTTCGGCACGGTGATCAGGACGACCCTGCCCAAGGCGGCGCGGAAGTGGGCCTACGTGACGCACTTCGAGATGAAGCTGCGGCGGACATACATCTACCGGAGCAAGCGGCGCAGCTACCTGAGCGCCGGCTGCGCGGCCCCGGCCGGGTTTCCCGGCGCGGTCTACCCGTTCGCCCGCGCCAAGTTCGGCTTTGCGGGCGGTAAGAACGTGGTCTCCACCCTGATCCGCAACTGCACCGTCCGCTGAGAGCGGTTCTGACCGGCGCATTTCAGTCCTCGGTCGGCTGGCTGCGGGTCACGCACCTGGAGTGCGCTCCCCTTGCCGGCCTCCCTGCGTCCTTGAACTGCTTGGCCACCCGACCTCTCAGGATTCTCCTCCTATTCCCCTGACCGCCGCGTGCCAGAGATCGGCGACTTCGTTCTCACGGTCTTCGGTGTGGAGTTGGGCGCACTTGCTGATCAGGTCGGCGAGCAGGAGGACGGCGTGGGTGTCGCCGAGGCCGGCGAGGCGTTCGATGCCGAGCGCGTAGAGGTAGTCGCCGGCGAGCAGGGCGAGGTCGGGGTCGTGGCCGGCCAGCAGGCGGGGCTCGCCGTAGTGGAGGAGGTAGCCCTCGCGGACCGACTCGACGACGAGCGAGTACTCGGCCGGGGCCGCGGCGGCGCGGGGGCCGGCGGCGGCAAGCGGGCCGAGGACGGACTCCTCGGTGGGATCTACGACGTGCGGGGAGATCGGCGTGTCCTCCTTGCGAAGCAGCTCGGCGAGCAGGCGGAGGGCGTCGGCAGGCTCAGAGGCCATTGTGGTCACCCCTGGGCGCTTTATCCGTGTATATGCCGAACAAAGCGCCACACGCTCTCATGGCAGCGCCTCCCGCAGCGATTCGCCGGCCGCCTCCAGGGTGCGGTCGATCGCCTCCTCGTCGTGGGCGAGGGAGACGAACCAGG
>CAZJBG010000338.1:0-1782 GCA_964543925.1 uncultured bacterium
CTGAGCAGCAGCCCCGGTTGACCATAAATAGCTGTTTTCAGGGCTTGATGTTAATGTTATGCTGTCACCAACACAGAAAGATGTTGGCCCGCTTGTCGTGATAACAGGAACGGCCGGATTTGGATTGACGGTTACAGAGGTTGGTGCAGATGCAGCGCTGCAACCATTAATATCTGTTATTGTGACCGTGTAAGACCCGCTGGCAGTAACATTAATGCTCTGGGTTGTTGCACTGGTTGACCATAAATAACTAAACGCAGCGCTGGATGTCAATGTTACGCTATCGCCCTGGCAAAAAGTAGCAGGCCCCCCTGCAGATATGATTGGTGCAGCCGGGTTTGGATTCACGGTTACTGAAGTTGGTGCAGAGGTTCCGCTGCAGCCGTTTCCATCGGTTACCGTTACGGAGTAAGATCCACTGACACTGACGGTGATGCTTTGAGTAGCAGCGCCTGTTGACCATGAATAACTGGCAGCAGCGCTGGATGTTAAAATTACGCTATTGCCATCACAAAAGGTTATCGGCCCGCTGGCAGTTACGATCGGGGTAGGGTTTGGATTTACGGTTACTGAAGTTGGTGCAGATGTGGCACTGCAACCGTTGATATCTGATATTGTAACAGTATATGAGCCACCTGTACTAACAATGATGCTTTGTGTTGTTGCACTGGTTGACCATAAATAACTATTTGCAGCGCTGGATGTAAGTGTTACACTGCCTCCCTGGCAAAAAGTAGTAGGACCGCCTGGAGAGATGATTGGTGCAGCCGGGTTTGGATTTACGGTTACTGAGGTTGGTGCAGATGTCGAGCTGCAACCGTTGACATCTGTTACAGTTACAGTGTAGGATCCCGGTGTACTTACAATAATGCTTTGAGTTATCGCACTGGTTGACCATAAATAGCTGACAGCAGGACTGGCTGTTAGTGTTACACTGCCGCCATCACAAAAAGTTGTCGGTCCGCCTGGAGTTATATTTGAAGTTGGATTTGGATTTACGGTTACTGATGTTGGTGCAGATGTGGAGCTGCAACCGTTGACATCTGACACAGTTACAGAATAAGAGCCACTGGCAGTAACATTGATATTTTGTGTTGTTGCACTGGTTGACCATAAATAACTATTTGCAGCGCTGGATGTAAGTGTTACACTGCCTCCCTGGCAAAATATGGTAGGCCCGCCGGCTGATATGATTGGGATGGCTGGGTTTGGATTGACGGTTACTGAAGTTGGGTTTGATACAGGGCTGCTGCAGCCGTTAATATCTGTTATAGTGACCGTGTAAGACCCACCGGCAGTAACAACAACGCTCTGTGTTGTAGCACCGGTTGACCATGAATAGCTGCTTGCAGCGCTGGATGTCAATGTGACGCTGCCACCCTGGCAGAAAGTGGTAGAACTGCCTGGAGTTATGGTTGGCTGAGCCGGGTTTGGATTAACAGTTACTGAAGTTGTTGCAGAAGTTCCGCTGCAGCCGTTTCCATCAATTACGGTTACGGAGTATGATCCAGTGGCGCTTACAATGATGCTTTGGGAGGTTGCACCTGTTGACCATGAATAGCTGCTTGCAGCGCTTGATGTAAGCGTTACGCTGCCGCCTGTACAAAAAGTAATGGGACCGCTTGCTGTTATGGCTGGGGTTGGGTTTGAATTTACGGTTACTGATGTTAGTGCAGATGTAGCGCTGCAGCTGTTGACATTTGTTACCGTTACAGAGTAAGAACCACTGGCAGTAACAATAATACTCTGGGTAGTGGCACTGGTTGACCATAAATAGCTGTT
>CAZJBG010000339.1:0-1782 GCA_964543925.1 uncultured bacterium
GCGCTGGTCAGGTTGCAGGACTACTCGCTCCGTTTGCTGCAGGCAGGGCGGCCACCAGTCTCGCTGGTCGGTTGAAGCCTCGTGCGCCCCTCGAGCTCCAAACACCCGCCGGCAGGTCCATAACGATTCCCCAGACCAGGGGCCAGACTACTCCCGGTGTCGCCGGTGCTGGTTTCAGGGCAATTGAAGGAATCACTCGAGCGTCTGAATTTGCTCGTAAGCCACTTACGAAGTTTGACGTGGCACGGACGCGCGTGCTCATCGATGATGCAGCGGCCGGTATTGCGAGTGATATCTCAACCTTCCAGGGCAGCACCGGTGCTGCGGCGCGCAGGTTGACAACCCGGCTGAAAGAAGCCCAAGCCAGGATCCTGAAAGAAGCAAAGGCGGGACTGGACGATGCCGACGCTGCCGTGGCCCAACTCGACATCGTGCCAGCAAAGACTCGTGAGTTCGCGCGAGAACAGGCAGTCTTGATTCGCAAGTCGCCCGCCAAATTAGCTGATGATCCGACGATTCTTGCAGAGCTGGACGCCCTCGCAAACATGCAGGCCGGCAATGCTGCACCGTTCATCACGCTTATGCGGCGCCTCAGAGAAAAGGCGCCAACCGATCCAACTCCTGGTGTCAAAGGAGGGTTGGCAAAGAAGGTCTTGGTGGAGATGGCGGCCGATATCGACAACAGCATTAAGCTGCAGAGTCCTGCGGCTGCCAGGCAGTTTCGCCAGGCCAATCGAACGTTCCGGGCGGTACAGACGCGGCTCGAGAACGTGACCTTCCAGCGCATCTTGAAGGCTGCTCCGGAGAAGGTGCCAGACATTCTTCGGACGGTAGACGTGGCTGATATTCGCAAGCTCCGAAAAGCTGTGGGCGAAGAAGCGTTCGGCGCAACATCTGCGGCCCTGTTTAAACGCGGGCTCACTAGGGCCATCGAAGGCGAGATCCTCTCTGGTGGTCCGTTCCAAGGAGCCACGGTCGGGGAGCGCGTGCTGTCCACCTTCAGCCCCGTACGGAAGCTGCGGGAGCGGCCCCTACGCACCTTCTTTGAGACGCTGGCGGAAGACGGCCGGGCCGTTGCGATTTATGGGCCCGCGGTGATGAGATCGGTAAAACAGCTGGTCGACATCGTCGAGAACGCCAGCAAGTCTCAGCAGGTCGGTCTCGGAAGCCTGATCGGCAGGGGCCTGGATGCTGCGATCCTGTTTTCTGGCCTGCGGTTCACGTTCCCCGCCGCCGAGATAAGTATCGTCGCCGGATTGAACTTGATCTCGAGGCTGGCAACTAGACCCAAAACCAGCAGCATCACGGCGCGGTTTTTCAGGGCATTCACCGAGTCCAACGGCCCCGCAATTGCATTCTGGGGTGCTCGTCTCGGCAAGCTGATCGGTGAGGATCCCGAACTGGTGGCCATCCTAAAAGAGACCGATGAGCAGCAAGACGCCACGGTAGACATAGAGCTACGACGATGACTGGCGATGCGCTTGCGGCTTTTGGTGATGGATCGCTCGTCGTTGTAGCTTCTGTTCTGATCGTGCGCGAGGTCCTGAGCTGGGTCGATAAGCGGAAAAACGGCGGGGTCCGCCCCGGGTTATTGACCGAGAAAGATCAGCGCAACTTACGGCGTGCGCTCGAGATCGTTACAGCTACGTCCGACAGGGGGATGCCGCTGGTGTACCGACATCCGGATACGCAAGAGATCCTGGTGGCCCTATCGGCGGCCGCGACCACCCAGACTGCTATCCTTCGGGACATGCAGAAAGCTGTCGATCGCCTCGAGCGTGC
>CAZJBG010000340.1:0-669 GCA_964543925.1 uncultured bacterium
TCTCGATTTTGTCTACTGAAGAATTTTCCACTCCGGGTAAAATGAACGCTCCCACGGCACCTACAACGACGCCGAGCGAGAGCTGTGCCAGCGACCGCGAGAAGATCGCCGAGAGTATGCGTTGCGGGCGGGCGCCAAGTGCGGTGCGGATTCCGATCTCTCGGGTGCGCTGCGAGACGGTGAACGACATCAACGCGTAGGTTCCGGCGGTAGAGAGAGCCAAGATCATCCCTGCTACCAGAGAGACTACGAAAGCCGCGAACCTCATTACCCGCAGCTCCGCGCGCCCCACCTCGTCCAATGACATGAGCCGATCCAACCGCATCGTTGGGTCTACGGCCATTGCGACGGAGCGGAGCCGCGGCGCGAATGCTGCTGCGTCCCCCCGAACGCGAACTGCCATGTGGACTGGGTAGACTTGCCCCGGCGTAATCGGATGGTACAATCCCGCGGCCTGCGCGGGGTCGTCTGGATTCAACCCCAAATCGCTCACGATACCTACGATCTCGTGCCAAGGTGCTGGTTCTTCCTCGGCAGGCTTGGCGTACCGTACGCGTCGCCCGATGGGGTTCTGGTTTCCTAGAACCTGACTGACGAAGGACCGGTTCACAATCACGACATTGCGTCCGGACTCTGCATCTCCCGAGTTGAATCCTCGGCCGGAAAGAA
>CAZJBG010000340.1:679-1777 GCA_964543925.1 uncultured bacterium
AAACGCACATCGACCGACGCGCCGCGCACGGGTGCCCGATCCCTGAGCCGTGAGGTGCTGCGGCCCCGTCCACCTCGACGAAACGGCGAGGGTGGCTCATGCCGGGCAGCCGGTCGGCGAAGGTCACTCCCGAGATAGTCGGTTCGGCTGTCACTCGCCGCGCCACCTCTTCATAGACGTCGCCGTATCGTGCACCGAACTCAGCTTCGTACTCCTCGGGTTGTGCGCTCGATGGTGTTTCTCGGTCCATTAGGAGTCGCATGGAGAGGTACTCGTCCGCGGGAAATTCGAATTCGCCCACTTGGTACCGCGTCAAGTCCCGTCCCATCCCGAATCCAATCGTCAGGATGCCGACAGAGAGCGCGACCTGCGTGACGATCACCGCGGTAGAGAACCCGCCGAACCGCATTCCCCCGGAACCGCCCGCGGTGACGTGCCCAAGACCGCCATGCACTCGACGGCCTGTCACCTTGATCGCGGGTACGACTCCGGCGATGGCGGCGGAGAGGACCGTGAGGATGCCGACGTAGATTACCGTGGCGGGCGCCAGGCTCTCATCGAACCAGAACGGGACTGTGTTAGATGCCTCCATCGCCAGCATCATAATCTGCCTCAGCCCCCAGCTCGCGAGCGCGAGCCCGAACATCGCAGCAACCCACGCCAGTACGAGTGCCTCAGCGAAGATCTGCATGACGATCCGGCCTCGACTTGCCCCCAACGCGTTTCGCACCGCAATTTCGCGCTCGCGCGTTGCGGTTCGCGCAAACACCAGCGTGGCGACGTTGACCGAGGCGACGATCAGGATCATCACCATGAAGCTGTGGAACATGTAGATCAGCCGCTTGTTGTTGGCTTCACCGGTGAAAGCATCCGTGTAGGACATGATACGAGGCCGCAGTTGCTCGTTTGTTTCCGGGAAGTCGGCGGCCGTCCGCAACCCGAGCGCGGTCAATTCCACTTGCGCTTCTTCGAGTGTGATGCCGGGAGTGAGACGGCCAAAGACTCGGATCGCCGGTCCCTCCAGTCGTTCGTAGTCCAGAGCGTTCACGATGAGCGGCACCCACAAGTTGTCATTCTCGGGGAACAGGAAGCCTTCTG
>CAZJBG010000341.1:0-1748 GCA_964543925.1 uncultured bacterium
GAACGATCTTCTGTTCCAAAGTGAGTTGTACACTGTCAGAAATTGTGGCCATTGGTTCCTTCCCAAGTTAGAGTCATAAATCTACGTGGGAATGGAAACCATTGCCCACACCTACCGCGTACTACCTGCCGTCTTGTGCTGCCTTGTACTTGTTATATTGGAGCGTCTCTGCGATATGCTCCTCAAACCCAGCTTCGGAAGACGAGACGTGGTCAGGCTGCTTAGTCGGGTAGATGTTGGCTCCCTGGCCTCCTGGAGACGGGCCGAAGCCCATCTGTGGAGTGAGTCGGTTTGGGGTGCCGATTGCTTCAAGTGTCTTCTTCACTTCGGGTACAACCTCTCGAAGGATTCGGGTCCCATCTCCGAAACTGCCATCAGAACTGTCAAGTCGCCCTCTGACCTTTTCGTCGATCATGTCACGAATGGCCTGTCGGCCCTTATCATCGTAACTACTCATATAATAGGCAAGGACTTCGTCAGAGTCAAGTGCATTCTGAATAATTTTATCTACTCTTCTCTGTTCCACGTCCACTACCACCGTCTGGAGAGTCTGGTCTAAATCAGCGAAGCCGGTTCGTTTATCACCCGCAAGTAGAGCTTTAGTTTTCATCAACTCCGCTTCAAGGAGAGCCATACGCTGATTCATATTCATCTGTCCACCTTGAGGAGTTCTTGGCTCATATAGAGTATTCTCATCGAATTGATCTTGGCCGGGAGAGTTTGTGTTTTCGTCCATCTGCTCGTACACGATTCGGGCAGCTTCCTCTACCTCATCTCCAGTCAGGCCCATCGAGGCACCGGCTCTACGGAAGGCACTGACATCCCCAGTCTCGGCCAGCAACTCCAGGTCTGCCTTGAGTCGTATAGCTTCGTCGGCTTCTTTAGACTGGGCGGCAGCGGCCTGAAACTTGGAATCTGCTGATCCCCCCTTCTGAGCCCGTCGTACCAGCTCATCTTGGGTAATTAACTCCTCCCGTCCATCTGTCACTAGCCTAATTAGCTGAGTCTGGGCTGGGTGGGGAGCATTCATAATCTGCGGAGGCACCGCTCCCGCCGGAATGTTCACCACTGGGGTTCCATCGTCGTGATCCTGTGGCATAGGGTATGCCTGGGCTGTCCCGTCCGGCTGTCCACTACTTGTGATTTGCTTCGGCATCTTGTTTGCTCCTGATATACTTGTTTCGGACAAATGCTTCTTTCCGTCGTTTTGCTTTTCTCACCATAAAGACTTTAGCCGCATACTCACCCCAAATCACCGGTCCTGGATTGAGTTCCGACTCAAATAGCCGTGGGTTGCGGGTATTCCAAGATCGTTTGCAGGTATTACAAACCCAGCATAGATTTCCTGGCAACGCTATTGCATCCTTCTCCCACCATAGAGTGTCCCAACACATGTGGTTTTTTCTGTGGAAAACACTACAGATAGGTCGATTCACCAGGGCCACTAAATAGCCTACGACTTTTTGACATCGTCTTCGCCATACGCTTGGCTCTATAAGTGCCTTTAGTTGGTCTTGTTGTGTCTTCCAGTTCAGTATTTCATCCTCCGGTCGAAGCCACACTACTGGTGTTTTGTGGTCCATTGTTTCCTCCTATTGTGGCTGTACACCCGGTGCAATGCCCGGAGGTATGCCTAGTTCTTCGACCCCAGGACGACGTTGGGAACCCAACGCCTCAGCTGCTATATCCTCCACGGGAGGTAATCCAACTGGGAAGTTCCTGCCTGCAAGTATCTCAAGCATGATCTT
>CAZJBG010000342.1:0-1746 GCA_964543925.1 uncultured bacterium
ATTAAATTCTCCTATCATATATCTTGAATTAATATTGAAAAATAAATCAAATACTATTTAAAAATTAACCCTTCAACAAATATCTTCATGTTCCAGAATTCCGGTTGATTGAATTGCTAGTGCTGTCTGATGATTTGCTGAATGAATTCCTCAACTGATAAACTTGCAATTGATCCCTTCGAATTCACCATGATATGGGTCTTTCCTTCTGAAAAAGGATGAGAATTTCATTAAGAGTATTTAATTGATTAATTGGTTAGTTAAGAAATATACTTGGTATCAAAAATGATAAATTTCAAGCCTTATTATATGCATATTGTCTAGATTTTATGGGTTTTGATTGTTCTAATCTAAAAATTGCGATCGTAAAAGCAGAAAGAGATTGGGCAGAAAACACAGATTTAGAAATACTATCTGAAATCAATTCCTATAATTCATTGGGAAATTTGAATGTATTTTTAAAAAATTATAGGGATGTACTCTCTTATAAGACAATAAATTATGATAAAGAAGAGATCGAGAGACAGATTGAAACCTTACTTCCTTATTGGAAAATGCAAAGAGAAGGGGAGATCCCTATAACTACGGAAATCCCTATAACTACTGAAAGTATTTCAAATAATGTATCAACCACCTTTATTTAGATTAGGGATCTTCAAGCAATATGTGGTAATTGTGGAGAAATAAGACTTTATGCTGCTGTGCCGCTCGGGCTTGTTTCATAACAATTCTAAACAGACAATTTACTCTCAAAACTATGTTTGTCAAGGAATTTAATGAAATAATCTAATTTTGGATATTTCTTCGGTTTCAGATTTTTTTCATCAGAAAATAATTGTTCAGAAAACTTCTTGAAGAGAGTACTTCTTTATATTTTTTGAGCAAATCTAATACAACCAATTCCTGAAATTCGCGTCTTTCTTTATGAGATGAAGTATACTAAAGATCAAAGGGATTATGCGAAGTAGAAACACGCATTATCCAGATCCTCGTTGCATAAATGAATCGCTATGTTAATGCTATTTTCATTTGATTCATCCAATCTGTTTTACAAAATGATATTACAATCGCTCAAGTAATACAATACAACCATCAAGAAATTTACTGATTAATTGAGGTTATGCCAACGAACTAATCACAGAAATTTTTAGCGAACATAATTTTCTATCTAATAATAAAACCAAATAATCGTAGCTAGGATTATTTTTGCTCATTTTTCGGATATAATCTCGAATCGCTTTCACGCAACTTTCTAATTTTTCTTTTTCTGTATAATAAATAACTAATTATCATTATTATAGGTAGGATCAATAGAATTTCTCGAATTTCTTTGATCGATTCTATAAAGGATGGATCCGAACACGAATTGAAATTCGATTGAATATCAGGGGAATAACCACTACTGTTTGTTTTGACCAACCAGTTAACCTTTGAAGTGGCACAATATGAAAAAGTAAAACCTGCAATAGCAAACCCACCATCAGAAGTTTGCACGAGGTCAGTTGCATATTCATATGCTTCTCCCCCAAAGGTTTTATCCCACTGTGTGTTACCCTCCCCATCGGTTTTAACCAGCCAAATATCATCATTTTCATACCCGAATCGATTAGTTGAACCTGCAAGAGCAAATCCTCCGTCAGAAGTTTGTACAAGCTCATTTACTACTCCATATCCATTTCCGCCATAGGTTATATTCCATTGCATGTTACCCAGTGCATCTGTTTTGATTAACCATCTATCCTCTCC
>CAZJBG010000343.1:0-1746 GCA_964543925.1 uncultured bacterium
AGGCAGCCAGGGCGACGACCTGGACACCCACACCTCGGATACGGGCGAGACCTGGCAAAAGGTGTCCGCGGGCGGCCAGATCTTCATAAACCTCGCCTTCGGGCCGATAGTTCCAAACGCCCGGACCTCCGGTGTCTCCGTCTTGACGGAGTACCTGTGGAGCGCCCAGGGCAAGGACGGCATTCTCGAATGCTTCGTGAAGAACACCACCGGCGGCAGCCAGAGCAACACCGGGGTCTTTTTCCGACGCAACGCCGGTACGGAGGATAGATGGATCGCCACGTTGGAGACCGCCTCGGGCGCCTCCGATTCGGTGCTCAGGCTGCAATCCCTGGGCGGCGGCGGCGTGAATACCACGGTCACCGTGATCGGAAAGACTCAAGGCACCCTGCGAGTCGAGTTCAGCGGGCCCGAGATAAAGGTCTACTTCGACAACATCCTCAAGATCAGCGTTAGCAACGCATTTGTCCAGAACGACGTCGGCCTGGGCCTCCACAAACCCATCGACGGGGCCGGCGCTACAGAAGACTGGGACACGCTCAGCTTCGTCGACGGCGGGGAGATCACCAGCAACTCCACCACCCAGATCGTAGTAACGACGCCGGCAGGTCCCGTGGGCCTGGTCGACGTCGAGGTGACAAACCCGGGAGGAGTGACTACGGAGGTCGACGGCTACACTTACCTGGGAGCTGGAGGAAATGCCGGCCTAATCGCAGCCCAGAGGGAGTTCTTGCTATGACCGACGCGGGCGAGGGACGCGGTGGCTAATCGCACCGAACCGATCGACTTCATCACGGCCACCGGCGGCGGGGTGGTCGACTGGTCGCAGGTGGTAATCGTTGACACCGACTCCGCCAAAGGCGACTTCGCCACCATACAGGCCGCGATAGACAGCATCACCGACGCTTCCGCAGTAAAGCGCTACGTCGTCCTGGTCAACCCGGCGCTGTATGCGGAAGTGACCCTCACGCTGAAGTCCTTCGTACACGTGAAGGGCCAGGGCGAGCCCAAGGCCGTCATAGTTTCGATCACCAACGCCGCCGCCGGAGGCATCGTCGAAGCGGACGAATGCAGCCTCGACAACCTGTTCATCAACGCCAGCTCGTCGGGGAATGACTGGACGCTAGACGTCGACCAGACCAGGCTCAACTTCACGATGGACCGCGTGCGCTTTTCGGGACGCGCGCGCCTTGGCTCCGGCCGGTACAACTCGTGCGACTTCTCGGGGGACATACACCTCAACGGCTCCAGCGCCCAACGCCTTCCGGTCTTCACCAACAATATTTTCAGCATTGGCTCCGGCCAGGAGCTCACGTCGAGCGCCACTGCCTACGGCCACATCACGGGAGGCGCCGTACTGGGGACCGGAAACATCTCCGACGCAAGAATCACCACCGGGGTCAACGTAGTCTACACCGGGGTGGACTTCGTAAACGACAGAGACGGCCTCACGATTCGAGACTGGATCTTCACCGCCTCGGGGCTGTTCACCGGCTGCTCCTTCTCCGTCTACGACGAGGAGGCCTCAGAGCAGACCTCAATCGACCCGCTCCAGGGCACATTCGCCGGCTGTACCTTCAACGGCATATTCGTCAACGCCAACGCGAACAGTGGCCCCATCAAGTTCGCAGGCTGCCAGTTTCTCATAGGGACCCTTGGAAATAGCGCTCCCTGCGTGAACATCGTCGGGGGCATCTACCCCATAATGCTGTCGGGGTGCACCCTGGAGTCGAACGGCAGTGTCCT
>CAZJBG010000344.1:0-1743 GCA_964543925.1 uncultured bacterium
TGCCCCACGGATAGAGGTCCCACCACTTCGCCCCACTTCGCTCCGGCCAGCTCCCGTGCAGCTGCGCCGTAGATGCCCACCGGCACCCAACCCAATTTGCCGCTGACCTGTCTGCCCCAGGATCGCTCGGTGACCGTACGCGCCAGCGCGCCGAAAGCGGCCCCCATCATGAGGGAATCCTTGAGCGTAACCGCCCACAGGGAGTCTCGCACCACGATTTCTTCCAGGTCCATCAGGGCGGGAGTGGTATAGCGTGATGGGTGCTGGGCAAGGAATAGACGCAGCGAGTCCTCCCCCGGTTCGATCTGCCCGAGGAGGCTGGTGGTCAGCGAGTCCTTGATGGCGGCGTGGGTAACAGCGGTCTGGAGACTGTCGGCGCGGCGCAAGATTGCATCGGTCTCAGGCAGGGAAGCCGCCAGACCCATGAGGCGGTCCCACATGAGCATTTGCCGGACCCTTTCACGGAAGATTGCCACCTTGTCGATGTCAAACCTGTCGCCCGGCGGCAGAAGATCGAGCCGGGACAGGACCCAATCCAGGGTATAGGCTTCACCATTCAGTTTAAATAGCACGACATCCAGCAGCTCGGGCTCCGGCGGGATTTCAGCCATTCCCGGCTGTGGATTGGCCAGGATCCGTGACCGCAGTATCTTCCTGGTAGCCAACCTGCGCCACTTGATGGGGAGGTCCCCGGCCCACTGACGCAGCGTTTCTTCCGCAACAACGGTATTGATCTCCCGCTCCAGCTCCGCCGCAATCTGCTGATGCCGCTTGACACGCTCGAAGTGACCATGATCCGGCTGAAATGCTTTGTCCAGCAGCTGGATGATCTGGAAGCCCTGGGCATGGCCGAACGGGGCTGAATATTGACCTGGCGCCAGCTGGTAAGCCGCCCGGGCATAGGCCGGGTCCAACTGGGTGGAAAATTGCCAGTTGGGTTCACCCGGTTGATCCAGTGTGGTGCGAGGGATAGCGCTCATCAGGGTGAGGGTCTCGAAAGATTCACCGGCTTTGAGTCGATTCACATAGTCGACGGCGACGAGGCTGTCGGTGAGGGTCAGATACCGGCTTAGGAAGCGGGTGTTGCGATAGCGGTATTCGGCCTCGATCAGGTCCGTGCCGGCCTGGCCCCCTTCGTTGAGGTGAACCTGGGCCACCTCGTACAGGAGTATGGCCCGCCAAGCTTCATAGCCGGCCGTGAGAATGGGGAGCGCCTCATCGAGACCCGTGTCATGGGCGTACTGCTGGAAGATGGCCTCGTCGACCATTTCCTCCAGGAAGATCATCCGGGTGTTGGCGGCATCGGTCAGCGACGTCCTCTGGAGATAGGCCGAATACCTCTGGGCGAAGGCCTCCAGGGTGATCCGAACCTGGCCAACGGACGCCACGTTCTGTTGGAGGGACTGGGCGTTCAGCGGCATCAGCGCCAGCCCGGCCAGCACCAGCTGCCTCAAGCCGGGCAACCGGAACGGCCTCAAGGACGAATAAATGGGCACCGATCGATACGTGAGCCTCATCAGAGGTTTAGTCATGTACACCTATTTGGGATGATCGTCATGTTATGTCCTTATGGATGCGGATAGTCGTAAAGTGACTGTAAAGCTATTCAGGCCGGGTCGGAATTGGAACCCCTTTTTTCCGGTAGGCAACTCTGCGGGTGGGGTCGTAGCTTTACCCGCTGACAGCCCCGGTAGCTCAGCTGGATAGAGCAACGGCCTTCTAAGCCGTCGGTCGTGGGTTCGA
>CAZJBG010000345.1:0-1737 GCA_964543925.1 uncultured bacterium
GTTTGGTTTTTAAAAAATTTCATGTTTAAATGAGGCTCTAGGGGTTTATTAATAGATTTTCAACATATATCTGATATAGAAGTCTTCAATCGACCCGTCCAGATCCATATTATTCATTTCAATATCTTGGTCAACAATAGTCAGTTGTTTAATTTGTTAATTCGAAAAGGTATGAGAACACTTGAAATTGAAATAGATGATACACTGATTAATTCAATTGTTGAAATTGCATCTGGAGATTTGAGCCTCATACATACACTAGGTTTAGTCATTGCAACCAAGGCAATTGAGGAAATAAACGACACAATTTATTTATGTATACTTTTCGAAGGCAGATTTTACAATTAATAATTTGAGTCAGATTGGATCGATTTTTTATCATTGATTATAAAAACATATCAAGCTAATTTTTTCAATTGGTACATATGGGGAATCATCAACGTTCAGACATTTTTTCCGAATTCAGAAAGAATTTATTTAACATTCTTGTCCTTATAGAAACCAGTTTGAGTATAATAGTGATTTTAGGATTTGTATATAATCCGAATATAGTAAAAAAACTAATAATTTATGCAGTATTGGTAAATGGCATAATAGCTCTTTTTTATTTAATAATACTTATATTGAATTTATTAAACTATAAACCAACTAGACAGATAGATTTTACAAATTATGTCAAAAGTTTGGCTGATCTCTCTAATGAAGATATGTCAGAATATAAAAAGATTAGTGAATATTACATTCCGTTATCTGGAGTCGATTTTAGATACGATTATAAATACAGAAAGATTGATTATAGTAAATACAGGTCGCAAAAATATTTTAACCAGATAAAATTTGAAAAAAAGAATGGATTTGTTATAAATGAAAAATATTCTTGGTTAGATGTTAATGAATTCTTACAAATTGATGATATATATGATACTGTTCGTAATTCCCTTATGTATAAACAAAATAATCCCATATTTATATTTTCACCTGCTGGTATGGGGAAAACTGCCCTAATACATCGATTAGCATATCAATATGCGATCGAGTGGTTAGAGAAAGACAATAATCCGATACCATTGCTTATTAGATTAAGGCATTGGCATCCGATCGAAACCACTAATCTTTACAAATCTCTCAGATCCTTAATAGTTGATTATTTTACACAAGAGATGGGAATTAAATCCTTCGATTGGGCGAGTTTTAAAGAAATGACTGCAAATGGGGAAATAATACTACTTTTGGACGGATTTGATGAAGTATTAATACAGACAAATAAATATAGCTTACAGAACTACATTGAGGCAATTTGCAAATTACTAACATCAAGGTCTAGACTCATAATAACAACACGCCCTGAAGCGTTTAAGAGCCTAAGGATTCTACATGAAATAATCCCGTTAGTAACGGATCCAAATATATTCGAAGATGAAAAAATAAGATTTCACCCAATAGGAATTAAACCTTTCAACAAAGATCAAATTTTTGATTATTTACTTAAGAAAATAGGTAGAAAGAAAGGTTCGGCATTATTCGACATTATAAAAGATTCTATTAATCTATCAGACTTAGCAGAAAGGCCTTTGCTATTGGACATGATCAGTTCTGCGATTAAAAATTTTAGAGAATTTAATGCAAATCAATATTCAGAGTTAAAATTATATAGAGATTTTACAAATGAATGGGTTGAACGCCGAAACGAAATTCGGGAACAAAAATTATTAATGGAAGATTGGATTCCGATATTAT
>CAZJBG010000346.1:0-1732 GCA_964543925.1 uncultured bacterium
TGGGGCTGGTGCGGCGGCCGCTCAAGCCGGCCCCGGGCCGCGGCAAGTACCTGAATAGCAAGGGCCTGACCAAGACCGACGCGCTGCTCGGGTTGGACAACATCCCGTTCGGCGCCAGGGAGGTCACGCTGGTCGAGGGTCCGCTCGATGCGATGTGGCTCTTCCAGCATGGGTACCCCGCCGTGTCGTCGCTCGGCGCGTCGCTCTCGGAGGCCCAGGCGGAGAAGCTGGCGCGTCGCTTCTGGACGGTGTGGCTGGCGTACGACGCGGACGAGGCCGGGCGCGCGGGGACACGACGCGCGGCCCGTAACCTTGGCCGGGTGCGCCTGCTGGAGCTGCACATCCCGGAACACCGCAAGGACGTGCAGGAATGCACCGCGGAGGAGCTCGAGGGGGCCTTTTCGCACCGGATCCCGTTCGGGGTCGAGCGCCGGTGATGACCCGGAGTGGTATATTTTCACCCTGTTCAGGTACGAAATAGCGCGGGGAGTTTACATTTTGGCGCGTACAGGGTAAGATGAACGTACAAGGGAATCAGGGAACGGGAAAACCGATGGCAGCCTTCACGGTCACCGGGTCGCGGCGAAGTAGGGAGCATGTACGACCCGACCAGGGGTAGCTTCCTCAACCTCTGCATCCAGTCGATGCAGAACATGCTGATCAAGCTTCAGGCGAAGGCCCGGCGTAACCAGCCGATCGTGGGGCTACGGTGCCGCGAGTGCAGTACCCTCATCGAGCGCAGGGGGCGCGGTCCGCAGTGTGAATGTGGCGGTCGGCGATGGGATCCGATGCGGCTGCCGTACGGGCACATATCGTTGGAGTCGATCATGTACACGGGGCCAGAGGACGAGGGCCACCGCAACGCCAGCTACGGGCGCTTTCTGGGCGAGGACGACGAGGCATACGACAGCGTCGACAGGGTGGACCTCGTTCAGCGGGTGCTCGCCGGGGACAGCGAGCTGCAGGACATCGCGGCCCGGGTTCTCTCCGACGGGGCGAGCAGCGTCGACGAGGACCGGCTGCGGGAGGCCTTCGCGCTGGCTATGGAGGTATAATCTAGGTACGGGAATCAATACAAGACATCGGTGACGGGCTAGGCCACCTTGTGAGAGGGGTAAAAGCTTATGGCAGTCGGGAGAGGGTTTGACCACCTTCGGCGACAGAACGCAAAGACGGGGAGCGGAAGCAGCGGCAGCGGCTACCGCAAGCTATGGCTGAAGGCGGGCGAGCGTGCCCGCTTCTGGTTCATGCTGGACGGGGACGACATCCCCGGTCCGCTGATCCACCTCGTGGAGAAGAAGCTGCGCAACCCGCGCGGCGATCGCAACACTTGGACGAAGGACGTCGGGTGCGGCAAGATCGAGAGCGACGACGACCGCCCCTGCGCGATCTGCGACCTGGGCGACGCGCCCGGGTTCAAGGGCCCGTGGCCGCGGCTTGTGGCACCGGTCTTCGTGCGTGACATCGCGCACGCGCAGTCCGGTACCACGAAGGACGCGAATGGCCTCGAGGTGCCGTGGGAGCAGAAGAACAGCCGGGACGGCGGCGTGGTCTACGTCGAGACCGTCGGCGGCATGCAGCTCCTGATCGCGAAGACCAAGCTGCAGCAGCAGATCGAGGACGCCTACATGGGAGACCCCCTGGACGACGACTACGAGACCCGCGAGCGCACGTTGCTGGACAGGCCGTGGGTGCTCAAGAAGACGGGCAGCGGCCAGCAGCAGAGTGAGTC
>CAZJBG010000347.1:0-437 GCA_964543925.1 uncultured bacterium
CAACGCCTCGGGCGTCGGTTTGAAGTAGCGCCGCACGCGTCCCGTTTCCTTTATAGCGTGATCGTCCAACCGAGACGTGAGCAGACGCTTCTTCTCCAGCCGTTGCAAGGCTATGAACACGGCGGCTTGGGCCACTTCTCGGCCGGTACGCTCCTCGAGTTCTACAACGAGGGGTACGCTGTAGGCCTCACCGCCCAAGCGCAGAATCGCCAGGAGGACCAAGTGCTCAAATTCTCCCAGGGCTTTGTTTCCCATAGCAGTCTCACTATCATTGTTAGTGAGAGTCTACTCGCCGTAAACTCCTCTGTCAATAACATTGTTAGTGAGATGTGGGATTTGTGCCGAAGGCCCGACCGTGGCAGCCCTTCACCGGCAGTCGAGCCTCGACGATCTGCTACCTTAGGGAATCGGCCGCGGACCGTAGTCCACCGCCAATC
>CAZJBG010000347.1:447-1134 GCA_964543925.1 uncultured bacterium
GAAGACCACGACGAGGGCAATCGAGTTGGTGAGAAGCGTGGGTCTACCTGCGCTCCAAAAGAGATGTGGGATGCCCACCCGGAAGCACGAAAATGCGAACGCCACACGAGACCAGGCTCGATACGGCACCTTCTTCGGACCGTTCCGTTTGCGTGTGACCTTGAGTTCCTCAGCGAGCAGATCGTTATACGCCGGTTCCACCACACGTTCCCGAAATTCCCGGGGAAGGAGGCTCATGATAGGACCTATCGTTACGTCCGCTTGTCAGCCATGGACAAGGCCTCCCTTAGGCTCGAAAGCCTTGATGCTCTTCTGATAGAAGTCGCGACTCCGTTGCCAGACTGGAGATCCCGTTCGCGATATCTTGTAGTGTCGCTCTCGGATAATCTGTCCGTCGATGATCTGCTGCTCGTACCATCCCTCCACTAGACCGGCATCCTCCATCCGGGCCATGAGTTGGTAAAAGGCCGGACCGCTCTGCTTCGCCCCAAAGGCTTCCAGCCGCCGTCGGATCTCCATACCGGAAACCGACGACCCCAACAACTGGCCCAAAACGAGGAATTGAAGATGGGACAGTCGTGGCAATTGCATGATGGGCCCACTAGCATAATATTGTGTTAGGTTACACTGTGTTATCGCTATCACAATCTAGCGTCCCAAACATCCTCTGCCAACTAGGAGAGATCG
>CAZJBG010000347.1:1144-1724 GCA_964543925.1 uncultured bacterium
GAAACGCCTCGTTGCCATCCTGTCATGGATTCTGGTTGTGTTCGAGACACTGGGAATCGGATTGGCGGGTTTCGCCAAACTGGGACCCGGCGCGGAGACATGGCACGGCCTGTTCGTGTCGTGGGGTTACGCGGCGTGGTTCTCCACGGCGATCGGAGTGCTGGAGTTGATCGGGGCCCTCGCCCTGCTGGTCCCCAAGCTGACACGGTACGCGGCGGCCATGTTGATGGTCATAATGCTCGGCGCTCTATATACGGTCCTGACCAATGAATCGAACCTGGGGGCCGTTGCACCTGTGATTCACCTCGCCGTCCTCTCGATGCTCATTGCGCTCCGCCGACCCGGCCGCGGTAGCACAACTAGGGACCACACGGGGGAATGATGCTGTTTCTCCATCAAAAGACGACGCCTTCGTTGCCTGGCTTGAGGAGAGCAAACATCTGCACGTGCTCGACATCCAAATCGTCCTGCCACTTACCTAACATGTAGTCGTCGCCAATCTCGTAGGGATACAATCCGGGCGGCGTATTCACCGTGGCGATGTGCACGTTGTCCGCCCCGAATACATTCCACACCGGTT
>CAZJBG010000348.1:0-1473 GCA_964543925.1 uncultured bacterium
TCGACTTATTTGTCCGATAACTTGATGCTGATGCTTGTCATTTCGTTGCCTTCCTCGCCTTGCGCGCGGGCGCTGCCTTCGCTTTCTTGGCGAGCTTCTTGGCCGCCTGGGCCTTGCGGGGGTTCTTGGCGACCGTCTTGGTCGCTTTCTTCTTTGGAGCGGCCTGAGCCTTCTTACGTGGCCGTCCAGGGGGCTTCGGCTTGTGGGCCTGCCATGCTTTGCGCTCGATGCCTTTCACGTCGATGCCGATCGAATTCGCGGCCGACCGGAGTTCCGGACTCACTAATTTCGACTGACTCGCGGAGTACCGCTGCTGTGAACCGGTCAAGAGCAACCGACCGAGGATCTCGAGAGCCTGTTGGGGTCCGAACTCCTCTTGCGCTTTGACGTGCTTCGCGATTTGCGCGGACGGCCGCGTGCTCCAATCTGACTTCCCAACCTTCGGTGCTCCCTTGATGGTCGGGTGAACTAACTTGGCTACGTCCGTTCCGACTACCTCACAACAGACAATGGTTATGGCCTTCAGAAAACCGGGCGGCGGACTGTCCGATATGTTACTGGCAATCTCATCGCTCATGTCGCGACTGGCTTGCTTGGCGGCTTTCACAATCTGTCTTTGGGTCCGCTCTCTGTTCTTCGTCTTGGTGTCGACCGGGTTGCCGTGGTTGTCGGTCTTGTGGATTTCGCAACTGGGGTCACTACAGACCAAGCGCGTGTCTCCAGACGGCCATGAGACGGCTTGCACAGTGTGGGGGCACTTCTTTTTTTTCTGGTCGCCCCATAGCTCTTGCACTTTGGCGGCGGAGATCGGCGTCACCGGCGATCCTGGGTCAGGTTTCTTCTCGTACGACGGGAAGGTAACCATTCCGCCTTTCGCGGCGACCGCTTTGACGTGAAATACGACATTCTCGCCCCAACAGGCGCGGTTGGTGCAAAGCGACTCCTCGGAAAGCTCCGCGAAAAGTGTTTCTTGGTTCTTGGTGAGATGCGGGCAATCTAAACATGGGCCGCCCGGTTTACCATCGGCGGCGAGTTGGAACGGCGCTTCCTTGATGCGATAGACCGCGTTGCGGATGTAATCCTGCAGATCGCTCACGCTGACATACAAGCTCCAGTCTCCAGCCGGCTTGCGAGGGGTAAAAGGTTCTCCCTTCTTATTCGTCGCGAGCAGAGCACTATGCTGATGGAGTTTGTTCAGCACCGCTTGTTGCGTGTCGGCGCTTTGGCCGGCGAGCAGCAAGGCTTGCGTCGCCGTCATGAGGTTCGCCGCGAAGTGCGTCTTGAACGGATCAATCAACAGCGTCAATTGGATTCGCCGGCGCAAATACGTCTCTGACTTTCCGAGTCGCAAGGCGAGCTCGGCGATCGACCAGCCTTGTTTCTTGTGGATCTCAGCGATGCGCAGTCCTTCCTGTAGCGGATGCCACGCCTCTTGTTGGTTGGCGACGAGCTCGCGTTCACTGTGATCGCTCG
>CAZJBG010000348.1:1483-1721 GCA_964543925.1 uncultured bacterium
CCCGTCGCATCATCCGGCACGATGAGTGCTGGGATCTCCTCGATCTTGAGTTTGTCAAAGGCCGCGAGCCGGCGGGCGCCATCTTCTAAGATGTAGCCACGCTTTCCGTCGCTGCGAACCAGAATCGGATAGACAAGGCCGATCTGGTCAATTTCCGCCGCGAGTTCCGTGATTCCTGGTAGCTCTCCGGGCCCGCGTGGGTTCGGTGGCCGGAAAATGGTCTTGATCTTGATACTTT
>CAZJBG010000349.1:0-1715 GCA_964543925.1 uncultured bacterium
ATATTATCATTGACCATGTTTAATCCGACACCGATCTTTTTATTTTCCAGGGCACGGCTTCTTTTTCTTTTATCAGATTTAGTCCCTACGACCAAGGGGGTATGCGCGCTAAAAGTTTGGGTTGAAGGAGCGCCTTTAAATCCCCACCACTGACTTCTATGCAGCAAAACCATACTTAACGCCTCCCTGCTGCCGGCATAAGCCGGGTTTAATACCAGTGGATTGAACATATACTGGCTGTACAAGGCATCTTGCTGGGAGAAACAGTTGGCAGTAGGCAGTATGCAACAAGCAACTGTAATCAATATGATGATAAGTTTTTTCATTGTGATCGTTAACTCGAAACTCGAAATCCGAAACTCGAAACTCGAAATCCGAATGTCATTGGTTATTTGTTTGTCATTTGTCATTTTTCCCACTTATCCATCGGTTTCGGGCTTTGCGTTGGTGGGCTTTAGAAAGCACTCAACTGTCTGCCCGCACTATGTTTATTAATTGCTCAAATGTTTATACTCGCACTGTCCGCCCACTAACGCAAAACCCGTGTTAGTGCCAGTGCTTTTTTGTCGTCTGCGTGTCAGTCTGTGATTACTAATTTGTCTGCTGTGATTACTTTGCTATCTTGTGTCAACCGAATGAAATACAGTCCGCTTGATAAATTGTCACGGTGCAAAGTGATTGTCTGTCCGTTGATATTTTTTATTTGCTTTACTGTCTGGCCGTAAGAATTGTAAACTGTCAAGGTTGCGCCTTTGAAAATTTTGTCTGTCTGAAAAGTTGTCAATGTAGAAAAAGGGTTTGGAAAAATTGTGAAATCTGATGAATAAACATTTTCATTAATTGATGTAGTAGCCAATCCACATTCTATATTTGCCCCAATTACAGATACATATTGTGTAATGCCACTTTGCTCAAAACATACTAAATACACTCCTCCTTCAATCTCAATACTAAAATTACGTAAAAGTCCTAATGCGTTACCAATTCCTTCATAAAAGCTAAATCCGTTATTAAGTATGTATCGTTTTCTTGTTCCAGTGCCAAAGGGAATTGAGGATATAGAATCCACAATATATTCTGTATCATTATAATAATATTTTAGTGTGTCTCCAATAGAAAGGTCAAAGTCACAATATAATTTTTCAGTCGTGCTGTCTTTCATAATAAAATAAACTTTAAGAGAATCTTGTCTGAAAGCTGCAGAATAGCCATAAGAATTTTGAATAAAAGGAGGTGTGTAATAAATCGTATCTCTCCTGTCGTGCATTAGTTTTTTATAGGAAAGTGCATTAATAATAGTATCACCATCAAAAAAGTAGGTTAACCGTACAAGCTGTAATTCATTAGGTCCCCAACCACCGTATTGTCCATATTCAAACCACTTATTTGAAGTGTCAGTCATTTGATAAGGTTGTTGTCCATAGCTAACATTAACTGCTAAAGTGATAGCAATTAATGTGTAAATTAAATTTTTAGTTTTCATTTTGTTGTTGTCAGTGATTATAGTGCTGACACCGCACTTTTTTGATTGTAAAGTTTAATAATGTTTCTGTCGTTTTTTAGCATTGGCACTAATTAAAGGATAACCTCAACGCAGCAAGTCATCCAGTCATCAGATAGCAGCCATCGTTTGTTATAGTTATTGTTCATTGTTCCCATCACTATTCGTCTGACCACTTTCCAACACAAATCCCACCCTTAGTGGTCGGACGATG
>CAZJBG010000350.1:0-1710 GCA_964543925.1 uncultured bacterium
CGCCATAGATTTCGTACAGCGAGCCATCTCGCAAGCACCGCGTCTCGGCGGAGGGCACGGTCCGCTAAATCACTTTGTACCGGCGCGAAGCCAATGAAACAAACACGGCGATCAAGCGTAGCAAACGCCTCCACCGATGTCTTCACCGACAACGAGCTGGCAGATTCGTCGCGCGGGGTTTTCTGCAGCCGCACGTTGAACATGCGATCCATCTCGGTTATCGGATATGACATGGATTACACGCTGGTCCATTACAACGTGAACGAGTGGGAGAATCGCGCCTATCAGTACATAGTGCAGAAGTTGGTGGAGCAGGGTTGGCCCGTGGGTGAGCTGGAGTTCGATCCCAACGCGGTCGTGCGTGGGCTCATCATCGACACGGATTTGGGCAACATCGTAAAGGCCAACCGGTTCGGATACGTGAAGCGCGCCGTTCATGGAACGCGCATTCTGGACTTCAGTCTGCAGCGTCGCTTGTACGGCCGCACCATCATCGATCTTTCAGAACCGCGGTGGCTTTTCCTCAACACATTGTTCTCTCTTTCGATGGGTTGTCTATACGGTCAGTTGGTTGATTGGCTGGACGAAGGCAAACTACCCCAGGTTCTGAAGTACAAGGACATCCACGACTTCGTCCAGAGCTCTCTGGATGCAGCACATATGGAGGGGTTGCTCAAGGACGACATCATGGCGGACCCCGATCGCTTCGTAGAGTTGGACCCCGAACTCCCGTTGACGTTGATGGATCAACGAAATTCCGATAAGAAACTCTTGCTCATCACCAATTCTGAGTGGGCCTATACACAGGCGATGATGCAATACGTGTTCGATCGATTTCTTCCGGACGGCATGACCTGGAAGGATCTTTTTGATGTCATCATCGTTTCAGCGCGAAAACCCTCGTTTTTCTCCGAGCAGAGTCCTTTTTTCAAACTCGTCGACGACGACGGCTTCTTGAAACCCGTCATCGGCGGACCCGAACCCGGTGGTGTTTATCTCGGTGGCAACGCCGGCGCCGTCGAGCAGTTTCTCAACGTGGAGGGAGAGCAAATTCTCTACGTGGGCGACCACATGTTCAGCGATGTCACGGTGACCAAGAGTGTGCTCCGCTGGCGCACTGCGCTGGTCTTGCGGGAGCTTGAAAGCGAGGTATTGGCAAACCAAGCCTTCGCACTAGATCAAGCCCGTCTCGCTGAGCTGATGAAGAAAAAGGAGCAACTCGAGTTCGAGCAGAACCGGACCAGATTGATATTGCAGCGCAAAGGTGGGAAGTATGGTCCCAAAATGCCGAGCTCGGCAAAGGACCTCGAACGCCGCGGTCGGGAGTTGCGCCGAGAGATTGCCGAATTGGACGATCAGATTGGGCCGCTGGCCGAGGCCGCAGGGCGTGTCAGCCATTCCCTTTGGGGACCGCTCATGCGCGCGGGTAACGACAAGAGCCACATGGCTCGGCAGGTCGAGCGGCATGCGGATGTCTATACGTCACGCGTATCGAATCTCCAGCGCTATACGCCGTTTGCGTATTTCAGATCTCCGAGGGGGAGTTTGCCGCACGATCGGTAGGGTGGTAGGGCGGTAGGGCGGACTAGAGGCGGATCAAGGCAAACGACGGAGTACGAGGGGCGGACAGGGCGGACTATGGCAAACGACGGCGTACGAGGGGCGGACTAGGGCGGATTGAAGCTAGCGACGGCGGGCGAGGAGCGGACG
>CAZJBG010000351.1:0-1699 GCA_964543925.1 uncultured bacterium
TGTCAACTCGCCGGCAAACTTTTTTTTACGTTCCGATAACCCCCTATGCCGGGAGAGTCCAGTAACTTCCAATTCCGAGTTCTGTCCGATAAGACAGGCCAGCCAAGACTAGGAACCGGAAATTAGCTTTGTACCCTTACCACCTCCGTCATCTTATACTCCCAGTGTTGCCACCCAGTTCAGGGCCATAAATAATCCCCCCCAGAGAAGATTACCCAAGGACCACGGACTTACATCTCGCTTCTGGACCAGATCGAGTCCCATCGAAACTAAGTACCCGACCACAAACGCTGCACCATACCCTATCATTACTTCTCTCCTCTTCGTTTGGTGCTGGCCACATAATTATAGGGTAGGACCCCCGTAGCCCTATCCCGTTCCTCTTTCTCCTGTCGGCGTAGTCCATCCTGCAGGTCAGACCTCACAGCCCAGAATGCAAAGACTATGATTACCACGACGATCATAGCCCCTAGGCCAAGAATGAATCCCAGCATAATATCACCCATCACTTTCCTCCCTCATTGTCCCACTCTTCGGACTCCTTGTCCAGTTCCTTGAACGCCTCCTTCGCTGGCCTAGACACCACGTTAAGTGCCAAGTCTATCGCTTCACCCAGTTCAATTATGGACATGCTCACATAGACCTTGAGGACAGCCTCAGCCAACTCCAACAGCCTCTCCCGGTCAGTCATAGTCTCACTTCCACCTTCTCGATCTTGTACCACTGCCGGTTGAAGAGTCCTTTTCTCACCTCAGTCGTTACATAAAGTCTAGCACTCCACCTTGTTTTGAACACTCGGTCAAATACGTCCAGGATTCCTGTTGAGACTACCCATACATATTCCGTTTGCTTCTCCCGGCTAGTCATCACATCATCTCCTTCCACAGCTTGTCTTGCTGCTCCTTGAGGAACTTATCTGGGTCTCTGGTACCGATGGGTTTCTCGGTTTCTGTTGTGTAGGGGACCTCCGACGTGAACTTATTTTCATGTTGGTTTACAAATGCCTCTTTTGGACTCCATATCAGGTCTTTCGTCATCACCTCAATACCGAACTTCCGGTTACCTTCACCAGTCAATGTCCGACTCATCGTTATTACTCCACGAGTTGCTCAAAGTATGCCTTCATCCACGGTGGATAGTCCGTGGGTGGATACACGTTTACCGAACCGTAACTATCCAAGGCAGTGTACCCACCATTCATCAACGCAAAGGCCTCAACCAATATCCCTATAACCGGGCACAGAGCGTGGACATCGTCTCCCATCTGACTGGCCAGACTAGCAGCCACTCTCGACACAAAATCACTGGTTACACCGCCCTTGATAGCTAAGGTAGTCGCATAGATCGTACCTTTCAACTGTACAGATGTCGCAATCTCGGCAATTCCGATCTCGACAATCTGGCCCGAATTACTGACTCCCAGGGTAGACGTAATAACCTTTGCATCGTCCTTTGGGCACCTTTGGTAGGTTAAGTCCATTAGGAAGCCTCCACGGTGGTCTGATCGACGCAGCTATGGCGAGACTCATCATCACAGACACGACATATATCGAGTCCACAATCGGAACACCTTGTTAGGCAGACCGTACAGACACTATGGGAACACTCGTCACAGACAGTAGAGCAGGTATTGAGGCACACCACACTATTACACACAGTACAGTTAGTTGTGAGAGTAGCGGGAACTTCCAGGTCACAC
>CAZJBG010000352.1:0-1698 GCA_964543925.1 uncultured bacterium
CGCCCCTACGAATCCGCCAGCTGGCGGACTACCGGCTATTGACCGAACAGCTCCTGGAGCGACTGCACCCGAAAATTCCCGGTCTGGGCGCGGCGGATGGCCCGGATCATGGCCCGGGCGCCGCTCAAGGTGGTGATCACCGGCACCCCGTGGCGAATGCCGCTCTCCCCGATGGCTGATTCGTCGGTCCGGGACTGGGCCCCCAGGGGCGTGTTGATCACCAGCTGCACCTCCCCCTTGCCGATGGCGTCGGCTACATTGGGCCGCTCCTCCCCCACCTTGCTGATGGCGTCGGCGGCGATACCGTTCTGATGCAGGAAGTGGCAGGTTCCCTTGGTGGCCAGGAGCTTGAAGCCGAGTTCGAGGTAATCCCGGGCAACGGAGACGGCGTTGAGCTTATCGTTGTCGTTCACGGAAATGAACACCACACCGCTCGTGGGCAGATTGGTGCCGGCGCCCAGTTCGGCCTTGGCGTAGGCACCACCCAGTCCTACGTCCAGGCCCATGACCTCACCGGTGGATTTCATCTCCGGCGAAAGGTAGACCCCATCGCTAGGGAACTTGTTGAAGGGGAACACCGGTTTCTTCACCGCCACCACCGTCGGCGTCTGGTCGCCGCTTAGGGCGTCCAGGTTGGCCCCACCGGTTAATTCCTTGATGGTTTTTCCCATGGCGATCTGCGCCGCCCATCGGGCCAGGGGCATATTCCGCGCTTTGCTGACAAACGGCACGGTGCGGCTGGCGCGGGGGTTCACCTCCAGTACGTACACTACACCATCCTTCATGGCGTACTGCACGTTGAGCAAGCCGATCACCCCCAGCTCCAGGGCCAGGGATCGGGTGTAGCTTTTGATTTTATCCAAGGCCTGGGTGGTGATGTAGTAGGGTGGCAGCACGCAGGCCGAATCCCCGCTGTGAACCCCCGCCTCCTCGATGTGCTGCATGATGCCGCCCAGCAGGACCTCCTGTCCGTCGCACAGGGCGTCCACATCGAACTCATAGGCATCCTCCAGGAACACGTCAATCAGGATGGGGTGTTCCCAGGAGGCGTCGGTGGTCCGGCGGAGATAACCCTCCAGTCCTTCCCGGTTATAAACAATTTCCATGGCCCGGCCGCCGAGCACATAGGAAGGCCGCACCAGCACAGGATAACCGACCCTTTCGGCTACCCTAACCGCCTCATCCAGGTTGCGGGCCGTCCCGTACTCCGGGCGCGGGATGGCCAGGCGGTCCAGCAGGGTACCGAATTTCTCCCGGTCTTCAGCCAGGTCGATGGCCCCCGGGGAGGTCCCCAGAATCGTCACGCCGGCGGCAGCCAGCTGGTTGGCGATGTTCAAGGGCGTCTGGCCGCCAAACTGGATCATGACGCCGTCCGGCTGTTCCAGCTCCACCACGTTCATCACGTCCTCGAAGGTGAGGGGCTCAAAGTAGAGGCGATCGGCTACATCGAAGTCGGTGGAGACGGTTTCGGGATTGCAGTTCTGCATGATGGCCTTGATGCCCAGCTCCTGCAGGGCGAAGACGGCCTGGACGCAGCAGTAGTCGAACTCGATGCCCTGGCCGATCCGGTTGGGGCCGCTCCCCAGGATCAGCACTTTCCGGCCCTCAAGCGGGATCACCTCCTGCTCGGTTTCGTAGGTGCCGTAGCAGTACGGGGTCTGGGCTTCAAACTCCCCGGCGCAGGTATCCACGGCTTTA
>CAZJBG010000353.1:0-1694 GCA_964543925.1 uncultured bacterium
ACCTCAGGTTTGGGGCCATACCGCCGCGTCAGACAACAGCGTGCAGCCTTTTTGGTTGCTGGTACCGGCCGGCGTAGAGTTTGACCGCACCGATTCTCTCGCTGCCGTGATCTCACTCAACCACAATGTTGCGGAGGATTTTTGGGGCGGCCGTGGAGCGTTTACGGGTTTCGTGGTCAATACGAGTATCCAGGCAACGGCTCACGGGATGCTCGGCATCATTCCTCATTTTCGCGGAAGTCAGGATTTCTTCTCGGTGGCGTACGAGGAAATCCCCGAGCTGCTGGAAAGCTTGTCGCAGCGGTATCCGATTGCGAGCGGCCGGTTGGGCATGCTCGGATGGAGCCAGCATGCGGCCGGCGCACTCGCGCTCGCTGCAGCCCGGCCCGGCATGTTCAGCCATTTGGGAGCGGTCACTCCTTTTATGGGAGATGTTGGTAGGCGTGATCTCCGCTCCATTCTTGAAAGTCTTTACGAGGTCAGCCCGGACGTCAGTTGGCTGTTGTGGAGTGCCGAGGAAGACGATGTGGTGCTGCCGGCCGGGGTCGGCCGTCTGGCCGGTCTTATCGAGGACGCCGGCTTCAGGGTTTGGTGGTCCAACGTTGCACATGCGAACCATCTCGATGGGATGGCCGTGAATGTGGAAGAGCAGCTATTCCACGCGGTCGCCACTGGATCCCCCAGCATGAATGACTTCTGACGTCGTGATCCGGGCTCCCATCCCGGTGATAGGACTGGTCGCCGCCGCGGTATTGACGCTCACCGCTTTTGCAGTGGATCCCGCAGCTTTCCCCTCCTTAAGGGCTCCAAGGTTGGCCGTTCTCGGTGCTGCAGCGGGCCTCGGGTTACTGGTCTGGTGGTTGCAAACGGCTCGCTCACGATCCAACACCAATGTTTCGCTGTCGGCGGTGGAGTTGCTGCTAGGGCTCTCGATCGTGTGGAGGCTTGCGGTAAGTCCGGGCTGGATGGCCGATACTGGAATCGCCGGCTTCAGGGCTCAACTCGCGCTCCTGCTGGTGGCGTTCCTGACCCGACAGTACGTAAACGCCGGATCGGCGCGGCGAGAGTCCCTCACCGCCGACCTGCTACACGCCTTGTGGATCTGTGCGGCTGCTCAAGCCGCGTTGGGGTGGAGCCAGTGGATGGCTTTGGGCGGCACGGATTACGAGGCATCCATGAAAACGGTAATCGTGGGAACGCTGGGTTCGCCCAACAGCATGGGTGCCTTCCTGGCAATCGGTGCCATCGCAGCGGGGTTCTCGGCGTGGTCGGCCAGTTCTCGCTTGGGACGCATCATTCCGATTGTTGGGTTGAGTATCGTAGGGACCGCACTGATGGCCAATGGCAGCCGGGGGGCTCTGCTCGGGGGCGTTTCCGGGTGCATCGCGGCTTACATGGCCCACCGTGGATGGTTTGACGGCGTGGCGCGTCCCCTGCGCCGGCGAGTGGTCGCCACCGGTTTGCTGGCGGCCGTCATCGGTGTTACCGGTTTCGGTTTGCATACCCTAAACCGAGAGTCAGGGCGGGGCAGGGTCATGGTCTGGCAGATAACCAGCTCGATGATTGCGGATCATCCGATCACAGGGGTGGGGGCCGGCTCATTTGAGGTCGAGTACCCTCACTATCAGGCCGGCTATTTCGAGGATGCCGAACATCGCGACTGGTCCCACAAAGCGACATACACGGACCACGCG
>CAZJBG010000354.1:0-1687 GCA_964543925.1 uncultured bacterium
GTTGGCGATGTGCGTCAAGCCGTCCTCCTCATCCCTCAACAACACGGCCAGCGAAAGGCTCAGATTGGTGATTCGCGGAAAAGGATGACCCGGTGCCTGACTGACCGCTTGGGGAGTCAGCACCGGGAAAACCTGCTGCTCGAAATGTAAGCTCATCGCCTCGCGGCCTGCGGCATCCAGATCGGGCCACCGTACCAGTCTGACCCCGTGCGCGGCAAGCCGGGACATGAGATCGTCAGCACACAGTCGCTGACGCTCCACCAGAGGATTCACACGAATCGACACGGCGTGTAATTGCTCCTCCGCGGTAAGCCCATCGATGCTCTTTTCTGTACGCCCCTGCATCACGTCATGCTTCAGCGCCCCGATGCGAATCATATAAAACTCATCGAGGTTGGAACTAAAAATTGCCAAAAACCGCAATCGCGCCAGCAAAGGGGTCCCGGGGTCCTCCGCCATCTCTAGGACCCGAGCATTGAACTCCAGCCAACTCAGTTCTTCGTTAATGAACTGCTCCGGTACGGGCTGGTCCGCATCCAGAGAAGCTTCAGGTAGCTCCGCCTGCTGTAGCTCCGCGATAGTCTGCATGCCGTCGGCCCCGGTCAAGACCGGAAAGCCATCGTCATCATTGATACCAGGCTTGTCCAGGCTTGGCGCCGAGACGGTCGACAAATCGGAACGGGCCGCAACGGCGAGCGCTGCCAGGGTCCGCGCGTCCCTGATGTGAGGAGACCCAACACGGGACATGATTTCCGGCAGTGTAAACCACTGGACTCTGCCATCGTCTGGATCTTCCGCTGAGCCGGGCCGACCATCCACCAACCAAACCTCCATCAACGGCCTCGTTACCGATGCCGCCGTGGTCCCCAAGAGTCTGATCGTCCCCGCGGCAATCCCCAGCTGGTCCTTCATCAGTTCCCTACAGGCATCTTCGCCGCTGCCGATGCCGGCCGGCACGGCAAGCGCGTTGCCCCTCCGCTGGAGCGCGATCTTCCCAGCGTAACAGACAACCGCCGCTACCTCACGACTACCCTGTACCTGAAGGGTCAAAGCCCGGGTCTCGAGTGCCGCCAGGTGTTTCTTGGCCCGTTCCAGTTTGTTGGCGCCGCTCAGACGAGCGGCGTATCGATCTTGCAACACGTGCACAAACTGCTCGGCTTCCGACCGAGCCCATCTGCGATGGCGGATCTTTACTTCGTAGAATGACTCAGTGGCGTCCGCGATACGAACAGTGACGATGTCGTAGACCACATCCAACACCCACAGCGGCAACCAGCGGTGATTCGCCCGGAGCGACCGGCGCTCCACCTCGAACTCGATGCTCGTTCGCAGCCGATTCGGGTCGACCACTGCACCAAGACGGCGGGCCGGATCCGAACGTCCTAGCAGTGCACTGCGGGGCTCGGCCTCGGTAACCACTGCCTCATACACCTGTCGCGACGGCACAGCTCCCGATTGGCCAACATCATCGCAGAATCCAACCGAGAGCAACCGGCAATCGTCCGACTGCAAGCGGAGGCGGCATGTGACACCGCGTTTCTCCAGGGCCCTGTCGGCGGTGTCAAAGTGAATATCACGATGCCAAAAACGACGCCGTTCCCCGCCGCGAAGCCCTGGGGGAAACGGTGCCTCCATCACTAAGTCGAAGGCCTGGCGGCTCGGAACAGAGAGCCGGATTTCTGCGAGG
>CAZJBG010000355.1:0-1658 GCA_964543925.1 uncultured bacterium
TCGCATCGAGGATTCGTTCTGCGGATCCACCTCGTTGAGCCGCTTGGCCGTTTCCAGCATTCGCCTGGCAGCTTCATTCCGTATCGCGGTTTCCTCCTCGGATGGTTCTGGCGGCTCCTCTCCTTCAGCTACAGGATCTTCCTTCGGATTAGCTATCGCAAAATAGCTTTGGGTAAGGTTGTAGATGCCGTCCCTGAAGTTTGGGTTCATCGTCAAACCGGCCTCGAACGCCCGGATCGCGGGGTCGAATCGCTCGTACTGAAACAGCGAAACCCCGGTGCCAAAAAGATCCAGATATGACATGACTCCGGAATATGCGATAACGGTATCGAAGGCCGCCAAAGCCTGCATACGATGTCCGCCGGCATCGAGAACCGACGCCAAACCCTGAATGGCTTGCGGGTCGTCCGGCACCAGATCGCGATAACCTGCATACCACACTGCCGCTGAATCCCACTCACGCAGCATGTGGTGTAGCCGTGCCGCGTTGAAGTAGGATGTCAAATAGCTCTCCTCGTAATCCCCTTCGGTCATTCCGATACCGACAGTTTTCTTGAAGAGCGCCAAGGCACCGGGAGTATCGCCCTCGTCTGTGAGGATACTGGCCAGATAGTACGGAACGAACGGCTCGTTGGTCGCGACCAAGTTTGCTCTAGCCAAAGCCTCGCGGGCCGTCGCTTGGTCACCGTTTTGCAGTGCCGCAACACCCTCGTTGTAGTGTGGCACCCACATGAATCGGCGGTGGGTGTCTATGTCGTCGGCACAATCCGGCTCCAGACCCTGTGCACGTGAGAACGCCGAGTCTGCTCCAACAAAATCAGCAGCCAGAGCATAGTTACGGCCCAAGAAATACCACACGGCCGCATTTGCCTCTTCCCCCCGATCTAGAGCGTCCATGAGAACACGGTCGGCATCTGCGATGGCGCTATTCCGGTCTTCCTCTTGGCGCGCTTCGGCTGCTGCTTTGACGTAAAGGGCCGCATTCCGCACCAAGAAATGTTGTAAATCCATTTCGCATTCGGGCGGTAAGTAGATGTTGAAACGCTGCGCGGCCACACCGGGTGCGGCACCCAACAGCAATACCGCCACAATGCCGGTCGTTGCCAGCTGCTTCATGTAGAATCCTTTCTACCGTGTATGAGGCCATGGCCTCCTGTAGTTTCATACCCTCAAACGGCCCCAAAGGGTGCCATTTACGCCCCAAATCCAACGTAACCTGTTAATATCACATAATTTACCGATAAAGCCAACCTGCCCCGGTATTGAACAGAACCACACTATCCGACGGCTCGATCAGCCCCTTTTTGGTCAATTTCTCCAAGGCTGCCAGGGCCGCCCCCCCCTCGGGACAGGCATCCAGGCCCTCATTTCGAGCCAGCCGACCGGCCGCATCTGCCAGCTCCCCATCAGTCACGGCCACGGCATCTCCCCCGCTCTCTCGCAGCGCTCGCAGCATGAGTTTGCCACCCAACGGTCCCGGAACCTTCAACCCGGCGGCGATTGTCTGTGGATTGGCCCAAACCTCGGTCTCTGAGCGACCAGCGGCAAGGGCTTCGACCACGGGCGCACATCCGGCGGATTGCACCGAGAACATGCGCGGCAGATTTCCCGATACCCACCCGGCTCCGGTCAGCTCTTTGAAAGCTTTCCACATGCCA
>CAZJBG010000356.1:0-1657 GCA_964543925.1 uncultured bacterium
TACAACCGCACAATCTTTCACATCCGGATGGGATCTCAGTGCGTTCTCTATCTCCAATGCGGATACTTTGTATCCTCCGGTCTTGAGTATATCGATGCTGCTACGTCCCAAGATCCTGTAACTCGACCCTTCGAGTACCGCGATATCGCCGGTGGCAAACCACCCGTTTTGAAAGACTGCCTGCGTCTCCGTGGGCTGCCGCCAGTATTCGAGGAAGACGCCTGGCCCCTTAATAAGGATCTCGCTGGGTGATCCTTTTTCAACGTCATGGCCGTTTTCCCCAATGAGTCGCACGGTAACATTGGGCAGCGGTCGACCGACATGGTCGGCAAACCTGTCTCCATGCAGGGGGTTGGACAGTGCCATACCCACCTCGGTCATTCCATATCGCTCGAGCAGCATATGTCCGCTTATCTCTCTCCAGCGATCGAGTATGGTAGATGGTAGTGCAGCGGATCCTGAAATCATCAGCCGCAACTTGGCACAACTTGCTGACATCGCTGCGCGGGCGTCCTCTGGGCTCGATTCCCAGGCGTGGATCATTTTGTGATACATTGTGGGAACGCCCATGAAAATAGTCGGGGTCTGATGTTGAAAACGGTTCCAGACTTCGACCGCGTCAAATCGCTTCATCATGTGGCAGCAGGCACCCGCCCATAATGCACTCGTCAGTACGGCCAGAATGCCATGTACGTGGTGCAGTGGGAGTGCCAACAGCGTGCGGTCTTCGTCTGTCCATTCCCAGGCGGATATCAGGGCCGTTACCTGAGCTTGAATGTTGGCGTGTGTGGTTACTACGCCCTTAGCCTTGCCGGTGGTGCCACTCGTGTGAATCATCATTGCACGGCGAGCCGCATCCACAGTCGGAAGACTGCCGGGTTCGGATTCAAGTGCCGCAGCGGTGGTGTGAAAGCGAATGGCGCGTTGGCGCGCTATAGGGTGGAGGGTCTTGGCGTAATCTGCGTGTGCTATGATGACTAGTGGCTGCGCGTCGTCGACCACCATTTCGAGCTCTGTGGTTGGATGGGACGTTGCCAGCGGAACCGCGACGCCTCCGGCACGCCAGATAGCCCATTGAGTGGCCACATAATGAAAATTCGAGGGTGCCAAGAACGCCACACGATGCTCAGCGAGATCGGCACGCCCGTCCAATAGCCGTGTGGCGATTCGGCCGGAGGCGTCCAACAGCTGTGAGTAGGTGAAGGATCCGTCTCCGTCAACTATGGCCGTTCGATGGCCTTGGTTCCGGGCGCGCTGGACCAGTTGGATGTCGTTAGTGGCCATGAATCGCCCGCAATCTAGCCGGACCGCGTATGGTTCGCGAATCATCCTCGCCGCGGTTTCTTACTACGCGGTTCTCACCCTCGCGGCGGTGGCGGAAAGCAAGTCAGACAGGCGGGCCCCGATGCGGGCGAGCGGCAGGTTTTCTTTCACGGCATTCAGTTCCACCGCGGCGCGCGGCATCCCATAGACAACACAGGAGTTGGCGTCTTGTGCTATGGTGTAGGCGTCGGATTTGGCAAGTTTGCTCATTCCCTCAGCCCCGTCGCGGCCCATACCGGTAAGCAAGACGGCGATCGCCGCACCACCCAGGGCATCTACGCCCGAAGCGAAGAGTCCGTCTACGGATGGAATATGAGGGACCTTTCTTGGGGAG
>CAZJBG010000357.1:0-1650 GCA_964543925.1 uncultured bacterium
ATGGCTATCGTCGCACACCGTTGATGCGTCATACTGGAAATTGTAGCTGCGGTTGGTCGCAGGGGGAACGCTAATATGAGGATCCGCTTGCGAGTCGTTAGGCCAACGGGGTGGACCAGGATCCTGAATTTCGGGCCGACACCTGGTTTATGCATGCGAGTAACTGCTCAGGAGCCGCCGGTTTCTCGAGGCAGGGCTGTCCGGTCTCCTTGGCAAATCGCTCACTATTGCGGGCATCCAAGAGGCCGGTCAAGAAAACCACCCGGCTCGCCATCTCGGGCAGCCTTTCTTCTAGCTGCTCAAAGAATGCGGTCCCATCCAATACCGGCATGTCGAGGTCACAAAGGATGGCCTGGTAAACCTGATCACCATAAAGCTCTTCAAACGCGGCCACACCGTTCTCGACGGCCGTTACAGCAAAGCCTGCCGTCTCGAGAATTCTGGTATGTGCCCGACGTATGCCAGGATCGTCGTCTATGATTAGTATGGCCATGGGCAGATGGGTTCAGAGGGCGACAAGCATATTGGGCCAAGCCACGCGGCCCCGCCGTGCGTCTTGTCACAAAACGATGCGTGCAACCCCAAACAACTGGGCGGCGGGTAGTGGGAATACAGTTCGTCGTAGAAAGACAGAAGTCAAGCAACTAGCGCCACTCGGAGGCAGTGTTCGGGTCCCCTCTCTCCCTGAAGTAATACATTAAACACACGGTCTAACACCAAATGCCATATTGGCTTCACCAACATGTCCGTTCATCCAAATAGAGATGGTTGATCCACCCACCGCCAACCTACGGGGCGGGCCCACATCTTGCTATCATTAAAGCTGTTAGCGACCGCAGGCCCAAAATAGAGATCCATCCATCACGAAAAGCTGACCGCACGATAATCGATCATTATCATTGGGCAGCGGTGCGACTCGACGATCACCTTGAACCAAGTAGATGCCTGTGACGCTTGTCACATACGCCTCGTTACTGATCCTGTTGGTCACTGTCGGCTGGAGCATCGCTTTACTTGTGCGGCTCCGGGATCCGCGACTTCGCGCACTTACAGCTCTGCTGAGCGCAGTAGCCTTGAGCCGTATAGCGGTATTGCTCGACCCAAACGGTTCGTGGACAGTAAACACGTCGATGCCGCTAGAGGAGTTGCCCGCCTTTGGAGTGAGCGTGCTGGCGGTATTGGTCCTGTCTCTGCTGGACCAAACGCTTTCCCGAGCATCCCGGGCTTTAAAAACAATCCACGACACGGTTACCGGCCTGCCCAATCGAGCGCACTTCGTCGACCTTCTCGACAGAACACTCAAGCGAAAGCCATGGAATCAAAAACCTTTTTCCATCTTGCTCTTCGACATCGATCGCTTCCAGCGGGTCAACGCAAGTCACGGCAAGACGGGCGGCGACCAGCTTCTGCTCGCCTTATCGCAGCGGCTTCTCAAATGCGTGCGCCCTGAGGACACGGTCGCGCGCGTCGGAGGCGATGGTTTTGGGATCTTGCTCGCCGTGGTCAAGGACAGTAAGGACGCCACACGCGTAACCGAACGAATCTGGAAACAACTCCAGCAACCGTTCCCCATAGGGGATCGCGACGTCTTTGTGACCGGAAGCATCGGTATCGTGTCGAGTGAAACCGGATATGAGCATGCCGAGGACG
>CAZJBG010000358.1:0-1291 GCA_964543925.1 uncultured bacterium
CCCTGCCCCTGCCCCCGCCCCTGCCCCCGCACCGCCCGCCCGGAAGTCGTTCAGTGAGTTACAGGCGGATGGCGCGGAAGCGCTGGGCGCCGCATTGGAGGCCAAGGAGTTAGAGGCCGAACCCGGCGAGGAGCCGAAGGCAACCAAGACTCTGAAATGCAATGAGTGCTCGGCGATGAATCTGCCGACTGAGTGGTATTGCGAAAGCTGCGGGGCCGAGCTGGCTGCTATCTAGGGTTGGATCTACTTCGCGTCGAGGAGCTTGCGAAGACGGGACTTGGTCCGGGCGGCTTTGTTAGGGTGTAGCAGGTGCTTTTGCGCGGCTCGGTCCAGCGCCTTCTCGGCAGCCCTGAAGGCCTCAGGGCCTTCGGGTGAAGAGGCAGCGGACCGCGCATTCTTGACCGTCGTACGAAGACCGGAACGCTTGACCCGGTTCCCGAGGCGCCGTGTTTCGGCTTGTCGTCTGCGCTTCTTGGCTGACTTCGAATGAGGCACTTGCGCTCCCTATTGATGCTCTAAACCGCCGTACAAACGGACGCGAAAGCTATTCCGCAAGTGCTGACGCGTCAAGGCGCTACGGTCTTTTGACACCCCCCGTGAGGCCCGTTACTTTTCGGCCGCGTTTGTTCTTGCTCTGCAATCCATGAGGCACACCATCGTCGACTTCTTGCTCGTCCTGCCTGTGCTCATCATATCCATGGTGGCGCACGAATATGCCCATGGCTACGCGGCCTTGTTACAGGGCGATCCCACCGCCCAGAAGGCCGGCCGGCTGACTCTGAACCCTATTCGGCACATCGATCCCTTCATGAGCATCCTGCTCCCGGCAATGCTTTGGTTCGGATCGGGTGGAAGCATGCTGTTTGGAGGTGCCAAGCCGATCCCCGTGGATCCCCGTCTCTACCGTCAATACCGCCGGGGGGATATCATCGTGTCGCTTGCAGGGATTGCGACCAACCTGGTCTTGGTGGTGATCTTCTGCCTTTTGGCGGCGGCCGTAGGCATCGCTGGTGGGGGATCCACGGAACCCTCACCGCTGAGCTTGCTGCAGGGTATCATGCTGTGGGGAGTATGGTTCAACTTGTTACTGGCCAACTTCAATTTGATCCCCATACCGCCATTGGACGGCTCACACGTCTTTTATCATCTCCTTCCGCCGGAAATCGGGTTAAAATACCGACAGCTCTCGCGATATGGGATACTCATCCTTCTGGCTCTGATATATTTCTTCCGTCAGGCGCTGTATGTGATACTGACGCCGGCCATCGCAACACTGGGCATGGTTCTCGAC
>CAZJBG010000358.1:1301-1641 GCA_964543925.1 uncultured bacterium
CTCGTTCCGTTCGGGGTTATCTGAGATGGGTGTGCCGCGAGTTGAGACATCCGCAGATATACCGTTTTTGGTCGAGGTGGATGCGTTCTCCGGCCCGCTGGATCTCTTGCTGCATCTCATTAGAGAACAGGAAATCGACATTGCGGATATTCCCGTTGCGCTTATCGCCGTCCAGTTCAGAGCGGCGCTCGAGCGCATGGGCTTGAATCAGGCCGCGGAGTATTTGGAGATGGCCGCGCGATTGCTGCGGATAAAGATTCAAATGCTTCTGCCGCGTCCGCTGGACGACGACGAGTGGGAAGATCCCAGGGCGGAGTTGGTGCGCAGACTGCTGGAGTAT
>CAZJBG010000359.1:0-1641 GCA_964543925.1 uncultured bacterium
GCGTGCCGGCGAGTTGGGTGAGCTTAGCGATCGGCTGCGGGGCGAGGGCCTGGATGTCGAAGCACTGAGCGAGGCACTCGAATCCTTGAGGCGTCTGGACGACCGGCGGGTGTACGATGACCCCGCCGAGATCGCGCGACTCCAGGCCGGCGTGCTCGAAGGACTCAAGGAATTCGAGTATGCATTGCGAAGAGAATTCGAGGGTACCGATGACGGACGTCTCTTGCTTTCGGGTTCCGACGAGGTGCCCGAAGGTTTCCGAGAGATGGTGGAGGAATACTACCGGGCGTTATCGAGCGGTCGAGGCAGGTAGGTCCCCATGGCGTTCTTCTCTAGGTCCACTGAATCCGTGCTGTCGTCACCGGGAGCATCGGCCGGTGTCCGGCGCGGATTTTTATGTAACCGGAGATGGGCTGTTGGATTCGTAGCATGTTATATCGTCTCGTTTGCGGGTGCGTGCGCTCCCAACGGCGACGCGGAGCGCCAGGCTTTGATGGATGCCGACAGGGCGTTTGCGTCTGCCACCGCGGAGCGCGGTTTGGATGGCTGGATGGCGTTTCACCTGAGTGACGCCCGTAACATCCCAGCATCAGGTGAGGTCGCTGTCGGTCACGAGGCTATTGCGGCCCGCATGTCCTCGTTGCTCTCGGACGACCAACTTCTATTTTTGTGGGAACCGATTTTTGCGGACGTCAGCGTGTCTCGGGATGTCGGCTACACACATGGAAATTGGAGGTTGACCCGAGTGGGTGCCGATTCCGTCGAGCAGCAGGGGCGGTATCTAACAGTGTGGCGCAAGGACTCCGATGGTGCCTGGAAGGTGTTAGCGGATATCGGAAACACTCGACCTTGATCTGACCGCCGGTCCTGTTGCAGTGCCTTTGAAACGGAGTCCCACCCAGACCGGCAACCCGTTATCTTTAACCACCAAGTAACCCTTCCGGAGCTGTCGTTCATGAAACGCGGACCGTTGGTAGTAGGCCTATTGCTGGTTTTTTTCGTCTTGATTCTAGCCGTCACACCGGCACTTGTTGGCTTGGTTGCTGACTGGTATTGGTTCCGCTCGCTCGAGTTACAACAGGTTTTCTTCACCACACTGTGGACGAAGATAGTGCTCGGTGTGGTTGTGGGATTGGCGGCGTTTGGATTCTTCTATGCCAACTTGCGTTTTGCGCAGCGTGGTGTGGTACCAGATCCGCTGGTGATAAACATCAACACCAAGGCCTCCAAGCTGGATATCACGAACATGCTTCGCATGTTGGCCTTGCCCTTGTCTGCGTTCCTGGCCTTTCTAACAGGACTGTCGGCTTCGAGCCAATGGCGAGTGGTTCTGGAGTTCTTGAATCGAACTTCGTTCGGAATTGCCGACCCCGCCTTTGGGCGTGACATAGGGTATTACTTCTTCACGTTACCTGCGGTGGCAGGGTTGTTGGCGTTGATGTTCTCTTTTGTTGTTTTGGGGATGTTGTTGGTGGCGCCACTATACGTCGTTCGTGGAGACATTGTTCTTCGTCGTCGTCGCATCACGATTGAGCCCTCTGCCGAACGTCATCTGGCAGCCTTGGCTGCTCTGTTATTGCTCACGATAGCCGCAAACGTGTATCTGGTGAGTATTCCCGGGCTGTTGTTTTCAAACTCCGG
>CAZJBG010000360.1:0-1207 GCA_964543925.1 uncultured bacterium
CATGTGGGCCGGCTGTGTTTGCTGTTGCGGGAGTTGCTCCCGAACCAAAGTTCCATGAATATTGCATAATAGAACCCTTTGAAGCGTCTGTAAATGTAGCAGAACCGCCTTCACAGAACACCGTATCATTGGCATTGAAATCAGCGACAGGCCGTATGGCTCCAATGGCAAACACTCCTTTTAATTGGGTTATTACCGGGCCGGTGTTTGATGTAATGGTACCGCTGCTCAAATTGCCGGTCATAGCTGATCTGCCAATAGAGTTAAAGGTGCCTCTTCTACCAGTTGTAGAATATCCTACTCTAATGTCTGATAAAGAGAATATGTTATCATCCGCTCCATACGACAATTTGACAGGACCTGCATTTGTAAAAGTTCCTCCCATAAGAAAGGCTCTATAAAAACGATAAGGATCAATACTTCCTAAACTATCACCAGCTACACCCTTGCACCTAAAATTCATTACTGAGAACCTGATTCTTGACGATGTACCAGTTATGTTATATAACCAGGCAGGGCTATAAACACCTTCCCTTCCTATTGGATAAAATTTATCACCAGTTCCTATATAAGCAAACGGGCCATTTACAAAACTAGCTGAAGAACCTCCGGTTAAGAAAGCTGACGACCCCAAAGTTATATGGTTATAACGAAAGGTATTGATAAGACCATTTGTCAGCGTTAAATTATTAGTAATTAGAATAGGATCATTTAAAGTTAACGACCCGGCCGGCTTATTAATAATTAAGTTGTAAAAAACTGTATCAGTAGAAGCTGTAAGTGATTGATCAGCGTTACCGTTAAATGTTATTGTTGATAAACCTATAATAAATGTACCTGTATTATTTAAATTTCCACCAACGTTTATGTTATAGTTAGATGCTGAAACATCCAAAACGCTGCTTATTACCAAATTGCCCTGTACAATCGTATTGCTTTGTAAAGTTTTCGTTCCTGATCCGGAAGCTGTAAGGTGAAAATAAGTTGATGCATCCGGATTATTTATGGCCTGCCCTATTGTGCCATTATAATTAACTGTATTGCCATTAGCAGAAGCTACAAGATTTCCGGTTGTAAGCAAGGCACCTCCAATATTCAATGTGGAATTACCCTGATTCACCCACGTAACTGTTGCATCCTGGCCAACAAGATTTACTCCCAGGGTAACCGAACCATTGTTAAATACGGTAATACCGCTTAAAATACG
>CAZJBG010000360.1:1217-1637 GCA_964543925.1 uncultured bacterium
ATCTAAATTTATCAGCCCTGTTCCGGTATGGGTTCCGTTTACCGTATAATTTCCAATCACAGTAAAAGTTTTAGTGCCATTATCTAATGTTGCTCCGGCATTTATTGTTATGTTGTTAATTACAGAATTAGAGCTTAAGGTTATGGTATGCGAATTATCAATTACCACATTGTCTGTTGGCAGAGGAACACAAGCGCAATCCCAGGTAGATGTTACACTCCAATCCCCCGATACAGCGCTCTTGATAGTACCATATATGGTTACAGGCAAATCAACAGGCGCTGCTGAGCCGCAATTACTACTTCCAACAACATTTACATTGCCTGCACCAGCCGCTCCCCAATCAACGTTAATAGCATTGGTACCCTGGCCTGACGCAATTGAACCACCCATAATAATCCAGGTATAAGAATAGCCAGG
>CAZJBG010000361.1:0-1635 GCA_964543925.1 uncultured bacterium
CGGTCGCCCAACAACCGCGCGGGCGATCGCCACTCGCTGTCGCTGCCCGCCCGAGAGTACCATTCCACGCTCACCCAATATTGTGTCGTATCCTCGAGGTAACTCCTCGATGAATCCGTGCGCGTTTGCCGCGCGCGCAGCGGCTACAATGTCGTCGTGAGCCACGGATTCACCGTAGGCAATGTTGGCCCTCACCGTGTCGTGGAAGACGACGGTCTCCTGCCCAACCACCGCTATCGCACGCCGCAATGATGCGCGACTGTAATCCGTGGTAGGTACTCCGTCCAGCAAGACCGATCCCCGCATCGGATCGATGAGACGCGGCAACAAATCCACCAATGTGGACTTTCCTGCGCCGGACCGCCCGACTATGGCAATAACTTCACCGCGTCTCACCGTGAGATTCACATCCCGCAACACCCAGTCTCTCGGACGATATGCAAACCACACACCACGAAACTCGATCGAGTCCTGCAGTCCCCGGAATTCGCCTGCACCCGGATGGTCTATGTCATCCGGAACCCGATCGAGGACCTCAAAAACCCGGCTCGCCCCAACCAATGCTTGTTCGGCATGAGCGGGAAATTGTGCCACACGTTTGACCGGAGATAGCAGGCGGAGCGCCACCACGAGATACGTGATCACCAGCTCGGGTCGCAATGCGCCGTCCGCCAAAACCAGCCACGACCCGGCAAGCAACAGCGTCACAAACACTCCGGCTCCCAAGGTCTCACTCAAGGGACCGGCCAACACAGATAGACGTCTGCCGCGCAGCGACCAACCGGCGTATCGGTTCAGGATCTCCGTGAAACGACGCCGCTCGAAGGCTTCAGCGTTGGCGGTTTTCACCTCGCGCGCACCCATTAGCGTCTCACTTAGATGAGACGTGAGATCACCCCTGAGTTCCGCGGCGTGAGCAAAAGAGGTGCGAACCCGACGTAGAATCGGTAGCAAGGCCAGCGTGACCAGCGGCGCCAATAGCAGAGTCACCAACGTGAGCCGCCAAGAAAGCGAGAAGAGGATCGCCAGATAGACAACCGCGAGAAGCCCCTGCCGCGCTACAGACTGTGACATTTGGTCAAAGAACAACACCATGCGCTCCACATCGGCGAACATCCGACTTACGAGCTGACCCGACTTGGTATTGCGATGAAACTGCAACGACATTCTCTGAAGCTGTCCAAACAGATCGCTTCGCAGATCGCGAGTTATGCTCTCCTGGATACGCGCACTCGCCAACGCGGCTCCGTACGTTGCGAGGTTCTTGAACACCATCGTGCCCAGAATCAGTAATACAATGTTACGAAGAGCCGCGTCCTGCTGCTGTGGGCCCACCAGCCCACCGGCAACCAACCCCACAACCCGCTCCACGGCGGTCGGCACGTTCGCGATCGCGTCTCCGACACCGAATAGTACGCGCAGGAGAGGTATCAAGAGCGTAAACGTGAATCCGTCCGCCACGGAGGCCACGAGGGCGGCTAAAACCCCTGAATAGAAAACCCTGCGGTAGGGACGGAGATACCCTAACAGCCGCCCATAGCGGCGCAATTCAACGTCCTCTTCTCGGCGTGAGTAACGCCACCGGTGTTATCAACTCTTCGGGAGTAACACCTCCGTGCAGGAAGGCACCTTTAT
>CAZJBG010000362.1:0-1634 GCA_964543925.1 uncultured bacterium
AACTTTGGTATGAGGGGTTAGTTGTGCAAAAGCTGTGCAAATAGGTGGGCGGAGTACTGCGTAAGTTGTGCAGCGATGAGTGGGCCGAGAAATGATACAGAGCTGTAAAACATTACAGAGCCGCTGTCGCCAACCCTGGGCTAAGAGAATCTCTTACGTCAGGGTTAGTGGCGTTGATGTGCCGCGGGTGAAGTAGGATGACCATCTGTCGCCTGCGACCCAGCACCCATACCCAGCGACGAAGCCAAGGAGAGAGCTCATGAGTGTGTTCGCCAGTCTTCAAGCGCGCCTGTTCGTCTGGAGCGTCTACTACCCGCTCTGGTCAGCGCGGCGGCTTCTCGGCGTTCCGTTTCTCTGGCTGGCCGTCCTGGCCTCGGTACCACTGTTGTGGCTGATCGATCTCGCAGAGTCCAGACACCGCGATGGTGACTCCAGCACCGATAGGCAGCGATGAAGCGAGAGCCGCGGAAGAAAGCGTGGAGGCACGCGCACAGGTTCCCAGACCGGTTGCGGGAGGGCTGTGTCACGCGGGTGAGGGAAGGGTGGCCGTTGGCGGAGGTCGTGGATTGGGCTGCAGAGGAGATGGCGAGCGTTTGGGGGCGAGAGGATGGGCCGCGGCCGAATCAGATTCGAGGGTGGTTTTGGCGAGCGAAGATGAAGGCTCGACGTGCAGCGAAGAGGCCGCAGCATCCGGGAGAGGGATGGGCGTGCTCGAGGGGGCAGGACAGAGCTTCGACTGAGGACTTATTGACGTTCGCTGAGTTCCGGGCTGTCCGCCCGCACGGGATCGGGTGTACGTTATGGGAGTCGATGGCAGCGATCGCGATGCGGCACGGCTGGGAGTACACGAAGCGAACGTTGTGCGAGAAGGCGGTCGCCTGGAGCAAGGATCGTCGAGTCAGGTACTACATTCGAAAGATTCAGAGCGGGGAGAAACGGGTGAGGTCGAAAACGGCGCTCGAGGCGATCGAGAAGGGTCTGGGGCTTTACGATCTGGAGTCAGCGGATTGGCTGGGCAAGCTGCAGCTGGAGAGGATCGGGGTGGCGAACCATTTCGTCGCGGAAGCGGCGGCGAAGCGGTTGGACGCGAAATACAGCCAGACGCCGGAGTCTCAGGAGCAGGGTGCGCGCGCGGTGCTGGTAGCTCGGCTGGCGAAGCTACTGGGGGAGGGTGAAGGGGCGCCGGTCGGGGTTCTGGGGGAGGCGAGCGGTGGCGAGCAGGTAAAGTGGATCGAAGCGGAGATCGTGCACGAGGATCCGGAGAACGAAACCCTGGAGGGACACCAAGATGGCGAAGGAAATAATACCGAAGATCGAGGGAGAAGCGACGCTGGCGTATCCTCTGCTGCAGAAGGTGCCGCTGTGGGCCAGGCCGGCGAACCTGGACACGCCGCAACAAGCGACGACTAAGATCTTGGACCAGAAAAAGAAAGAGAAGAGGAGTAGCCAACAGGAGGCAGAGATGGCGCCGGGATCCCACAAGTGGACCCCGTGGCGTGATGTTGCAAACATCTTCCCGGGCACGCCGCTGTTTCTAGCCAATGCCAACAGAGCGTGCTTCGTCTCCTCGATCTATCGTCGGTGCAGGGCGTGCGGACAGGAAGAGTTGCGTACGATCGACACGCCGTGGGCTG
>CAZJBG010000363.1:0-1632 GCA_964543925.1 uncultured bacterium
GACGGCGCGTTCGCGCCGACGCAGCCCGCGCAAGATGCTGCCGTGCTCTTCCTCTATGTGTCGCAATATGGGCATCGTTGCTTCGAGACTCAGCTTGTCCCCATCTCCCGCGTAGATGCCGCACAACAACGGTTCCACCAAACGATCGTATGTCTCGCTTCCCAGCCGCCGGCGAATGAATTCAGCGACTGTCTCGTCTGTTTCGTCTGCTGCTCTGCGAACAAAGGGTTCCCAAGCCGCACGTAGTTTGCCGCGTAACGACAACACTCGGCTCTTGAACAGGGGGGCGAGTCTGGTAGGTGCGAGGCCGCTCATCCCCTCGGGGAGTTGATGCAGCTTGCCGGCCCGCGATACAAACGAGCGTCGTTTGTCTGGCTTAGTGGGAATCAACTGCTGGTCCAATCCCAGCTCGCGACACAGCGCGATGGCTTCGGGTTTGCGTGCCAAGAAGGTATCGGGCCCGCCCTCGACCAAGAATCCATCAACATGTTCGGTGGAGATTTTTCCACCCAGCCGGTCGCTGCTCTCGAGTAGCACAACCGACAACCTACCGTCACGCAGGGCCGCTTGGCCGAGTCGCAGTGCGGTCGTAAGGCCGGTGATCCCACCTCCGACAACGACTACGCGGTTGGGAACCGAACTATCCCGTGGCGCCAACTGTCTCCCCCAAGTGCGCCGAGTGAACGGTAGTCACCCGTATTACCGTCAACACGTCATAACGTCATAACGTCCAAACGTCATTGCGTCTCTCCGCCTTGATCGCGCCACTCTCTCACCACCTCCACCACATACTTGACGTTGTCTACAGCAGTACCGGGCAAAATGCCGTGTCCGAGGTTGAACACGTGACCGGCATTGGCACCGGCCTTTCTCAGTATGTCTTCGACACGTTTTCGCAATTCGTCTTTGGGGGCAAACAACGTTACCGGATCGAGATTTCCCTGTACGGCAGTTTCGTGCCCGACGAGTTTCCAAGCGTCATCCAGGTCCATCCGCCAGTCGACTCCTACGACATCGGCGCCGGCGTCTCGAATCAGGTCCAACATGCCGCCGGTGCCAACACCAAAATGAATACGCGGAACGTCGTGTCGAGCCACGTGCTGGAGTACGGTCTTGGAATGCGGCAGCGCGAATTCCCGATAGTCGCCGGGGCTCAAGTGCCCCACCCAACTGTCGAAAAGCTGCACTACTGAGGCGCCGGCCTCGATTTGGGCGACCAGTAGTTCGCCTACGACCGTAGCGAACTTGCCCATCAGAGTGTGCCAAGCATCGGGCTGTTCGTACATGAAGCGCTTCGTCAGGAGGTGATGACGGGATGAGCCACCTTCGATAGCGTAGCTTGCCAGTGTAAAGGGCGCGCCGGCGAAGCCTATTAATGGAATGCGCTCGCCGAGTTCGCTTGCCACGATACGAGCCGCGTCAGCGATGTATCCGAGGGACTCGCTTACGTCCACCGGACGCAGCCGTTCCACATCTGCTGGTGAACTTACCGGGTTGTAGATGACAGGGCCGTCGCCCTTCACGTACTCCAGTTCCAATCCCATGGGAACCAGGGGAAGCAGAATATCGGAAAAGAGAATCGCGGCGTCGATGTCCAGATGTTTCACCGGCTGTAGCGTCACCTCCGCAGCC
>CAZJBG010000364.1:0-1631 GCA_964543925.1 uncultured bacterium
GCATCGCGGATTGCCAATCTTCGTATTGCGGGGAAGACCGGCACGGCCCAAAATTCGCACGGTCCCAACCACGGTTGGTTCATTGGTTTCGCGCCGACCGACTCGCCCGAGGTGGTTGTCGGTGCAATCGTAGAGCATGGTCTACACGGGTCGTCCGTTGCGCCGTTCGTCAATCGTGTGATTGCCAGGTACCTACTGGGCGACAGCGAAGATGTGGATAGTCCTGTGCGATACGTTCTTCCGTTAGACTCGGCACCAGGTGATGTGGCCGCACCCGTCTCCAACGACTCCACACGAGGTCGCGGCGCTCAGCGGTGAACCGCACCGGGCTGGACAGACCACTCCTGGCGGCCGTCCTTGCGCTACTCGTACCAGGACTGCTGACACTTTACTCGGCCGGAATCACCGATTTCCCAACCGTAGCAACCGATATTTGGCAGCGACAGATAATGTGGTTGGTCATCGGCATGGCGGCTGCTACGGTGGTATTTCGGATTTCCCCTCAAGTACTCGAATGGGCCACGCCGTTTCTGTACGCCGGCGCCATAGGGCTCTTGGTGCTCACGTTGATCGTGGGTACCGGTGCCGGCACCGCCGCTGGTACAAAATTTAGGTAGCGCCCTGGTCTTCCTGGGGATCTTGTTCGGAATGTTGTATTGGGCGGGTGTGAGTCCCGCACTGTTGTTGCTGGTCGGGTCGCCCATAATCAGTCTTGGGGTAGCATTCTCTACCCAGCTGTGGGGAGCATGGATAATAGGTGTCACTCTCCTGCTTGTGTGGATGCGACCCTTCATATTGGAGGCGGTCGTCGTTTGGAGTATGAATGTTCTCATGGGCGTGGTTGCGCTGCGGTTGTGGACGGGTCTCGCTACATATCAACAGAACCGCATTCTTTCCTTTTTAAACCCCGAGGTCGATCCACGAGCTACCGGTTGGAACATCATTCAATCAAAGGTGGCAATTGGATCGGGTGGACTCCTAGGAAAGGGGTTTACCGAAGGTACACAGAAGAGACTTGCCTTTCTGCCGGCGCAATACACAGACTTTATTTTCCCGGTCCTTGCAGAGGAATTGGGTTTCATCGGTGTGCTGTTCTCCTTGGCAATGTTCGCGGTCTTCTTCCTCATCATCATACGTATTGCCCGCCACGCCGTTGATAGTTTTTCGTGCATCATGGTGGCCGGAATCGCCAGCATGCTACTCACGCACATGGTTGAGAACATTGGTATGGCGGTGGGACTGATGCCTGTAACCGGCATACCGTTGCCGTTCTATTCCTATGGTGGGTCTTTCTTGGTCGTTTGCCTCTTGAGTGTTGGCTTGATCATGCGGGTAGCGTGGGACTCGCGCCGCGGTGGCTATCGCGAGGGGTAGCTTTCTCACCGTGGCACGATCAAATTCCATGACCTCGCCGCGGGCACCCCGGTCCTGGCGAGACAGTGACGTCACCAAATGTTCGGCAGACAATGGCTTGGTTCCGCAAGGATCGAAAGCAGAGACCGCCGTCGCGAGAGCGACTAGAGATACCGGCGGACGCGTGGGATAAGTGTTCAGAATGTGGTCACGTTGACATTCGCGAACGGTTTGAGCGCGCGTTGGAGGTTTGTCCCGAGTGCGATTTCCACAGGAGT
>CAZJBG010000365.1:0-348 GCA_964543925.1 uncultured bacterium
AAGTCGATCGTGAACGGGAAATCGCGGCGGACGCCGTCCACGGGGCGGGTGACCATGAGCTGCCGACGAATCGGTTCCACGGGCAGATCCACGCCCGCCAGGCTCGCCACGCCGGCGGACCAAGGACCTGCCGCAATGATCACGTTGGGGGTGACGATCGAGTAATCCGCAGTGCCCACCGCAGACACCCGACCGCCGTCGGTTTGGATGGTGTTCACCGTTGCACCGGTTTCCAGTTGCACCCCGAGGCGACGCGCCTGCGTCAGGTACCCCTGCAGTACGCCGTGCGGGTCGGCGATGCCGTCCCGTTCACAAAAGGTGGCGCCGAGGATTCCGTCCAGATCGACC
>CAZJBG010000365.1:358-1621 GCA_964543925.1 uncultured bacterium
CTCTATGCCGCAACGGTTCTGCAGTTCGACATTGCGACGAAATGCAGCCAGGTCGTTCTCGTTGTCCAGAAGAAACAGATAACCGCAAAAGTTGATGTCTACTTCTCGATCCATCTCTTCGGGGAACCGCTCCATCATTGCAATGCTATGCCGAGACAGTTCGATGTTCACCTCGGTGGAGAACTGATGGCGTATCCCCCCGGCGTTTTTCCCGGTGGATCCGGTACCGAATTGTTGGTCCCGCTCGAGCAGAACGATATCTCGGAGCCCCAGTCGACCTAGATGATAGGCAATGCTCGCGCCCATTATGCCGCCACCGATGATCACTAATTCCGCAGTTCGCCTCATATCCACCCAATCGATCGATGTAATCCCCACTTGAACAGCCAATGCATATCCGATAGCGTATCGGTCAACAGAACTCAGCCGAAGACAAGTTGGACCGTTTTAGGCCATTCAGGAATGGCTGAACCATGAAGAAACCGTGACCGAAGCAATCGATATATACGAATTTCTAGATCGTCACGGGATTTCGTATACTCGTCACGATCATCCCCCGGTGTACACGTGCGAAGAAGCCGACCGGTTGGCACCCGATCTCCCCGGAGCCCACACCAAGAACTTGTTTTTACGAGACAAAAAGGGGCGCCGCCACTTTCTCCTGGTAGTGAGATCCGACAAGACCGTGAATCTGAACGCTCTCGGCTCCCAGATGGAAGTGGGGAAACTGAGCTTGGGATCCGCCAAACGGTTGGAGCGGCACTTGGGTGTTACACCGGGAGCTGTCACCCTACTTGCAGTTATCAACGACCCGGAGAAACAAGTTGAAGTGCTGGTCGATCGAGATTTGCGTGATGAAGACGCACTGCGGTGCCACCCGCTGGTGAATACCGCCACGCTTGTCATACCACGCGCTGGTATCGAGCGGTTTCTGGAAATCGTGGGCCACCAATGTCGCTTTGTGGACGTTCCCACGCGTTCCGACACCTAGAATCGCCGACCACCAAAGGTGGATCGATGATTAGTATTATTCCCATTGATGCTGCAAACTCCACAGCGGTCTTTGCACTCTCACGGGGAGGACCTCGTTGAACCACAGAGATTTAGGGACGACGGTACTCGACGTGCGACACCGAGATATGCCGGGCATTATCGCCGCTTGCCTGCTCGACACGGATGCAGGCCCTGCTATCATCGATCCGGGCCCTCAGTCATGCATGGAGAACCTGCGTGCGGCGATGGCGGAGCACGGTGTAAGCATCG
>CAZJBG010000366.1:0-820 GCA_964543925.1 uncultured bacterium
CCCGCCACCGGACTGCCGGGCGGTCACGGTCAAGCGCTGCCAGACGAGGTACCCGTGACGCGGCCTCCCGCGCCGGCCCTGCCTGCTTGTACGCGATGTCGGGGCGCTCTCTGTTTGGCGGCGGTACGCCTATTGCCGGACTCGCGCGGTCATCTCCTAGAGCGGCACGGACGAAGACGTGGATGAGGGACTCGGCGAACACGACGCTCAACACGAGGACCACGACACCAAGTGCCAGAAGAGAGCGCCTGCCCGGAGCCCTCAGCCACAGGAACGCCCTCCGCCGGGCGTCCCGCCCGGCGCAGGTGATTGCCCGGAGGCTGATCCCCCTGGGGCGCCGCCGCTTCCCAGGTGGGCGGCGCGAGCGGGACAGTCGCCCATCTTGAGGTCCCCGGCGCATATGTCCGGAACGGACGGGCGGTGGACTGGACGAACCCTGACTCCGCATCGCTGGCTTCCCCCAACATATGCATGACGGGACTGCCGCCGCCGTATAACGCAGTTTCCTCCGATACCTCCGAGCGCGCGTGGCGGTCCTCCGGCCGCGCAGGTTCCCCGGCCCTGGACGGGACCTTCTTCCAGAGGGATGGTAAACGCAGCGAACGCTTGATGGTTCACCGGAAATCGAAGAACCCGGGTCATCCCGGGACGCCCGCGCAGCCTTTGGCAAGGGCACGGTCCGAGTGGTCGGTGCGCGTCCGTTGGACCGCTTGCCTCCGGGCAGGAATCGGACCGTGCCCCTTGTTGTGACGATCCCGTACCACTGGAAGGAGTCTCCGATTCAGTTGGGGACCTGTATCTATGTTCGTCGTCGAGCCGT
>CAZJBG010000366.1:830-1294 GCA_964543925.1 uncultured bacterium
GGGGCTTTCAGGTGGCTACGGCATCGCCCTCGGCCCGCGGCGAGGGGCGCTTGCGGGCGTTCTCCGCAGCGGATCGCCCAATCCGCTTGCCTCCGGTGCCGGCCCATGCCAGGATGTCGTTTGCTGAGTCTCGCCTCGTCGAACATGAGGCGGAGCCCTGCGGCTCCGCACGCTGTTTGACCTGCGAGGCTCAATTCATGGTCTGGAGAACCGAGTACGTGTGACGGCGGAGGGAGCAGGCATGGAGTGGAAAGCGACTGGGAGTGCCGGCGCGGTCGCCGCCGGCGGCCAGGAGGCTGTTGCAGCGGGGATCTCGATGCTCAGCCAGGGCGGGAACGCTGCCGACGCGGCGGCCGCAACGATCCTCGCGCTCAGCATCACCGACTACGGCCTCTTCGCCATCGGCGGCGAGGTCCCGTTCATGATCTACGACGCGCCCAAGCGTGAGGTGAAGGTCCTCTCCG
>CAZJBG010000366.1:1304-1621 GCA_964543925.1 uncultured bacterium
AATTGAGTGGTTCTACGAGCATGGCATCCCGTCGAAGGGAGATGTCAAGGCGGCGCCCGTGCCCGCTGCGGTCGGACTGTGCATGACGGCGCTACGGCTGTACGGCACGGTGAGCTTCGCGAAGGCCGTCGGGCCGTCTCTTGCGCTGCTCGACGCCGGAGGCGAGGCCTGGCACGGGCCGCTTGCCGCAACCTTCCGCAAACTCATCGAGGCCGAAGATGGCGCGCGCGGTGGAAGGGAAGAGCGGCTCGAGGCGGCCGAGGACCGCTTCTACCGGGGTGACATCGCCGACGTGCTGGAGGCGTTCTATGCTCGCA
>CAZJBG010000367.1:0-1617 GCA_964543925.1 uncultured bacterium
TGGTCCCGGTACTTGGCTTCCATATAGTAGAGGATAGGGACCCCTTCCCACTCGTCGCGGAGCTCCGCGAACTCGCCCACCACCAGCGATACGAGGTAATTGACGTGGGGGATGCTCTCCCTCCAGTGGTAGGTGACGGTCCCCTCCTTTGTGTTCGTCCGGGTCGCCACCAGCTTGCCGTTGGAAATGGCTCGCTGCCCTTGAGGCACGGTGACGATCATCTCCGTCGTCATACGTTCATTGGGAAAATCGTAGCCGGGGAACCAGTGGCGGCTTTCCTCCATTTCGCCCTGGCTCCAGATCTGCCAGGGCTTGTCGGGATAGCCCTCATCGGGACGAACGAAGTAGAGTCCCATCTTCGGTTGCCCGTGGTAGGCAATTTCGATGGTGAGGGTCTCTCCGCTCTGATAGGCCCGGTCCAGGTCGATGACCAGCTGGTCGTTCTCCACCGCGAAATCGAGGCGGCGATTTCCTCGTCGAGCGGCCGACTCCACCGGGACAGTCGTCATCAGGGAGACCCCTTCGATTGACAGGTCCACGGCATCCAGGACCACCTGCTTCAGCCCATCGTTGATCGGGGTCAAAGTGGTGGTGGCGGTGCCCATGACCGACCCCTGCTCGTGGTCGAAGGACAGGTCCAGCTTCAGGTGCTGGACGTCGAAAGTGCGGCTGCGTGTGAAGTGCCGGGTGGAACGCTCATTGCTGAATCCCCGGTCCTGTGCCAGACCGGGCATTGTCATCGTGAGCAGTACGACCAGGCAGCTGGTCACTCGGGTCATCGACCGCAGGGGGAGGTTCATAAATCAATTCCTTGGGTTAAAGGGGTGGGCGGTTAACATATGCCGGTCTAGTGGAAATTAACCAGGTGCCCGCTGCGGGCTCAAGTCCTCGATGGGGCCGCTGGACCCGTCGGCGTTTTCGGCATCGCCCTGGTCCGGCGGTGCGAGGCGCTCCACGGCGTGCCAGGCGGCGGACAGGTAGACCGGCTTGGGTGTTTGGATGTATTCCCGCAGGCACACTTCGGTAAAGATGATGGCATGTTCGTTCCTCGTGGCTACAGCCCGGTCGATGAGGCTGTCCAAGTCATCATTCGGTGGCTCGAAATCGTCCACGGGATTGGCCTGGCCATAGACGGTGTACATGGCTCCGGCAAACTGCCAGCCGTAGCGGAGGATGGCCAGGGCCGGGTCCCCTTCCGTATGCGGGATGATATGGCGCAGGGCGCTGGGGACTGTCACCGCCTGCATGAAGGGGAGCAGGCAATCGGGTTCGTGGCTGTGGGCCAGGATCACCCGGGCAAAAACTTCCGTGGTGCGGGAGATCATAATCTCCTGTTTGGCCGGGATCGTTACCAGGTTGATGAGCCCGGTGAAGGAAGGGAAGCCGTTGAGGCCCTGCAAGCCGTCGCTAATGGACGTGAACCGGGGAAGTCGGCCCTTGTGCTGCCACTTGATGCGGGACAGTGCTTCTGCCGGGGCCAGTCTGCCGGTCGTCGTGCTCCCGATCAGGCCGGGTAACTTCATATAGCGGGACGCCCAATAACCCAACCCTTCCGCCAGCTCCAGCTCCCGGGTCAGGGTCTCTTGGGCAGCTAATTGGCGTAGAGCATAAGCCGTG
>CAZJBG010000368.1:0-1617 GCA_964543925.1 uncultured bacterium
ACTCCCTCACGCGGGCCGTCTTCCACTGTCCTTTGACATCGTGCTGCTTGCTACGGCGGCGGCGCGTGGCATGTCTCAAGGTGCGGAGTCGAATGCGTCGAAACGCCGCTAACATTTGGGTTGCATTCTCAAACCGAGCACGCTGATCCACGTGCAGCGTCCGGCGAATAAAGGCTATGAAATCCGGATGCACGACACGCCGCAGACGCTCTATGCCGGGCGGAGGCCACTCGTAGGGCCACTCGGGAAGCACGCCCGCAAACATTTTGTAGACGACCAAACCCAAGGAGAAAACGTCCGAACTGAACGCAGGTTTGCCGTGCGCCTGCTCTGGCGCCAAGAAACCTATCGTTCCTGTTCCCCCGGCCGAGAGGGTACCGGTGCGAAACGCCACCTTGGCTATGCCAAAGTCCGTGAGTCGCACTCGGCCGTCGGAAAACACAATGATGTTATCGGGCTTGATATCGCAGTGAATGATGCGGCGGCTGTGCGCGTAGGCGGTGGCTTCAATCAGCTGTTCCGTATACTGAAGCGCCGTCCGGGCGGCCAAACGACGCCTCATGCGGACTTCCAGAGTCGTCTCGCCGAGCGGATAGACAACGACGAACAGGCCATCGATGAAGCCGGCGTTCTTCATCGGTAGGATGCCCGGATGATCCAAAGCGGCGGTCAAGCGTACTTCCCGCGTGAACATATCCAACGTCTGCTTGGTCATCAGGCGCGCGTGGGGAATCTTCAGTGCTACCGGAATACCTTCTACGGTATCGTACGCCTTGTACACCACCCCAAAACCGCCCTCGGCCACCCGACCGGAGATTCGGTACTTACCCAGGGTATCGCGAGCCTTCAGCACCGGCACGCTGCAAGACGCCGTTTTCCGGTGGCGATGCCACCGGCAAGCAACTCCACTGTAGCCTGGTCTATCAGCTAGCCCTTGCCTGGGAGTCTTCCTCGCGCAGCTCCTTCACCGCATCGTGAATTCCGCGCGCCAACTCGCGTTCGTTGCGAAGAGCGATGATGAGTCCTTCCGCCTCTTTCCCCTCAAACGTGAGTTGCCCGGACAACTCGATGGCATGATCCACCACAGCCTTCTGGCTTCTCAGTGTCTCCAATCCTCCTCGAATATCCATTAACAACGCGTCTGCTCTGGACAAACGCTCCTCCGCTTTGTGCAGTTGCTGCTGGCGTTCATCCACTCCGTCCAAGACCGCGCTCATCTCGATCGCCTTTTCACGCACGATATCCAGGGTATCCCGTGCTTCGCGAACCTCATCCCGCGACGCGGTAACCGCCCGCACGTTTTCCATGGTCTGTTCTGCGGCCTCGAACAGCTCACCCAACTGGAGGCGGACGGCGTCCACACTGCCTTGGCGCGCCGCAAGAGCGTCCAGTGAACGTCCCAGTTCCGTTTCGGCTTTTTCCATTCTGGCGAGCTTTTCCTCGAACTGGGTAAGTCGTTTCTCGACAAACCGCAGGCTGCCGGCGCGTGCCTCGAGCCGCTCCGCTTGCTCGCTCAGTTTTGCCGACTGCGCATCCGCCGCCGCCAAGGCACCCGACAGTGTCTTGACCTGTTCGTCCAGGGACTGAAGGGTCTCCGTCGCCTCGCGCCGTACGGTG
>CAZJBG010000369.1:0-1614 GCA_964543925.1 uncultured bacterium
AACAGTATACGCCCCGTCGTGACGCCTTCCGACTTGGCGGGTATCAAGATTCGCACCCCGCGGAGCCCATGGAGAATGAAGCAGTTTCAGGCGTACGGAGCCAACCCATCCCCATTACCTTTCACGGATGTGTTCTTGGCTCTACAGACGGGCCTGATGGACGGTCAGGAGAACCCCCTCAGCAACATCGTCACGGCCAAGCTACACGAGGTACAGGATTATCTTTCACTGACCGGTCATGCGTACAGCCCGGCGTACCTGATCGTCGGTGTGGACCACTGGAGCCGACTTCCCGAAGATGTGCGGGAAGTCCTGGAGCAGACGGCCATCGAGACGCTGCCGTTCGTATTGAGGACAGCGGAGCAACTCGACGAAAGGTTTTTGGTCCAGTTGATCGATGAAGGGATGCAGGTTAATCAGGTGGACCGCGAGCAATTCGTCGCGGCGAGCCGATCCATTTACGAGGAATTCGGTTCCACCGTGACCGATGGGAGGCGTCTCGTGGATGCCGTGCTGGCGCTCGCCAATCAGTAACGCAATCGAGGGAGTTTTTTGACGAGATGAAGATTGACCCAAAGAAATGTGTCGCCTGCGGAAATTGCGTAGCCGTATGCCCGATGGGCGCGATTTATATCGACCGAGACATCAATCGTGCCATCGTGAACAGAGATCAGTGCGTTGAGTGCTATGCCTGTTTTCGCGGCATGAGCATGGAGCGCTTGAATCCGCCACTGGTTCGTCTCATCAGACGATCCTTAGACTTATTCCGTTTGCGGTTCGACCCGGAACCGGACGTATGCCCGACGTCGGCCATCACACCGGAGGAACTGGAGTGGCCGCGTACCGTTCGGAGAGCATTCAGCGACGTTACCGCATCGCACGAGAGCACGGGTGTCCACGGCCGCGGAACCGAGGAAGTCAAAACGAACGACGTAACCAACCGCCTGGGGCACGGCCGTATCGGATGCACGGTTGAGTTGGGCAGACCGGGAATTGGAGTGTGGTTTCGGGATGTCCAACATGTCACCGAGGCCCTGGCGGCGGCGGAAGTCGACTTTGAGGACAAAAACCCGATTACCTCCATGATGACCGACCGAGAGACGGGACACCTTAATCCAGAGGTGCTGAACGAGAAAGTCATGTCCGTGATCATCGAATTCACGATCGCCACGGCCGACGTCGAGTCCGTCCTCAAGCTACTCGGCAAAGTGGCCAAAGAGATTCCCACGATCATGGCCCTCGGTGTGTCGACACGCTGTGATGAGACGGGGCACAACGAGCTGGAGCAGATCTTGATCGACAACGACTTTGACCCAGCCCGGGCCAAAACCAACATTGGCATCGGCCGGGCGAATTTGGTCCCGGCTGGAGTGGAATAGAGAGGCCGTACGTGACACATACCCTCCACCGTTACAACAGAGACAAGAACGGCTCCGACGATTTCATCGTCACCGCAATGCCTGCACGCGGGTTCAACGACAAAGGTTCGGTTGAAAAGCAGAAGCGATTCTTGCAGGCTTCATTGAAGCACAAACCCGTCAACGTTGGCAACGCAATCAAAGGCTCGCAGCATCGTCCGTCGAAGAATCTGCAGCCACTGGCACACTGGCGCCG
>CAZJBG010000370.1:0-1606 GCA_964543925.1 uncultured bacterium
CGCGGGCCGGGCGGTATGGGCACCCGTCTGGGGTCGTCGGACACCTGCGTTAGCGTATCGAGGAACCGGCCTCGCTGTTCCTGTGCACTGACGTCGCTGAACCCCGGGCTCCACATAACGAACCATGCGAGGGCAACGGTCACTTGTGAGCGTGTCATGGTTATCTCTGGTTACTCTCGGAACGTTCGTTGTGACGCGCCACGGTATCGTCGAAGGCGGACGGCGACCTGTTCCATCTCCCGCATGGCGCGCAACAGATTCAACCCAGCGATTTTTTTCAAGTCCTCGTCGCTATATCCGCGACGCAACAGCTCGGCGAACAATACGGGAAAACGCGATACATCCTCGAGACCATACGCCATGGATGATTCACCGTTGTCGTAGAAATCCGACCCGATGCCCACGCTGCCGATACCGGCGACGTCACGTATGTGATCGATATGATCGGCCACGTCTCCTACGTCTCCCCGTGGGGCGGGGTTGTCCTGCGTCCAGGCGGCAAGACGCTTGGCAATCTCCTCCGGATCATCCAGTTCTGCACGGAGACCTTCCGCAATAGAATCCCTGCTCGTCGCCCAAACCGGTTCGTCACCGGTCAGGCGAGCCGAGAGGTGTACACGTTCACCTTCGGGACCACTCAAATCTCGCCACGTAGCGGACGTGGGCGGCACGTATCCCGCAATGAAATTGACCATCACCACACCACCGTTCTCAGCCACGAGCCTGAGCACGTCGTCGGGAACGTTGCGTTGATGGGCGTTGATGGCCCGCGCGTTTGAGTGGGAGTAGATCACGGGAGCCTGGGTAACGCGCAGGGCGTCACGCATCGTCTCAGTACTCACGTGTGAGAGATCGACGAACATACCCAGTCGATTCATCTCTCGTACCACCTCCTCACCGAACTCGCTGAGGCCGCCGTGGCGCGGCATATCCGTAGCCGCGTCCGCCCAATCCGTGCCGCCAAAGTGAGTCAAGGTCATGTACCGCGCACCCAACCTGTAAAACAATCGCAAAGTGCCGAGGGAGTTGTCGATCATGTGACCTCCCTCAACCCCTATCAGTGATGCAATTTTCCCTTCCCCGTGCGCGCGCACGATGTCCTCTGCTGTGCCAGCAAACTCGAGATCGGGATATGATTCAACAAACTCGTGAACGATATCGAATTCACGCATCGCTTCGCGTAGTGCCGTCCCCGCATGCATCGTTTCGGACGGCGTCCACACAGACCAGAACTGCGCTCCCACCATTCCTTCACGCAACCGAGGTATGTCGGCTGACAACTCCGGCTGAACTCGCGCTAGATCCGTGAGGCTAATATCGCCCCCGAACACTTCGAGCAGCGATGTGGGAAGGTCGTTGTGTCCGTCTATCAGTGGCACTTCGCGGAGAATGGCCTTCGCCCGCTCCAATAGCTCCGGATCGGGATCAGGCCATGTCTGTTGAGCGCCGGCAGGAGCACTCAGTATTCCTGCGGCGAGAAAGACCGCAGGCACTCCCATACGAGAGAAAACCTTAATCATATTATTCCAACTCTATGGAACCAGCACCGTTGATACGACAGGCAGCACAAGACTGGACGGATAACGGTTACCGTGGTGAACGATCT
>CAZJBG010000371.1:0-1596 GCA_964543925.1 uncultured bacterium
TACATGCCCCTGAACTTGCACCCGACCCCACGTATCCCGCAGTCCCACGATTCGATTGAACACCAGTGCATCGGCCCGAGAATCCACCACGTCCGACACGAAATAACCCGCACGTTCAAACTGATACTTCGTGCCCGCGGGGTCGTTCACCACACTCGGTTCAATCCGACTCTTGAGGAGCACCACCTTCGACTCGGGATTAAGGTTGGCGATGAAATCCTGCCCTGCGGGAGCATCGTCCGGATTCTGGGCTGTGAATAGGCGGTCATACAACCGAACCTCACAAGCATGCGAGTGCGCCGCCGAAACCCAATGGATTGTTCCCTTGACCTTGCGGCCATCCGGTGCTGCACCACCCAACGTTTCCGGATCGTACGTACAGTGTATCTCCGTAATTACGCCCGTTGCGGGATCCTTGATGACATCTACACACTTGATGAAATATGCGTAGCGCAGTCTCACCTCACGCCCCGGCGCCAGCCTGAAGAATTGCCTGGGTGGATCCTCCATGAAATCCTCACGATCGATGTACAGCTCCCGCGAGAACGGGATCTTGCGTGAGCCCTCCTTAGGGACATCGCGAGGGTACAGCGGTGCATCCAGTTCTTGGACATCTCCCTCTGGATAATTGGCGATCACTACCTTGAGCGGACGCAACACACACATGACCCTCGGGACACGCGGGTTGAGATCGTCGCGAATGACGTATTCGAGCTTTTCCAAGTCGACCCTGCTGTCCACCCGGGCCACGCCGATCATATCGCAGAATTTCCTGATCGCCTCCGGTGTCACACCGCGGCGGCGGAGCCCGGCAATGGTGGGCATCCGTGGGTCGTCCCAGCCGTCAACGTGGCCCCCATCAACTAGCTGAATGAGCTTACGCTTGCTGAGCACAGTATAGTCGAGATTCATCCGCGCAAACTCTGTCTGCTCGGGTCGCGGCGGATCGATCTCGGCGGCATCCAATACCCAGTCATATAGAGCTCGATTGTCCTTGAACTCGAGCGTGCACAATGAATGCGTGATGTTCTCGATTGCATCCGAGAGACAGTGAGTGAAATCGTACAGCGGATAGATGCACCACGTGTCTCCCGCCCGGTAGTGACCGGCATGTCTAATGCGGTACAACACCGGGTCCCGCATTACCATGTTCTTGGCCGCCATGTCGCTTTTGGCTCTTAGAACGTGCTCTCCGTCCGCAAACTCACCGGCGCGCATCCTGCGAAACAAACCCAGATTCTCCTCTACCGATCGGTCGCGAAAACGGCTCTCCGTTCCCGGCCGCTTTATCGTGCCGCGCTGCTCCCGGGTCTCTTCCAAACTCTGGCTGTCAACATAGGCCCGTCCCGTCTCGATCAATTTCACGGCGTAGTCGTGCAGTTGCTGGAAGTAGTCAGAGGCGAAATAACGCCGCTCACCCCAGTCGAATCCCAACCACCGAACATCCCGTTCGATGGCGTCGGCATACTTCAAGTCTTCAGTCTCGGGATTTGTATCGTCGAACCTGAGATGACAGACACCCCCAGGGGTTTCGTTCGCAACACCAAAATTGAGGCATATCGATTTGGCGTGGCCGATATGGAGATAGCCGTTCGG
>CAZJBG010000372.1:0-1587 GCA_964543925.1 uncultured bacterium
TCCTCCGTCGTATCATCGAACGCCAGTACTCGAGCCCACCCGACAGCGGATGTCACCGCCACCGGCACATTGGCCTCCAGGAGCTCGGCGAGTGCGATCGGCAGCTGCAGCGTCTTGAGCTTTGCGAACGCCGCGTTGGTGAGCCCCCTTATGACCGATAGTCGCATCCGCTCTCTCCGCTTAGGCTGTGATCTCGTCGACGTGGACGATCACGACATTGGCAACGGACGCTCGGCCCGAGATCTTCCAGCCGGTTGTCAGCGACGTGGAAATCTCGATCAGCTCCTCACCGAGCGCCGCAATCTTTCGATTCCATAGGATCGCATTGGTCTGAAGCGCGCTCTCAGCGCCGGCAGAATCGTAGCGGTGGACGAAAAAGTCGCGGTCCATGTTGTCGGTGTTCACGATCATGAGGTAGACACGCTTCTGGGTGGAAGCAGCTACCTGTGCGACGATCTCTGTATCTGAGGTACCGAGCGCGATGTGTGCTGGATCGTTGATGGTCGGCATGGCTCAATAATCCCACAGCCAGACCCCGATGCCAGCATCGGCGAATGCGGCCGCGTGCTTGCCGTCAAGGAGGTCGGCGTTCAGGTTCGGCACCAGGGTCGTGCTACCGATCGTGAGCGGAGCGGTGCCAGTTGGCACATCGCTCTCGAGGGTCTTGGCCCGGATCTCGAAAGGGCCAGCGTCCCAGTCCGCCGTGAGCGGCTGTGAGCCGTCCACCAGCACCAGGTCGGCCGAGTCCTTACCGTCTACCTGGTCGGCGTTGAGATTGGGCACCACGATGGTGCTGGCCACCTCCAGCGGTGGCTCAGTGGTAGAGAGCGACTTGAGTTGCTCGGTGGCGATGACATCCCGCCCAGCGATCACGTCTCGGGTAGCTTCGAGCTCGTCAGCCGTGATTTTCTTGCCACTCGTCGCAGAGGTAACTGTGGCAACGAACGTCTCAACTTGCATATCGAATCCTGCTGTCGTGAACAGACGGATCCCGCCGTTGCTGAATGTCCTTGTTTGAGTGTCGAGCGCGGGATCGGCCATCAGGATTACCTGGAGCAATACTGGGGCGGCTGGCACTGCGAAATCGATAGCTACCATGTATCCACTTTCACCCAAGCCAGAAGAAAAGCCTTTGGTGAACGCGATCCTGTCGCCGCTTCGAGAGAAGCCGAATCCCATTGCGCTAAATAATGCTGCGCCAGTGGCGAAATTGACCGCGCTTGTGTTGAAGATTAACGTCTGATCTGGCTGGATATCGAAAAGTTGCCAGGTCATGTCGTTATTTGCTGGGCTGTTGCCCCACAGAAAGATCAAGGAGTTGCCGTCGCTGCTGACCCAGCCATAATCTGGGACGAAACCGGCAGCCAGGTTGTGGATCTCGACCTCGGTCAGCCCTGGAGAACCAGCCCCCTGAATGCTATAGACAGTGATGACGCCTTGCCCGAAGGCATAGACATGCGTTCCAGCCGGCGAAAGGATGATGTGGGTGAAGACCTTCGTGCCGATCGAGACTGCTGCGACTCCCACTTCGGCCAAAGCTGCCATGTTTGAGGCGTTAATCACGATTATTCCAGCGCCTGGGGTGCT
>CAZJBG010000373.1:0-1585 GCA_964543925.1 uncultured bacterium
ACTTCAAGGGGTCCCGAGCCATCGGGTACTGGTCGCACTTCATGTTCGGCTTAGAGCGTGACTGCCAAGCCGAGGATGAGGACGTGCGGCACACGGCTACCGTTCGTGTACTCAAGGACCGTTACACCGGCACGTCCACCGGGCGTGTGTTCGACCTGACCTATGACTATGAGACCGGCCTCCTGTCGGAGGTTTTGGACAACCCTTTCGAGGATCACCTGGATGACAAGGACATCCCATTCTAAGGAGAACACTATGACGAAATTCACTGATGGCCAACCCTTAACCCCCAACGAACGCGGTAGTTATCTAGCCAACGTCGCCAATCTGGAGATCGCGCGGCTGTCCAGCGACATGGACAAGGCCGAGGATCGCGCGGTCATGTACCAAGAAGCTCATCTCCTTGCTTCCTCGCAGCGGGGTGAACTCGCGGGTAAATTGCAAAGGGCGAAGGAAAAGACTGACCTTCTGTTTAAGGAGAACGCGGGCCTAAACAGGTACATCCTCACTCTTGTCTCGTCCGCGTCCCTACTACGTGAAACTATCAGCATCCTGCGAGATAGGATCGGTAAGTACAAAGGCTCCAAGCACTCCATGCAGGCGGATAACAAAGACATCCAGGCTGAAGCGGACAAATTCAAAAGCTTCGCTCAGGCGGAAGTCAAAACCCTAGTCGGCACGTTGAACAATGAGCGGGCCAAGGTCCTGGACCTGAAAGACGAGAGCCAGCGCCGGGCCAACGTGATCGCGAAGAAGGAAGTGGAGATCACCTACTTCAAGAGGTGGAACGCAAACCTGGAGGCGAGGGTCTATAAGCTCAAGCAGGACAAGCAGGACAAGCCTAGGGCCGATGCCCTTAACTTCACGGCCTTGGTACAACAGGACCTACGTAAGGCCAAGGATAAGATCACGGAACTGAGCCGGAAGGTTATCAAGTTACAGGTTAATCTGGCTGGCGCAGCTAATAGGCACGACACCCACTACAAGAACATCAGGGCGTTGGAGGAACGGGTGGCCAACCAGCGGGAGGAAATTGCACAGATGCAGGGCCGTATACCGCTAAGGGTACACGCTACTTGTGTGGTGTGTAGTGGCCTCGCTCCGTGCAGTAGGTGCGGCAGGTGAGCGGTGAGAAGTGGGCCTACATGCAGACCTACTCCGGACTTCATTTTTACCCAGATGATCCACACCCGGATCAAATCAGCATCGAGGATATAGCTGTGGCGCTGTCCCGCGAGCCTAGGTTCGCCGGGCACACACGAGAGTTCTACTCTGTGGCGCAGCACTCGTGGGAAGTAAGCAACCACTGTGCGAGCAACCCTTTGTGGGGGCTGCTCCACGATGCGGCGGAAGCGTACATGAAGGACATGCCTTGGCCGGTTAAGCGTCTGCTGCCTGAGTACAAGGTACTGGAGTGGCGTCTGATGCGTGTCATCACGGAAAAGTTCGGCTTGCGCTGGCCCGAGCCGACGAAGGTTAAAGAAGCGGACCTTACTTTGCTGGCTACAGAGCGCCGTGACTTATTCGGCGTGACTAAGGTGTCGGGGGACTATGACCCGCTGCCCTACATCCTCAAGCCGTGGCC
>CAZJBG010000374.1:0-1583 GCA_964543925.1 uncultured bacterium
GCACGGTCAACGGATCTGGCTGAGGGGGGAGGCGCTCGACCGCTCGCGCTACCACATCCCGCTTGACCCGCAATCGGTCTCTATCTATTCCTGTTCCCGACCCCACGACGTCCTCAACAGCAACGCCGGTCAGGGCCGCGGTTATGACACTCGCCGATGTAGTGTTCCCGATGCCCATCTCACCCAGCGCTATCACATCCGGTATCCGCGACGAACGCTCCACCAGCGCAACGCCAATGGAGATAGCGTCCTCAACCTCTGCGGAAGTCATTGCAGGCCCGTTCAACAGGTCACGGGTTCCACGCCGTACCTTGCTGTGCACGACACCGTCCACATTGGACAGATCGTCATCTACGCCAATATCGACGACGACTACCTCGGCGCCCACCGATCGTGCGATGGCGTTTATTGCCGCACCACCCGCCGCGAAATTGCGACACATTTGCCCGGTCACTTCCGGCGGATACGCACTGACACCGTGACAGGTAACTCCGTGGTCTCCGGCGATCACGAACACTTGCCGATCCCGCAACTGGGGTGTCGGATCTCCATAGATGAGTGCAAGTCGAAAAGCGATCTCCTCCAACGCGCCGAGGCTGCCTTGCGGCTTAGTGAGCCGGTCGAGATGCGCACTCACGGCCTCGGGCACAGCAGCAGACGCGGGACGAATGCGATCGATTGTGTGTTTAGTGCTGACGAGAGCCTCCATCGTCATCGGATCCGTTGGGTTGCGACCCTGTGCTCAGTGGAATCACCTGCGGCGCGCCGGTGTCCGCTCCCGGTCCGGGGTGTGGTACGATTGCAACCGGCCACTTGTAGACGGCTTCGACAGTATCCCGGGTTAGGACCGTTTCGGGCGTGCCTTCGCCAACCATTTTGCCCTTGTCCAGCAACAGCACGCGATCTGCATAACGGGCGGCGAGATTGATATTGTGAGTGACCACAACAACGGTCAAACCTTTAACGTCGGCCAAATGCTTGACCAATTCAAACGTTTCCATCTCGAAGTGCAGATCCAGCGACGTGGTGGGCTCATCCAACACCAGCGTGTTGGGATCTTGGGCCAGGGCACGGGCGATACGAGCCCGCTGCATCTCACCGCCCGAAAGAGTAGAAATCGCCCGATCGGCCAACTGATCCAGCCGACACCTGCGCATGGCATTCTCGATGGCCGAGACGTCTGCAGGCCCTTCGCGACCGAGTAAGCCCACGTGTGGGTATCTCCCCATGCCCACCAACTCCCGCACCGTCAGAGGGAAAGGTGTGTGTTCGATCTGCGGAACGAACCCAATACTGCGCGCTACCGCCCGCCGGTCCCAAGACGTAATTCGATCTCCCTTGTACCGTACAAATCCATGCAGCGGTGTTAGCTCACCAAGCATGAGCTTCAAAACGGTGGATTTGCCCGACCCGTTGGGCCCGAGTACGGCGTAGGTAGTTTTCGGCGGCACCGTGAAAGACAGGTTGTCCACGGCCCGGCGTTCGGCGCGGGCGTAGGCGAACGAGAGCGCCTCAATCTCGAACACCGGCCTCACCTTCACGACATGCTCTTGATCAAGAGGACTATAAAGATCGGCACACCG
>CAZJBG010000375.1:0-1582 GCA_964543925.1 uncultured bacterium
ATAGGTGCGGATGCGATTCGTCTCCGGTGTCGTTAGCCGAACCTGAGGTGCTGTGGGAACTGATGATTCCACCGGAGGCGCGCCGCGATTGCCCGGTACCAATACCGTCACGATCGATCTGGAATCCGGCGTCCATTCAAAGGACGTCAGCAGCGTCGCCAGTACCGGTGTGCGGGTGACTTTTCGGGATCTGCCGTTTGTGGGGTCGGCTACGTAGATGTGCGTGTCTTGTTCGCCGTGAACAAAAAAGGCGATTTGGGATCCATCCGGCGACCAGACGGGTGCCGAGACTCGGGCTCCTTCTGGGATTTGGATGGTCGTTGTGGTTCCGGTGGCCGCCTCGGTCAGTTCCAGTCCAGCACCGCTCCTGGTGGTGAGTTGGCGCGCGCGGTTTGCCTGCCAATCGATCTGCTGGCCTCCCAAGCGATAGAACGGTTTGGCAAATATGGCCATGCTGGGCGGTCCGTCACCACGCTGCTGCAAGAGGTATTTGCCGTCCGGACTGGGATTGCCGAGTGTGCCGTTCAGGTGCCGGGGAGCCAACACGGCGGCGGCGATATCGCTCGGGGGGCGCATGAAGGCTTCGGTAGTCAGCGCGGAGTCGTTGTCCTGTCCCAGGCCTGCGGCCGGCAATGCAGTGACCGTAACCGCGAGGGCCGGCAGCAGATGGATAAGTCGTGAACACGTGCGGGGATTGGCCATGTTTCAAACCTCTCTTTAGGCAAGGGCCTGAACTGAGCTTTCGTTTGGCCTTAAAAGGACGTTTATACGCGAGTCGCGCAAGGCGGCGAGGTGTCTGGATCCCCAGATACCCCATGCTTGGATTAGTGGCAGACCGGTAAGCCTATATCATGTAAATGTTTAGTCCACCTTAGTGCTGAGCGACAACCGTGGCGGAGTTCCCGTGTGGGTCCCGCGAATCTCGTTTTAACGTTACCCTACCAATTCCTTTGGTTCCCCGATAACCGTTGAGCAGTCCGCATGGTCCCATTGTTGATGCTGGTCGTGTCCGCAGTTCAAGTAACTCGCATTTCAGTGGCTCCGGCGGAGTCGCTGTCTGTGATTGACTTGGGTGAGGGGGCTCCTGTGGTGTTCATTCCCGGTCTGTTTGGTTTTTCGTACAGCTACAGGCACGTGATGCGACTTCTCGATAGCGCCGGGTATCGCTCCATCGGGATCGAGCCCCTTGGAATGGGTTTGTCCTCGCGTCCCGGACGGGGCAATTACAGTCTGACGGCGCAGGCCGATCGTATTGCGGCTGTGTTGGATACTCTTTCGGTAACGGGAGCCGTGTTGGTCGGTCATTCGCTGGGCGGATCGATTGCCATGCGCGTGGCCTATAGGCACCCCGAAATGGTGCGGGCTATCGTTTCTCTAGAGGGTGGCCCCGCTGAGGCCGCAGCGACCGCGTCGTTTCGTCGTTGGATGCGTTTGGCGTGGATCGCTCGAATGTTCGACGGGCGGCGGGTGGCACGGCAGATGATATTTCGTGCCATGAAGAAGTCATCGTTCGATCCCTCTTGGGTCGATGAAAGAGTCGTGCGAGCATACACGGCGGGCCTGGTTCGGGACTATGATGCCA
>CAZJBG010000376.1:0-693 GCA_964543925.1 uncultured bacterium
GGACTCTTTGCGTTTCGATTATCGCGGCGGGTTCGGGGCGGCCGGTAATGCCGTGGTAGTAGGAGACTCGACTCTCTGGTCGACGGCGCAAGCGTTCGACCGTTTGATGACGATGGCTCCTATCTTCTGGGCGGCGTTGGGGCTGCTGCGAATGCCACCGGATTCGGTGCAGCTCAGCGCCATAGTTGGTGAGGATTTCCGGGCGGTGCGCTATATATTGGCTGCGGACACGTTCGATTTCGTACTTCGTGGGTTACCGGTCACGAGACTGGAAGGTGAAATGCGTCGCAGGGGACAAGTTCTGGGACAGTCGATAGCCGAGATCGATACGGCAACAGGTCTGGTCGTCAGCTCCAGAATCGATTTCTGGGATGTGTCGCGGTTCGAGTTCACGGTTGAAATGATAGATACTCTTACGGTTCTAGATGCGAGCGTTTGGCAGCGCCGGTAAGGCGGTGGTAGTGGCACTTGTGTCTGTTTCGCAGGCAAGTTGCTTGTACGGTTTTGCGGGCGGTGGACTTCCTGCGCACATCCGAACCGTCGCGATTATGCCTTTTGACAACCAGACCGGCGAAGTGGCGTTGACGCAGGAAATTGCCGAGGCCGTGCGCGAGGCGATGGAGGGCAGGTTGGGGCTGAGGATTGCGGCAGAGGAGCAGGCGGATGCCATAGTGACCGGGAGTATATCACGCT
>CAZJBG010000376.1:703-962 GCA_964543925.1 uncultured bacterium
CAACCACTTTCGTTTCAGCAGCCCGATCAGGGAAACTTGGCTGTGACACGTCGCTTGGTGCAGATCGTTTTGTCGGTAGAGATCGTTGACCGCATCGAAGACCGAACGTTGTGGCAGCGTGCGGGTTTGCGGATTGAGGGAGAGTATGAGCCGCCCGGTGAGGATGAGCGGAAAGGGCGGGAACTAGCATTGGAACGTCTGGTTGTGGACCTTGTCGACGGAGCGCAATCGCAATGGTAAACAAAAGGCGCGGCCCTCG
>CAZJBG010000376.1:972-1579 GCA_964543925.1 uncultured bacterium
TATTTTGGTATGCCGATCGGTGCGATAGCGCTTAGATACTATCGCTTCGAAAACGAGATGAAAACCCAGGCTCGGTTTGCTCCCAGCATCGATGATGGCACAATCCAGCGCAGGCTGTGGCAGAAGATAGAAGAACTCGGACTCCCTGACGAGGCGAGGCGCATTCGCATCAGGCGTACGCTCCGTCCGAGAGAGATTCGCATCTTAACGAGCTGGGATGTAACGATCCAGCTTCCATTCTACACTAGGGTAATCACCCTTAGTCCAGAAGTCCGCCAGCGAATGTAGCTAATGAGATACGCCAGAGTGCTGTTACTGGCGGCTTTGCTCTCAATGCTCGGCGCGCAGCCGCTTTGGGGGTTAGCCGCGGCTACAGATGTCCCAGATATCTCACGTTTTCTTCTTGTCTTGGCAACAATGCTGGCAGTTGGTAAGATCACCGGTGAGTTGTTCGAACGATTGGGACAACCCGCGGTCTTGGGCGAGCTGATAGCCGGTGTGCTGTTGGGAGCGAGCATGCTTGGCGTGATACCCTTATCGCCGGAGGACCCGCTCACCGAGGTCATTGCCCTGATGGCTGAAGTGGGTGTATTGGTTTTGTTGTTTG
>CAZJBG010000377.1:0-1575 GCA_964543925.1 uncultured bacterium
CTTAATAATTTTTATTCATTTTAAATTTGTTTACAATAAGTTTTATTAACAGAACACCGCAAAAAAAATAATAAAATTATTTGAAAGATATAAAAAAGTTTTACCTATATATTATGTACGCTAAATTTTTTTTTTTTTTATTTAGCAGATACTAAAATAGAAAGAGAGGTGTAGCTCTAACAATAATTAAGCTATATTATATCGCTAGTTTTGCCTCATTTTTTACCGTATTATCAACTGAAATGATTCTTAATATTTTACCTTTGTTTACAGTATCAATCGGTGGAACTCCCCTCTTTTAAATATTATAGCTGGCACAAGTTCCCTTGCATTATATTTTCTCTATAGTATTTGGAATTGGTTGAATACAAGATTTACATCGCAAAAATCTATGGTTATATTTGGAAATGTACTTTCAAATCTTTCAAAACCAATAATTAGTTTTAGTCCGTCATGGATTTATGTCTTAGGATTAAAATCAAGCGAGTGTTTTGGTAACAATCTAAGATCTTGCTCATGCGATGAATTATTTGAATGTAATCCAGATATGGCTTATAAAACAGTGCGATTAGATAAAATTCTTGAATCATTAGGGTTTTTTATTGGTTCATTTTTAGCATTTTTTTTCCTATTTATTAATTGGTCATATACATTGATAATTTTTATATCTATAATCCCTGGATTTATAGCGATTCTCCTAATTGCTATAATGAAATCAGATGATGTAAATTTTAAATCCTTAAAAGATCTTGTAGAAACTGAATCTAAAAAGAAAAAAAACATACATCTTCAAAAACATTTTTTGTTTATTTTTATTTTAGAATTTGCTAGTATAGATGCCTTATTTCTTGCTCTTAGGGCTATTCATTTTGTTCCTGGGGATATTGTGTTGTTGATTCCATTATTCTTCTTATCTAGCAACTTCATTTATTTAATATTTTCAAACTATACTCGGAAACTAGAATTTTTAAAAGAACAAAAAATCTTTATTATAATAGGGTTAAGTATATTAATTCTTGTATATTTGTTGCTGATATTTCCATTTGAATTCTCTCTTCCTTACGTGATATTAATTATTATTGTTTTTTTAGCATACGGGTTATTTAAAGCTCTAATAATCCCAATTTCTACTAACTTGATTAATAATGTGAATTTAAAAACAAATGCTGGAAAGAAGTTTAATTCAAGATTATTTATAATTGGGGTTGCGGCTTTTACTAAATCGGTAATTTTTGGGTTAGTATATTATTTATTCTCCTTCTCCGCTATATTTCTCATTTCTCTGATTATAGCTATTGCTAGCTTAGTATTTATTGGTGCTATAAAAGTTAGTTCAGAAGATTGATTCTAATTTTTTTCTCTACTTAGCTGTAATATTATTCAGAGATAACCTATTTATCACGTAATTCATAATTTACTTCACACTTTCCCTCAGCATCACAGAATTTGCTTCCAATTTCACGATCTTTTGTCTCATCTAAATTAAGTGGTTTTATTTTCGCTGTCATTTCTTCATAGTTTTCTTTAGTTATTTCTTCATAAGGAGCTTGTTTATATCCATGTTCTTTTATAGGT
>CAZJBG010000378.1:0-580 GCA_964543925.1 uncultured bacterium
GTCTCCTCAACACCTCCTCGAACAACTCAATCGCCCGCGGATCGTCTTTCTGTCCCAGCCAGAACATGGCCTTACGTCTGATCTCCGGATCCCGGTGCGTCCGGGCTATTTCCAGCAACAGCGGGATACCCTCTTCTCGCGGAAGCTGAGAAACCGAGAACACCGCCCGCTCCCTGGTCTCCCGTTCCGGATCATCGACAGACTGCGAGCCCTCCGAGTCGACAACGGCATCACCGGCTGCCATCGCCACTTGTTGAAGCGCTGCACGACGCACACCGCGTGGACGGCTGTCATCCCGCGCCACCCGGAGCAATGCGGGCCAAACGACGGCGCTGTCTGCAATTGTCGCCGGCAGTATGGCGCGACGTGCTGCCGATTCGTCACCGTGTTCCACAAGACCGGCCAAGTACTCCGCAGCCTCACCGGCCGGAACGACACCGAGATCCGTCGTCGGTTGTGTCGGTTCACGCCACCGACCACCAACAAATGTCTGGATACGAGTTATATCACCACCAGACTTGGTCAACAGGACATGCACGGGACCTGTGTCACAGTCCCATTCCCAATCCTCAGAACCCGA
>CAZJBG010000378.1:590-1556 GCA_964543925.1 uncultured bacterium
ACCCGAGCGGCCGGTAGAGATATTAGAGCCGTTGCCACACACGCCTGGACGCGCCGCAAACATCATCCGGATGCGCCCATCGGATGCGCGCTCTACCTGCTGCGTGACCGTCTGGCCGTACAGCGGCGATATCGTTGTAACACACGCCACGACGGCGAGCCACACGCATCCGTGTATCCGTGGTCTTAGCGTTGGCGATCTTCGTTCCCGCTCAATCCGTGGCACCATCATCTGATCAACTCCGCAAGGAAATCCACCGCGCGTGCGTCACGCGACTGCCCGAGCCAAAAGATGGCCTTGCGGCGCAACTCGCGGCTGGGATCGTTGCGAGCGACGTCCATGAGTTTGTCCAAGGCTGCGTCGTCACCGCGTTTCTGAGAGTACGCAAAGATGAGTCGTTCGCGAAGAGCATCACTGGAGACCCTTTCGTAAAGCTCAATCATCCTCGAACTCGTGCCACGCATCTGACCGAGCCAGAAGATCGCCTTCTCGCGCAGCTCCATACGCTCACCGTCGTTCAGCGCGACATCAGCCAGCCAGTTCTCATTACTCATGTTGCGCATCTGGGAAAGTGAAAACAAAATCCGTTCGCGCAGTTCGGCATCTGAAATGTCAGAGTAAAGGTCCTTCAGGAAAGCCGCCTGATCTTCCTCACGGGTCTGACCCAGCCAAAAGATGGCCCGCTCTCGCAACTTCGTCTGGGCATTGTCATCTGCGGCCAGTCGATGAACAAAGTCGAGGCACGCTCGCTCTCGTGGCGAGACAACGCGTAGACCGCCTTTTCTTTGATATCATCCTGCATCGACGACTCGAGCATACCCGCCAGCACGTCGACCACAGCCTCGTCAGACGTCTCACCAAGCCAGAATACTGCGGCTTCCCGAATTTCACTGGGACGTGACTCGTCTCTCGCGATCCGCGCAAAATCCCGCCACACTACCGCGCTGTCTGCTACGTAGGCCGCGA
>CAZJBG010000379.1:0-1556 GCA_964543925.1 uncultured bacterium
ATACGAGGAGTGGTGGCTTCTGGGGGGGGACCCCTTTACGATCCGCGAGGAGACAAGTTGCGTGCTTAATGTCGCGCCTGTGGATGCAGCGGTCGTTCGCTGCTTCAGCGATCCGTGGGTTCTGGATGGTGTGCCGCCACCACCGCAGGCATTCTTGTGTCGGGTTGCGCCGGAAGAACTCATGCTCGTGGGTCCACCGAATGTGCAGGCCGAAACTCTCCAGCGTGTGACGGAGTTTCTTTCGAGGGCCGATCGACACTCGGTAACTATCGCGCAGCCGGATGCATGGTCCATATGGGCGCTGCGCGGTGACAGTAGTGGCAGTGCGTTTGCCAGGCTCTCACCCATACAACTCCTAGAGAAGCCGGGCTTCATGCAAGGTGCCGTTGCGCACATACCCGCAAAGATTCTGGCATTTCCGGACGCAGTGTTCATCATGGTGTCATCCACACTGGGGCACCACTTGCGCGCGCGGATCTTGGCAGCGTGTGCGGACTTAGATCCCATGGAGGACTTGGCGGGGCCATTCACAGTTCCACCGTTGCGAAGCGGTAAGACCTCATGAGCGGTTTGTTTCGGCGTAGGGTGTTTCTGCGGACTAATCAACCTTTCAAGAGCAGCTACGATGTAGTGATTATCGGCGGAGGCGGTCACGGCTTGGCAATTGCGTACTACCTGGCCAAACGACACGGCATCCGGGATGTAGCGGTGCTGGAGCGATCGTACATCGGTGCCGGCGGGTCGGGACGCAATACGACCGTGTTGCGCGCTAATTACATGACTCCCGAGACCATTCCCCTCTACAAGGCCAGTTTTGATCTCTACTGCGGCTTGTCGCGGGAGCTGGACTTCAACTTACTGCGCTCTCAACGCGGCTTGATGTGGATGGCGCACTCGGAGGGGGCTCTTCACAGCCAGAAAGAACGAGCATGTCTCAATCAGCACTTCGGTGTGAACACAATCTTTCTGACACCGGAAGAGGTAAAAGAGGTGTGTCCGGTAATGGATCTCACTGGTGGGGGAAGGTGGCCGGTGTTGGGAGCGGCACACCACCCCCCTGGTTCCATCATTCGTCACGATGCTGTCGTGTGGGGTTACGCCGCAGCCGCGCAGCGCCTTGGAGTTCATGTTCATCAAGGTGTCGAGGTAACCGGGATCAGTCGGAAAAACGGCAGGTGCACCGGCGTCCAAACGACACAGGGTGACATTGCAGCAGGCTTGGTGGTGAGTGCTGTGGGTGGTTACGTCAGCCTCATCGCCAAAATGGCCGGCATCCGCCTACCTATTGCGACTCATCCGCTGCAGGCTTTTGTCACAGAGTCGTACAAGCCGATTCTGGATCGTATTGTCGCTTCCCAGGACTTGCACCTCTATGTTTCACAGAGTCCGCGCGGAGAGCTGTTGGTCGGTGCGGAAATCGATCCCTACTCGAGTTACTCGACGCGTTCTACCTTTCCGTTCTTGTCGTCGGCATCGTCGCGGTGCATAGATCTGTTTCCATTCATGGCGAAACTCCGGATTTTGCGGCAGTGGACGGGAGTGTGCGACATGACTCC
>CAZJBG010000380.1:0-1553 GCA_964543925.1 uncultured bacterium
CGATTAGTGTTATCAAAAAAATTTTATAAAGAGTACCGTTTGTACAAATTCTCATAGGTGAGAAAATCACAAATAGGTAGTGGGTAATAAATTTTATATATCTATCTAGTTTACTATTTTATCAAAATATATTAGACAAAAAAAAATTAGAAAAAGGTTTTGGAAGGTGAAGTAAATAACAAATTACAGGAAAGGTGCTGAACTGTTGCTTTTCGGGGTCTTAATCTTATGTCTGTCATTCATGACTCCTCCAATTAGTAGTAATAAGGCATTACAGAGTGATAAACTTGTTGATCTTAAGTTTAAGAATCCGAGTGTTTCAGTTTCTTGGAATGTATCGGAATATATCAACTTTACAGGGCCACCAATTAAATTAGATCCTTTGTCAGAGTTGTATTTTAGAATATTTATTGATGACACTGATCCAAATTATAATTGGAGCGTTACAGCGGCAAATAATAGTTGGTGTACGGGATCCGGTACATTTGCGGACCCTTACGTTATTGAGGGGCTATACATTGATGCAGGGGGATACGGGGGGATGATCTCAATTTGGAACTCTGATAAGTTCTTTGTCTTGAGGAACAATTGGTTCAATTTCTCTGGCCCTTATGGAGGTGACGCTGGAGTTCTACTCAGATTTGTTGAAAACGGCCTAATAGAAAATAACATTTTCACCTATACTAAGCTAGGTGTGAAAATCACACAGATTTCAAGCAATATTATGGTGTTAGATAATATAATGATTAGTGACCATACTACCGCAGGGTTCGGGACAGGAATAGATGTGCAACTAAGTGAAAATGTCACTGTGAACAATAATAAGGTTCGAAATTACTATTCTCCGATCGGGGTTTTAAATTCTGTTAATGCAACCATTGAGAATAATTATCTAGAAAATAATATCTTTGACGTTTATGATGCACCTCCGTTAAAATTATATCGTTGTAGCAACTCCACCATGGTAAGGAATACATTTGCTGGAGCATATGCAGACGCCGCGTTCCTAATTAGTGAAATTAATAGTACCGGAAACATAATTACCAACAATACTCCCGTAACTGGTGAGTTGCCGACTTTCGGTCCTGAAACTTCAGCAGCACCCAAACTTCAAGCAGACTCCGTCGCTCAAATTCTTATAGATAATAGTAATTATAACACTATAGCTCACAATATTTTGCTACGAAGCGACAGTAGTCTTGCTGCTGTCCCCGGATTTAACCCACTTATCGTTATAGGAATGATCGGAGTAATATCAGTATTGATGGTGTTGTTAAAGCGAAAGCATAATAAAAACTAAAATCATAACTCTCTTTTTTTTATTTTATCAGGTGAGATAAATCGGTAGTAACAAAAATATAAAAAAAGGATTGCGGGTTGGTATACCGATAATCAGTATTATTACTGTAATATTTATTGTAGTTGTAATGTTTATCTCTACTCCTGTTGTCGTGGATAAATATGATTTAGTTGAGTTAGATTATGTTGTTTGGGAGTCAGACGAGACTGAAGCTTATGATACTCTAAATCCTTTGTTTGATGCAGTAGTATGG
>CAZJBG010000381.1:0-1551 GCA_964543925.1 uncultured bacterium
GAACAAAGGCCGTGCGTCCTCGGCGTCAACGACCTACGACCTGTTCTTTGATCCAGTCGTACAGGCTAGCTTCTGGATAACGCACCATGCGGTTCAAGAGACGCACGAACTCCGGTCCCCTGTGTAGGTGCCTCCAGTTGGCCAGGGTTGCAGGCTTAACGCCCAGAATCTTTGCGACCTCGGCGGTCGTGAGCAGCTGAGTCTTATCCACGCCCATTGTCTTCCACGGACTGCAGGTCCGTCCTTATCATCATCACGCCACCCTACCTGGATCACTGTCTGGGGTCAAGGCCAACAGTGGGCGTGTCGAAGATTCGTTTGACGTTGACGATGACCGGAAGGATCCAGATCGCAAGGCGTTCGAACCATAGCAACGGACGGTCGATGCGGTCCTGGATCAGCGCCTCGATGCTCTTGAAGGCGACCCAATACCCTATGCCCTGAGCCATCTCATCGATCAGGCGTTCTTCGCTCTCGAGAGATCCGTCCTTGGCCGCAATCGACCCTGCGTACGTCCCGAGGTAGGCGTACTCGGGGAGCGCTTTCAGCTGTACGCTGGCGCACGATGAACTCAGGAATAGTCCGATTGCGAGGAGAAATATCGACGTACAGCGCGTGAGTACCATGGCCACCATCCGAAAGCCCGCACGGCTAGATAGGCTGCTCGGCGCCGGCGGCGGGAAACGCCAGCCTCACGCAGGAGGCGGCCGAACATCCTGTCGGCCGCCTTTCGAGACCACTTGGCAGATGGCATGTCCTCCCAACCGCCAGGCTTCGGAACGTGCATGGAGAACGAAAGAAAAGGCAGCGACCCACCATTTGCATACAGCCAATCGTGGATCAGTGCGCCAGCCCGGATGAGTCCATCGGGTAAGATCCCGGTTAGCGTCCAGACGATTCTCGGCACCGACGCGCCGTCATATCGGAATCCGCGCGGCACCACGAGCGAATACCTGACGCCATGGTGCTCCCATCGATAGTCGTACGCCTCATAGAGCTCGTAGCCGCCCTTGATGGGCCTGGAATCTGGCTGTGCAAGAACCTGCAATGGCACTTACTCGCTGGGTGTCTCCGGGACCTCGGGGGTCGTCGGCGCCGGCTTCGGTGCCGGCTTCGGCTTCGGAACACACGCCTCGATGGTCTCGCCGGCGTGGAGCTTCCTCCGAAACACCTTACCGATCTCCCCCGCCGCGCCACACAGGACCAAGATCGCTACGGGCTCATCGTAGCCTGGATTGCTCTCGAGGCGATCCAGTTCTGCGGCATAATGGTTCGCCCACAGCCGTATCTGGCGAGAGTTATGGATGCAGTGGATCTTGATCATCGGAGCTTTCTTGGCCATGCCTCTTCTCCTATCGTTGAGCATAATATGCTTCGAATCTAGGCACTGCGTCCAGCCCTAGTTACCGTTCTTCTTGTCGCCTTTGTCGCCCTTGTCCCCCTTTTTCCCCTTTTTCCCGGATGGCCCCTCTGGCCCCTCTGGCCCTTCTGGACCGACCGGCCCCGCTGGCCCTACCGGACCGACCGGTCCAGGCGCTCCCGGCGCTCCAG
>CAZJBG010000382.1:0-1545 GCA_964543925.1 uncultured bacterium
AACCGGTATTGACCGCAGTCCAGGAACTTCCATTGTTGGTGGATAAAAACACGCCACCACTACCAGTACTCGCAAAAATGTTTGTGCCGTCTGTAGCAATACTTTGGATATATCCGCCATAAGGTCCGTTGGTTTGCAGCCATTGGGCGTATAGCATAGAGTATTGCGGATTAAAGATTGCGCATTGAAAAAAACAAAGCGCTGCAAGTAGTAGATTTTTTGTTTTCATTTTTTTAAGTTTTGCTCCCAAATCCGGGACGGTTAATGATAATTGAAGTAATGAAAAATATTTAAAATGGTTTCAGGTAGCAATAATAATACAAGCAGGTGAAAAATGCAAGAAAAAATGCAAAAACTTTATTTTTCTTCTTTTCGGAAGTAATGCGATAGCATTATTCCAAATGCTGTGATCAAAGTAACCCCTGCGATTATTATCCCTATATACACTAATGTGAAGATGCTCATTGTTTTTGTAGTTTTTTGATTTTAAAGTATGACTTTATCATAAGAGATGTTGCAAAAATTAAAATAATCAATGCAATAATAAACAAAACAATTAAAAAAGTAAGATTATATCTTATTGTAATTTCAAAAACTCTGTATGAGATGCTGGATAAGCCAGTTATAATGGCAACCACAAACAAAGCATATATTTTAAACAGTTCAATTTCTGATTTTAGTTCTTTATCCATTATTGCCCATGTAAGTTGCTACTTATTTGAAATTTCATTTATTGAAATCTTTTGTGCATTAAATAAAAAGGTTCTGGGTACTGGGTTCTTGGTTCTGGACTCCCGGGGCTTAATTTCTCAAATTCCAGTGCCCAGCACCCAGCAAATTATCTATTATTACTACTTATTCATTTTTATAACTTTTCTCACCTGTGTTATGTTATCAATCATCATTTCCACAAAAAATACGCCTTGCGGGGCCCCTGTTAAGTTTATTTCCTGTGAAAACTTACCGGATGTTATTTTTCCATTCCATTCATAGAGCTTTTGCCCGGGGGTGTTGGTTATATGGATGTTCACCTGTTTATTCGTCATGCCTTATACTTCTAAAGTGAATTTGCCGGGGGTGGGGTTGGGAAAAATATTTATGTTATTGATGAAATCAATATTTTTTATTCCTGTTGTGGTAACAACCGTCAGAGCAGCTATGTTGCTTGTTGCGTTGCTACCCGAACAATTTGTAACATAGCAGTAATAAGCGCTTCCGCTGTCGCTTAAAGTTAAAGTTGGAGTGGTATAAGAACTGTCTGTTGCTCCTGTAATTGGCGAGCCATTTTTATACCATTGATAAGTGAAAGGAGAAGACCCGCTCGTACTCACACTCCATGTCACTGTTCCGCCAACTGTTGCACTTTGATTGGAAAGGATATTTGTGATTGAAACGCCAATACACATCTCCGATAACGGCCTCTTCCATACCCCGCCACGCCAAGTCCCCGCAAAAATATTTGTGCCGCTTATGGCTAATGAACGGACATTAAGATCTGTCAAACCGGTATTGACCGCAGTCCAGGAACTTCCATTGTTGGTGGAT
>CAZJBG010000383.1:0-434 GCA_964543925.1 uncultured bacterium
TTCACGTCCTCCTTTCGCTGGCCGAAGGCGCGCGGCACGGCTACGCAATCATGCAGGAGGTCGCCGAGCGAACCGACGGCAAGCTGCGGCTCTGGCCCACGACGGTCTACGGATCGATCAGGCGCATGGAAGAAGCCCAAATGGTGAAGCCGGTCGAGTTCGACGGCCCAGACGACACCGATGACGAGCGGCGTCAATACTATGCGATCACTCCGTTTGGCAGGGAAGTACTCATCGCCGAGACACACCGGCTGAGCCGGCTCGTGGAGCTGGCTCACGCCAGGACCGCATGAAAACCGGAGCGGCTTCTACACTATTGAGTCTCAGCGGACTCTCGTATCGAGCGCTGTTGATGCTCTTTCCCCGCGGGTATCGCCGCCGGTACGGGCACGATCTCGTCAATGACTTTAGCAGGCTAACGCGTGATTCCTACA
>CAZJBG010000383.1:444-1543 GCA_964543925.1 uncultured bacterium
GCCGGCGCAAACTCCGCCGGCGGGTCCGGGAGCTGGCAACGGCCCCCGCGCTTCAGCGGTCTGCGGTCTGTGGACCAGGACGTGCGTTACGCTCTGCGTTCCTTCGCCCGCAGTCCGTTGTTTTCGCTGATCGCCGTTGTGACGCTGGCGCTTGGAATCGGTTCGAGCACCGCAATCTTCAGCGTGGTGGATGGGGTAATTTTGCGGCCGCTTCCGTACCCGGAATCGCACCGCTTGGTCAAGATCGGCAACCTGTATGAAGGGTCTAGCCGGGGGGTTAACCTTAGCAGCCCGGCGGATTTTCTCCAATGGCGCGCACAGACTACGGTCTTCGAATCCATGGCCGCATCGGTGCAAAGCACCATGGTCTTGCTCGGTCAGGGAGAGCCGGAACGTCTCTCAGCTCCGGCAGTCTCAGGCGGGTTCTTTGACCTGTTGGGCGTACCACCGCTCTTGGGACGCGGAATCCAAGATGCCGACGACAAGGCCGGCGCCCCTCAGATAGCGGTGTTGAGCTACGGGCTTTGGAAACGCCGTTGGGGTGGCGACTCCACGGTCGTCGGCACGACGGTAACGCTGAGCGGTGTTCCCCATACGATCGTAGGAGTGATGCCGGCTTCATTTCGGCCTCCCGAGACCCTGCACCAGTCAAACGCCCAGGTATGGCTTTCCCTTGCTGCCAGCGGAGTCGTGGATCTCACAAGCACGCAAGCGGCAGGCTTGAGTGTTGTGGCCCGCCTCAAACCTCACGTAACCATAGCTCAGGCAGGACAGGACATGAGGAGAGTGGGAACATTCACTCCGCCAAGTGTACGGATCGACTTTTGGCCGACCGCCACTTCCCTGCTCGGCGAAACCGTCGACGTGGTGAAGTCGACCCTCACGACGTTGCTCGGCTCCGTGGGGCTACTGCTACTCATTGCCTGCGCCAATGTCGCCAACCTTTTCCTCGCACGGGGTACGGACCGCGCTCGAGAGTTCGCCGTCCGAACGGCACTCGGCGCGGGACGTCGCCGCATCGTGCGGCAACTCCTCACGGAGTGCGTTCTACTGGCGCTGGTTGGCGGTGCGTTGGGAGTGGGTCTGGCGGTCCTTGGCG
>CAZJBG010000384.1:0-1540 GCA_964543925.1 uncultured bacterium
TCAAAGGAATTCATTATGTTGGAGTGGTCTTTAGCTCCTTGCAACGTTCGGCTAGCTGGGCGTTCTTTGGGGTCTCACCTGCAGGTGATGGGCATATCCGTTAGACGGCGCGGTGTCTGACACTCGAGTTCCTAAATTACGGGGGAGGGCGATCATGCGGTACGGCGTGCCCATTTCGTTGGTGGCAGGATTGATCGTGCTGCTGAGCTGCGAAACCACGGTGTCAAGCGAGATTTCAACCCTTGAGCGACTCCGCGTGATCGCAGACCGGGACACCGGGACTGTGGTCGGCACTGTGGTACTCCAGGAGGCCAACGAGGGTACTCCGTCCTGTCTTCAGGCGACACCGTGTGTCCCAGTGGCGGATGCGACTGTGCAGCTGGGTATTTGGAACGGTTCTCACGAGGCTTTTCGCGATAGTGGGGTGACGTTCGATCGTCGTGTGGCGCTCGGCGATCCGAGGTTCGAAGTCGTTGCTGAAGTACGCACGGACGCGGAAGGCCGGTATGGCTTTTCCGGCCTCCCGCGGAAGACTACGTTTGTGATCAGGGCGCTTGCGCCGCAGGCAACAGGCGCTGGCGTTGCGTACTTTCCGTCACGATTCTGGCTCTACGAGTCAGCGCAGATGGATCTTCGTATGGTGATACGCCAGGCACAGGTTCCATAGCTGCGCCGTCTAACAAGCCCATGCACCAGACAGGCGCTCTCGTTTTAAAGGAATTGATTGTGTTCGTTCGCTCACGAGTTTCCTGTAACGTTCATTGCCCTCGGCGATCCGTGAAGAGTCGCCTGCAGGTGATGGGCGAATCCGTTGGGCAGCACGGATTGTACAGAGAGCAACGCTGGAAGAAAGTTATCCATTACAAGGAGTGCCAACATGTGGACCCGTACCGCCGCCGTCGTACTCGTGGGAGTCACCGTTTGCGCGTGCCAGCCACCGCAGGCCGAGCCACCCGCAGACGTAACCGTTGAGATCCAGACTGCCAACGACCAGTTCAGCGCGGCCTTTGCCGCGCAGGACGCCGCCGCACTCGCAAATCTCTACACGGCCCAGGCGCAACTACAGCCACCGAACAGCGACTTCATTCTTGGCCGGGAAGCCATCCAGACATTCTGGCAGGGCGTGATGGACGCGGGGGTTGCCGGAGCGACGCTGACGATCGAGGAAGCCGTGGGCACCGACAGTATGGCCGTCGAGGTCGGACGATACGAGATGTCGACGGCAGACGGCGGCACGATCGACGAGGGGAAGTACATCGTGTGGTGGCAACGCACACCAGCCGGTTGGCGCCTTCATCGCGATATCTGGAACAGCAGTCGCGCGGCGCCATAAGAATCACTGGCGGTGCTGCCCAACAGGCCCATGAAGCTGTCGGCGCCTTTCGTTGATAAGGAAGTCATTGACTTGTGAGTCTGGCAATGCCTGTGAACGTTCGGCATTTTTCCGCTTGCAAGTGATAGCGCCGCAGCTTATGGGCAGGTCCGTTAGGCGCCAACACCAGCGCCGGGTTGTATATTTCAGATGGCAGCTGAATGGAAG
>CAZJBG010000385.1:0-1539 GCA_964543925.1 uncultured bacterium
TCCTGGCCAACGCTTGACAACGCACGGACCACGCTAGGGATTACCGGGCAGCCGCTGCGAGCCCTTGATGGTGTCGAGAATGGCACTTAGCGCAGAGCCATCGTACGTCCCACCACCGCACGTAGTCCTCGTGATGGGCATCCGGCTTGCAATCTGTTTTGCATTGGTCACACGCTTCCGGACGGATCATCGCGCCGACTTGGATCGCCCTTGCCACGGCCACCCTCGCACGGTTCCGCTCTGGCTCAGCCCGCTTCTTCCGGGCGGTCGCCTTGCGGTAGATCTCCGGGTGAGCCTTACGCCACGCCGTGGTATTCCGGACATGTCGCTGAGCATTGGCACGCTGCCACTGCACAGTCCGGATTTTGACGCACACTTTGCACTCCGACCGATGACCGTCCCTTTGCCTGTAGAAGTCCGCGATTGGCTTAGGCTTCTTGCATGTGCTGCAGCGTTTGGTATCGTATGACATGGCGTCTTCTCCATCCTAGACGGCGTCGCGGTCCGGGGTTGCTACATCAGCCCCGGGCCATTGTATTATCCCCTGGCCGCTGCAGCAAGCTGAGCGAACATGTTGCTCGCACCTTTGGGCGTACTGCAAAAGATCCGGCAGGGCGACGCATCGCCGGTCGCCGTGTAGATCTCACGCTGCAAGCGATCGTCGATCACAGCGAATTCGTCTAAGAAACACACGTTGTATCGCCCCTGCCGGCTGAACGACGAGTTCGTACTCTCGCCTACGATCTGTGCTCCGTTGCTTTGGTTCTGTAGGGCCATGTAGCCGGCGTGGCGTTCTTCGAACCAGGGAAGCTGTGCAGCGGCGTAGGCCGGCGGGAAGTGTCGGATGACGAACCGCATGCGTTCGAAGTGGGTATCGACGTCGCCCTTCTTGTCTACCTCGTCTTCCTTGCGACTCCCGATGATGGCGTTGAAGTCTGGCACGTAGATCCAGTGCCAGAGCAGGCAGACGAGCACGACCCAGGTGCAGCCCATGTCGCGGCTCTTCTCGATCAGCATGTCCTCGCCGATGGTGATGCACTCGAGCAGGTCTTCCATCAACTCCGCCTGGTACGGCCAGAGCACGAAGGGCAGGACGCTCTCTGCCTGGCGATGGTCGAGGGTGTAGCAGAACGCGTTGCAGAAAAGCACTGGGTCGTGAGCTACTTCGGCCAGTATCGATGCGGGATCGTCGTCGAACGCCGCGAGCAGGTCAGTCCGAATCGCCGCGTGGCGCTCGTTTTCCCTTGCCATTTGGACTTGGTAGGCGCTTAATCCCACGCATCGGGTCCTTGCTGTCTTTCTCGGCCACTCGCTTCAATGCGTCGGCGGCACTGGTCACGAGGATGTTGCCGAAGTGGTTGTGGGTGTCGCCGACCACGAACTCGGGCGATTTACCGATGCACCGGTTGAACACTTCCGTCGCCGCGGCAATCGCATTTCGCTCATCATCGCTAGTCAGGGCGATCTTGACCATGCGTTGGGCGATGGCCCGCATGTCCTTGATGCTGACCGCGCCTTGGTAGGCGTCACGAAGTTCCA
>CAZJBG010000386.1:0-1063 GCA_964543925.1 uncultured bacterium
CCATGAGGCGCTCGTACACGGATGTGCTGCAGACCGGGTTGTATTCGAACATTTTCAACTTGTTTGACGGTGACGACGATGCAATAGGTGCTCAGACACAGGCCGGCCCCGGCCGGTTGGGTGGCAGATTCGGCAACGCGAACCTGACTACGATAAATCCGGATTTTTACTTCTACGACCTCAACGGCAAACTGACATATCGACCATCGGATCTCGACGTAATGTCGATTAGCCTGTACAACGGACAGGATCATCTCGACAAGTCTCGCTTGCAGAATCAGTCGTTCGCTTCCCAGGGTACACAACCCACTCGAAATGTCAGCACCGATATCGCGGATCTCACGGATTGGGGGAACCGCGGCATGAGTGTCAAATGGGCTCGCCAATGGAATCCCCGGTACTATACGAACGCTCTGGTGGCGTATTCGGAATATTTCAGTGATTACGGCCGCCGCACGAGTGTGGAAGCGAGAGACGCTGATACGGACTCGTTGTTCATTTCGCGTAGTTTTGGGAGTTCTGAGGACAACACGGTTAAAGACCTGACTGTCCGCGTGGACAACGAATGGCAAGTATTGCCGGCCCATAAGCTTGGATTTGGCGTGTGGCTCACGAGATCGGATGTGAGTTACACATTTCTCCGCAATGACACCACGACGATTCTCAATCAAGAGCAGCAAGGCAACAGGCTAGCTGGCTATTTACAAGATGAGTGGAGTGTGGTGCCAAGCGTCCAGTTGACCCTTGGTAGCCGAATTGCATACGATGATCTCACCAATGAGACCTACTTCGAACCGCGAGCTGCGGCCACGTGGGCTCTTTCAAATCGAGTTACCATAAAAGGTGCGTTTGGTGAGTATCATCAGTTTGTAAGCCGGGTAGTGAACGAGAATGTCACGGAGGGGTCACGGGACTTCTGGCTCCTTGCAGACGGGAACCTCGTCGATGTAACGAGTTCCACTCATTACGTGGCGGGACTGAGCTACGAGACTCCAAAGTTCCTAGTCGACGCGGAGTTGTACTACAAGGACATCCAGGGACTTTCAGAGTTCTCGTTGCGGTT
>CAZJBG010000386.1:1073-1539 GCA_964543925.1 uncultured bacterium
TGCGGTTTCAACGTGCGAGGGATCCCGATCCGCTCAATCTGTTCTTCGCGGGATCGGGCACCGCGCAGGGCCTGGAGCTACTCGTTCAGAAAAAGTCCGGCAGGTTCACCGGCTGGACAAGCTATACTCTGTCCCGAGTGGAGCACGAGTTCACCGGTCTCAATGCTGGCGAGATATTCCCAGCCCTACACGATCAAACCCACGAGATAAAAACCGTCGGCAGTCTCTCGTTGGGGCAGTGGAATCTTTCTGCCACTTGGGTGCTGGCATCCGGAAAACCATACACGGCGCCGGAATCTGAGTATGCTATCGAGCTCCTCGATGGAACCGCACAGAGCTACATCCATGTAAGCGACAAGAACTCACTGCGGTTGCCTGCATATCATCGGCTAGACGCGGCGGCGCACTACAGATTCGAACTCGGTTTCTGGAAGGGCGATATCGGGTTCTCGATTTTCAATCTCTA
>CAZJBG010000387.1:0-415 GCA_964543925.1 uncultured bacterium
ACACCACCCGGAGCGGAGCGGCGTGGTGCGCTCCTTCAAACCCACCGGTCACCGGCACCAGGCCGAAATACGTCAAGCACTCGGCGATGATTTCGAGCTGAGCTTTTCGGTGACAAGTGTCGAGATGGTGCGCGGAGCGCTGGTCACTGCCCACTGCTTTCTCTTCGAGCCGGTGTCCGATAAAGACATGTGGCGGTTGTACAGGGGTGCGTACATAAACGAGCCTTTCATTCGCCTTGTGAAGCAGAAGACAGGCACATTCCGGCTACCCGAGCCGAAAATCTTGGCCGGCAGCAACTACTGTGACATAGGCTTTGAGGTGGATCTTGACTCTCCGTCCAACCGAGTGGTGGTGATAGCGGCGCTCGACAATCTGATGAAAGGCGCGGCGGGTAGCGCGGTACAATCGATGAAT
>CAZJBG010000387.1:425-1539 GCA_964543925.1 uncultured bacterium
TGGGAGGAAACCTCGGGCCTCGAGTTTCCTGGACTCCATCCCATATAGCGCATGATCGTCCTAAAGATCGGCGGCGGGCACGACATCGATTACGACGCAATTGCGGATGACATCGCGCAGCTCACCAACGACGGCCGGCGCATGGTAGTCGTGCACGGCGGATCTGCGGTCACCAACGACGTGGCAACACAACTGGGGCATCCACCCGAGTTCCTGACATCGCCGTCCGGTCACACTTCTCGTCGCACCGATCGGCGCACTCTCGAGATCTTTGAGATGGTCTACTGCGGTCAAATCAACAAGGGATTAGTCGAACGGTTGCAGTCGCGGAACATAAACGCCGTCGGGCTGTCCGGAATCGATGGTCGGTTGTGGGAGGGAAAACGCAAGCACGCCATCCGGGTGGTCAAGAATGGACGCCGAATGGTTGTGCGTGATGACTACACCGGCAAGGTGGAACGCGTGAACACGTCATTTATCGAGACGTTGTTGTCGGATGGCTATCTGCCGGTGCTCACACCACCGGCCATCAGCTACGAGGGCGAGGCGATCAATGTAGATGGCGACCGCGCCGCAGCCATAACGGCAGCGGCGTTGGGCGCGGAGACGCTCATCATTTTGTCGAGCGTGCCCGGTCTGCTTGAGCGTTTTCCCGACGAGTCTTCTCTCATCCGCACAATTGCCGCTGGTGAACTTCCTAAGTTCATGGAGGTGGCAAAAGATCGGATGAAGAAGAAGGTGATGGGTGCTGTCGAGGCTTTGCAGGGAGGAGTCAGCAAGGTGGTGTTTGCAGACGGTCGAATTGCCCGGCCGATTTCCCGCGCCCTCACGGGAGAGGGAACGGTGATTGGTGGCTGACCTGCCGACAAGCGAGTCTCTGTCGATCCCGGCGCGAGAGGACGCACACTCATCGGGTGGTGTAAGGCGCCGTCCCATCACTATGGTGCGCGGTGAAGGATCCAGGTTATGGGATGACGGGGGAAGGGAGTACCTCGACTTCTCGTCCGCACACGGATGGGCTGGATTGGGACACGCTCACCCCGTCGTCACACGCGCTATTCAGGAACAGGCGGCTATTCTCGTCGCGCACACCGAGAGCAGTTACAACGATCAG
>CAZJBG010000388.1:0-1537 GCA_964543925.1 uncultured bacterium
CCCCATCAGAGTCCCCTTTTTAAGATCGTAATATGTTTGAGTTTAGGATTTCCGGGAGACTCTGATGGAACTAAATTCCTTCCAGGCATCAGCGAGCCATATGCGTAATAAACCGACCATCTTTCAATATCTGTAGAAAAACCTCCTAGGATTAGCGGATTTGACAACGAAAGATACCATCAATTTTTAATGAATCAGAACTACTAGTAAGATAACCTGTGATTTCTGCACCCCTAAACATAATACTATCTGACAATGTAAGTTCAAAATTATTAATTTCTATATTAGAATTGAAGGCTATAACATCACTAATGTGTTTTATATTTGTTATAGCTATATTTTCCGTAATACTCGCTGTCTTTTTATCAACCCTAAACTTAATATTAACAACATCGTTTGAAAAAGCTGGTATTCTTGAAATAGAAATTTGCAGAGTATCATTTTGCTTTTCACATTCGCATTCTGTCAAAGCAATAATTCTCTTTTTTAATTTAAGAATGAGAACACTGTGATTTACAATGGGAGAATTACCCATTATTTTGTAGAAGCCATAATTAATATTTTGTGAAGGGATTTCAGCTTTTTTTTCTTGGCATGCAGATATCGCGATTAGCAAAAATCCACAAAATACTAATATGGTTTGATTAATCGTCTTAGTTGTCATTCTGTTGTTTCTTTAATTCGCTGACTTCCTTTTTTAATTCCTTCAACTCTTTAGTTTCACCGTGAATTTGCCTCAGTTTTAAATTCATGTAGACATCATGTTTACCAGTAGGATTTAATTTATCCATAATTGTACCTGCGACATGCCCCTGAACCCCTTTGCCCGTTAGATCATCATCTGGATTACGATTGCAGTCCCATCAGAGTCTCCCGCCAATACAAACTTCATACCTGCTTGCCTTTCGAAAAGCCTATACGTTGCTGGTAGGCATAGCAAATATTTAATATTCTGACTATACAAATTAATGGGTAGTAAAATAAGTAATAGCAAACCACAATTCATCACGTATTTGTAATTTGCAGTCCCATCAGAGTCTCCCGCCAATACAAACTTCATACCTGCTTGCCCTTCGAAAAGCCTATACGTTGCTGGTAGGCATAGCAAAAACCTGAACAGGGGACTCTGATGTATGTGAACTACTATAGTTCCTCCTGAAAAACATATTCTAATACATCCATATAATGGACTACAGGATAAATTCCCTGACAACCTGTTTCGTAATATTTAGCACTTGAATGAAGATACTCTGTAAAATCTTCAACCAAATTCCACTTACCGGAAACAGGATTATGATGCATATAATCTAATTTTTGAACTATGAATATGATTAGGCATAATTACATAACCTATCATTTTATTGTTGTAATTTTTCAATATGTCAAACCATTTATAAATATTATCATAGTAATTTGTAATTTCAAACAGGTTTAACCATTTATAACAAGTAAAAGTACAAAAGTAAATTTGATTTTTTTCAAGTTGAATTGTTTTGACAGACATATTTTTATATTATTTAGAGAGTTCCATCAGAGT
>CAZJBG010000389.1:0-961 GCA_964543925.1 uncultured bacterium
ACATTCCAGACACACCAAATGCTCGTGATGTCTCCGGATTCCCCGTGGTTCGTAGCGCCTGAAGCCCTCGCCGAAATCGTGCTCGCCAAGCAGGCCGGCACGGCTGAGGAGATCGAGTGTACGGTACACAGTGGCCTTACCGACATGGATGTCTTGTTCCCGCAATCTCGCCTCTATGTCTTCGACGGAAAGATGTTCGCCCGAGAAAAAGAGGGCGGTGGCAATCGCTTCACGCTGGCGGGTAACGGGAAGATTGTGGTCCCGCATGTGGCGGCGAAATCGCTCGATCAGCTCCCTGGCATCAAGCTTCGGCGGTGGGCTGGTCATCTTCCTGGCTAAACCAAAGTTGCGGACCGATCTCTACCGGGGGATCACCTTCGCCGGCCCGGTCCTGTACCCCGCGGATCACGTCGTGGACAACATCCACCGGTCCCTCTCCGACCTCATCTACCTCGACCTTGCCCCGTCCTCTTTGACGGCCCCTGGTAATGAGCATGTATTTCGCGGTGAAAACGACGGACCTTCCGTCCTCGACGACCTTCGTTACCACCGCGGTACCCCACTCACGACCGTCGTGCCGCAGCGGTGGGAATACCCAAATTCGCCTGACTTCATCCTCGGAAAGTACTTTCCGCACGGCATCAGCTACTCGCGTCCAGCCCAATCCGAGACCGGGGGTCGGGTTCATCAGATCGGCAATTGCAGACGGAATCGATCCCACGACGTGACCCCTAAGAGAGTTGCTTCATCACGCACCACCCAAACATCGAGAGCGGCGTCAAGTTAGCCTGGTTGAGAACGAGTTTCAAGCGAATCGCCTCCCTATAGCAAGGAGACAGGATCCCGATCGAACGTGACGCGAATCGGGCCGCCTTGGCCATGTGGGACCTTCCGAACCGCATATGGCAGCACCCTCCCCAACGTGCGCCGGTCACCGGATCTCAAGATCAGATGCCACCTC
>CAZJBG010000389.1:971-1535 GCA_964543925.1 uncultured bacterium
ACTTCCACGTCCAAGTTCATCTCGGTCACCAACGCCCTGAGCCAGCCGGCAACATCCGCTGACGCACCTGCCACGGCGCGCTCGTCTGGCCCGCTCACTATTACATTGACCAATCCTCGATGGGGCGGGTAAGGCGGGGATTGGCGTTCTTGTAACTCTCGAGCCGCGAAACCCTCGAAGTCATGGCGCGCCGCCATCTCCAGCGCATAATGTTGCGGCGCCCGGGTCTGTACCAGCACCTCACCTCCCGCGGGACCCCGACCCGCTCTTCCAGCCACCTGAGCGACGAGCTGAAAGGTTCTTTCCGCAGCCCTGAAATCGGGCAGATTGAGGCCTGTATCAGCGTCTACTACACCCACCAAGGTCATCCCGGGAAAGTCCAGGCCTTTCGCTATCATCTGCGTGCCAAATAATACATCAACTTTTCGCCGAGCGAACTCGTCGAGGATCTTCTTGTGAGACCATTTGGTCGCTGTGGTATCCGCGTCCATGCGGGCAATCCGAGCTTCGGGAAATCGCTCGGCGAGCCAGCGCTCTAGCGACTGCGTTCCCGCCCCTCGGGAG
>CAZJBG010000390.1:0-1530 GCA_964543925.1 uncultured bacterium
GTGCCGGGCGCCTACGTGGGCGCCGCCGCACTGTCACTGGGTGTCAGCGTAGAGGCGATCGTGAGCCGGCTCATGGCTCGGGCCACGGTACACCGGCTCCTCGGCAGCCAAGCTAGAAAACCGTCCGGCGAGCGACTTGGCTACGGACGCATCGTAAACTTCTATTATCCGCTGGCACTCACTTCACTTATCGGGTTGGCGGTCCAACCCATGCTGATCTTTTTCATGGGGAGAGCGCCATCTCCCGTCGAGTCGTTGGCGGTTTTCCCCGTGGTGCACGCGTTATCGTTTGTGTTTCGCGCCATGGGTTTGAGTTACCAAGAAGTGGCCATCGTACTACTCGGCAAGGAGCTGGAGCACTCACGCGAGCTAGGCAATTTCGCTTGGTTACTCGGCATAGCTTCTTCGGCCGCGCTCGCCGCCATCGCATTTACTCCCTTGGCAGGTGTGTGGTTCCAAACCGTTTCGGGATTGAGCTCCGAGCTCACCTCGTTCGCGATCACGCCGATCCGCATCTTGGTTCTGCTACCCGTGATGTCGGTGCTGTTGTCTTATCAGCGGGCGCTGCTGGTAAAAGGGCACCTGACGGGCCCAATCACCTGGGCCACCGTGCTGGAGATCGCGGGTGTAGCTGTGGTGTTCACGCTGCTGAGCCGAACCACCGAACTGACAGGCGTGACCGCAGCGGTAATAGCGTTCATTTCTGGACGGCTGGCGGGGAATCTATATTTGATCCCCCCCTGCATCCGTGTACTCGCCGCCAGCCGCTAATTCACCGCCGTCTTCATCCGAAAACACGACATACCATATTGTCTAGAGGTCTTACTTAATATATTATTCGCTGCACCTAAATTCATTGGCACTAAACATGAACACAGCCCGATATGTCATAGCGGTGATGCTGCTCGTTGGGTGGCTACCAGGTGTGGTCCTGTGGTTTCTCGTCCATCCTTTCGTGCGTTTCTGGCGTAGGATCGGGCAGGCGTGGACCTATGTTCTGCTGAGCGGATTTCTGGTCGTCTCAATGGTGGGGTTATTCCTTGTTCGCGGGCGGCTACTTGCTGTGGAGTTCGGTACGCATTACGCGCTTCTCGGAGCCGGCGTGCTATGTGTAACATTGGGACTCGCGATCGCCATCCAGCGACGCAAACACCTCACCTTTCGGATCCTCGCAGGACTGCCGGAAATCTTCCCCAAGAAGTACCCTCCCAAGCTTCTCTCTCAAGGCATCTACGGCACCATCAGGCATCCACGGTACGTCGAGGCACTCTTCTGGGTGCTGGGATACGCGTTCCTGAGCAATTATCTCGCGAGCTACGTGCTCTTCGCGGTATCCGTGCCGATGATCTATCTCATAGTTGTCCTAGAGGAGCGGGAACTACTCGATCGATTCGGACAGGAATACGATGATTACAGTCGCCGCGTGCCTCGATTCTTTCCCCGTTTAAAGCGCAGTCGCCGTTGACTGCGGCTCCAATTTCGCCGATGCAAGTTCCGACCGAACCTAACGACGAAGCCAACGGTCAAACT
>CAZJBG010000391.1:0-1264 GCA_964543925.1 uncultured bacterium
CCTATTCTTCGTTTTCCGCCACGATGACCCATAACCCACCACCTACCACCCACCACCTATATCCTCTCCGGTTCCGCCACCGTGCGATCACTAACGATATTGCCTGTATTCAAGGTGCTTGCCGGCTCCACCATCATGACCCATGCCTCCTCTTCGGCGATGGGGAGATGTTCGACTCCGCGGGGCACGATCAGACAGTCGCCTTCGCTCATCTGCACGTCCTCACCCCGGAATCGCATGAGCAGGCTGCCCTTAACCACCATGAACATCTCGTCTTCTCGATCGTGACTGTGCCACTCGAACTCACCCATCATCTTGGCGAGCTTGACGTGCGTATCATTTACCGTGCCGACGATCTTGGGACTCCAATGTTCGCTGAATTCTTCGAATTTCGCTCTCAGGTTAAACTTTTTCATCTTCCACCTAATTTCCCCCGGATCTTCCTTTGGATGGTCTGCTGGGACAATTCAGAGTGCGAAAGGGAGAAGACCGATCTCTCGACGGCCACCTGCGACAGTCGGGACGCAGGTCGGCCCGACACATCACTGAGCTTCGATCAGCAACACCGTCATTCGTTCTGGGTGCAGGTACCTGCGGGCGGCGTCCCTAACATCCTCTGCGGAGACGTCGTCAATCCAATCCGGATACAGAACGAGTTGCCTGAACCCTCCGTACTTTGCGTAGCCCTCGGCGAACGTCCGTGCTACGGTATGTCCATTGATAAATTGCATCGCGAAATCGCCGTCGATCAGTGCACCCTTGGCCGTGAACAGTTCTTCTTCTGAAACAAGTTCGTTTTGTATTCGCTCGATCTCCCTGAAGATTATGTCCACGAGTTCCTGAGCCACTTCGGGTCGTCCATAGGTACGGAACGTATAACTACCCGGCCCTCGCACGTTCGATTCCAGGAATCCGCTGGCATCGTTGGTATAGCCTGTCTTGTCGCGTGCCTCGCGAAACAGTCTTGTATCGAAATGGCCTCCACCGAGAATGTAGTTCATGACCTGCAACGCCGGCATATCCTGCGGCCTTATTTCAGGCAGTTCGTGTCCAACGACAATCCATGTTTGGAGTTTGTCCGATGCATAGCGAATCGTCCGGCGTGCAGATGTTTCAATGTCGTCTCCACGGCGTAGCAAGGGTGGCGATCGACTTTCCCAGTCGGCGAATCTCTGATCCACCAGTTGCAGAATTTCGCTGCGGCGGAACCATCCAGACACGGCCAACACCGAGTTCAGCGGTGTAAAGTATTCACGGTGAAACC
>CAZJBG010000391.1:1274-1527 GCA_964543925.1 uncultured bacterium
CTACTGTGAGATTAGCCACGTCGTCGGCTGTCAACCTACCGCTATACGGATGCCGCTCAAACAAACGACGATGAAAAAGATCCAACGCTAGTTCCATAGAACCTTCAACAACATGAAGCACGTCTCCCGTGTCGACAGGTGCATCGCGACCCACTCCACTTGCCTGAAAATCCTCCAGGGTCTCACGTTCGATGCACGGCGCGCGGACAATTCCGGAAAAAATACGCAATCCCTGCCTCGCATCATCGGCAGG
>CAZJBG010000392.1:0-1526 GCA_964543925.1 uncultured bacterium
TCATGACCAATTCCAGCTCAATCCAGGATGTGATCTTCTTTCCGCAGATGAGGCAAGAAAAAGCCCCAAGTCCCAAGAAATAAGTAAAAAGTAAAAAGTAAAAAGTAAAAATGAAGGCGCTTTCCCTTTGTATTATGTGTTTTTCTCACTTGGAATTTGAGAATTAAATTTATTCGTGTAGTTCCGCTTAACCTTCGGAAATCTCAACTGGCCTGCGGGGGTGGGGATTTCCGAAGTAACTTCTTGGGAACAAGCAAACTTCGGAAATTCACAGAATGATTAATTTTACCAAATAATACGGATTTCTTTTTACTTTTTACTTTTTACTTTCATTTTCCTGATCCTGTACATCCGCTGCTTCAGCTTATTCTGGAAGTAATGCTGCACAAAAAACAGTATAACCGCTATGCTCGTATTGAACAAAAACTTATAAAAGGGCTGACCACCTGTGAGGACTTCTATATACGGGTCTGAATACACAAGTGTAAGCTCAAACAACATTACAAAAGGTATCCAGCTTACAAGATTTACCAGCCAGTCTGGCATGAGTATATTGGCAAGAAAGAAAACTGCGGTAAACATGGCAAAGACCCCGATGACCATGGCGATGTATTGCATATTGTCTTTGGTGGCTTTGGCTGCTGCTGCTTCTTTATCTTTTTGCTGCTGGTCTATCTTTTCAAGCTCATACTCATGCGCCATCTCCTGGCGGCCCATCTCTTTTCTCTTATCTTCGTTAAACACCTCCTCTTTTACCTTCGCATACTTTACATGATATTCGTAAGCCTTTTCCAACAAATCCGCTCTCTTGTTTGCAGATTGCCAATTGCCGGCTGTCATCTGACTTGCCAACTGCCAACTGCATACTGCCAACTTTTCAAACGCCTCTATCAGTTGCGGCTTTGCTCCTATTGAGTCTGCTATCTGTGCCGATTGCTCATAGTACTTTACTGCCATCTTCCAACCTTCCAACCTTCTAACCTCCAAACCTTCCAACTTTACAACCTTCATATAAAGCGCCCCGATGGCATTCAGCGCATGAGTCATCAGCCCAGCAGCTCCGATCTCTTTCATTATATTCAGGCTTTTTTGCTGCAATTCCATCGCTCTTTCATAGAGCCGCTCTGTTGAATCACGGCCGATGCCCGGCACGCTATCGGGAAGCGTAGTGTAAAGTGTACCGATATTGCTGTAAGCGCGGGCAATGCCGGCTTTATCGTTGAGCTGCCTTGAGAGCTTTAAGCTCTGGGTGTAATGGTCAAGGGCTTTGGGGTAATTGCCCTGCTCATCGTAAATGACAGCGATATTGTTGTAAGCGCGGGCAATGCCGGCTTTATCGTTGAGCTGCCTTGAGAGCTTTAAGCTCCGGGTGTAATGGTCAAGGGCTTTGGGGTAATTGCCCTGCTCATAGTAAATGTTAGCGATATTGTTGTAAGCGCGGGCAATGCCGGCTTTATCGTTGAGCTGCCTCGAGAGCTTTAAGCTCCGGGTGTAAAGGTCAAGGGCTTTGGGGTAATTGCCCTGCT
>CAZJBG010000393.1:0-1526 GCA_964543925.1 uncultured bacterium
ATTAAGAACAAATTTTTTAACACATAAAACTTAAAATCCATGACAGTTAAACAGGGAAATGAGGATATTACAGAATGAAAAAACCGTTTAAATTGATACATCTATAGTTGACGGAAAATTTGACATTGAATTTGAATTATGAAGGTTAAAGAACAAATAAAAAAGAATTAGATGCTTTTAAAACTTATTATTAATATATTGCGTTACTGATTTTTTCAGTTAGAAAATCGCCAGTTTTCATTGTGCGAGCCAACGCCCAAATCACCGCAAGTAAAAGGGTGCAATTAGATCAACCAGCATTTTAATTATAGTGCTGACTAAACTGAAACCTAAAATATTAGAAAGGTCATGGCAAAACCGTTTCAAATTGTCGAACACAAAATAGCAGAGACCGATTTTTTTCTCAGCAAACTTGGAGAAACAACGCATGGCTTTAGATTTTTTGAAGCAAGAAATTATTTAAGTGCTTTTTTAGCATCTTCAAGGAGCATAAGTTTCGCACTTCAAGCATCTCTTTCGGACATTCCAAATTTTAATAACTGGTATGCAACTCACCAAGAATCATTGAAACAAAATAAACTTGCAAAGTATTTTTTGAATGCAAGAAATAGTTCACAAAAAGTTGGCTATTATCCGTTGACCAGTGGAAGGACCTATCATGACAATAATGAAGAACTTAGAGCAGAATATTATTTTGACAGACTTACAAATGAGATTTCTGAATTTATTCCAGAAGAAGATGTGATAACTGCTTGTAAAAACTATTTTAAGATGCTCCTTGAAATAGTATTTGACTGTTATCAAGTTTTCGGAAAAATAATTGATCAAGAGCAATATTTTTCATTTGATATTTTAAAAGAAACGGGCAAAACAATTGAAGATTTTGAAGAAGAATTGGGATACCCGAGAGGCTGGACAAACTTTGAAGGAGCCTCTGATTATGATAGACTAAAATTAATACAACACGAAATTCAATATGATGGTATTGATCCTATTCTAATTAAATTTTTAGGCAAGAATAGATTTGGTGACATTGTTCAATGACAATAAAGAATTAAATAATGGCAGATGTATTTGAACCAGAAGTAAGAAGCTATGTAATGTCCAAAATCAGAAAAACGGACACAAAACCAGAAATGGCAGTAAGAAAACACTTATTCAAAAGTGGGTTCAGATACAGAATACATTATCGAAAACTACCGGGTAACCCTGATATTGTCATGCCTAAATATAATTTGGCGATATTTGTCAATGGCTGTTTCTGGCATGCTCATGAAGGATGTAAATACAACAAAATGCCAAAAAGTAATAGAGATTATTGGGTTCCAAAAATCAAACGGAATGTTGAACGAGATAAGAAAAATAATAAGGAACTTTACCAGTTCGGGTGGCACATACTAACTGTTTGGGAATGTGAAATAGAAACGGAAAAAAGAGAAAATACTTTTAATAGATTAACTAATAAAATAAACCAAATCATAAATAAACCAAAATGAAATTTGCAGGATACGGGGGAAAGCGTCCCT
>CAZJBG010000394.1:0-1517 GCA_964543925.1 uncultured bacterium
CACCAAATGCGACTACCCATACCTCGCCCCCGATCACAGTCACGCCGTTCGGTCGCGCTAGCTCGTCTCCGGAAGCAAGACGTTCCACGACACCGGCACTCGTAATTCGGTAAACCGCATCCGTACCCGACGCGGCGAAACCATCTTCGAAACCGCTGTCGGTAGCATAGATTTCTCCCTCTTCACCGGCGGCCAAGTCGTTTAGGAACGTGCTTCCCTCAATTGGAACTTCACCGATTGGGGATCCACTCGCACGGTCGAATATCCGCACCACATTGAGGTCTGCCACATAGAGCATATCACCAACGATTGTCATGCCCTTGGGAGCATTCAAGATGACTTCTTCCCTCGCCCCCGCCCCGTCAATCCACTTCAGTTCCAAGACTTCACCAGCCGGCGATATGCGGGAGATAAACCCGTTGTCATCCTGTTCGAACGGCGACCCGTTGATATTGCTAACCAGATAAACGTCAGCGACAGTATCATGCAGGACGGATTCCGGCGTCATGAAGCCCACATCTTCAACCATGATCGGCTGGTCGTCATTGCCGGCACTTCCGCACGCCACAAGCGCGCATCCAACAGCAAGTCTCAACGCGCGCCGATGAATTATCGGAAACACAACAGGTAACCTGCCGAGAAACACAGACGTCTCTATTCTCGATGTCATTGTGATCGCCTCAATCCTATCTGGATTGCGTAGTTGTTAGCTCTCAGCCTGGATCACGGCAAGGCATGGGGTCTGCCGGTCCGAGTCAACGGCGGACAGTCAAGCTTCAAACGAGGCCCAAACGTTTTTCCAGATGGTCCTTGACCGAATCGGGAATAATGCCGCGCTCGTGAGCGTCTTCCAAGGCCGCGGTGACCGCCGCCCGGTCGCCGTCGATCCCTCGCTTGCGAAGCTCCTGTATTGTCTTGGCCAGACGTTGATCGTATTCCCCGTGCTTCATTCGCCCGGCGGTCATTTCCTTATGCAATTTCTCGAGTTCCTCTACGAACCTTGCTACGGTAACCGGTGCGGCCATTGTTTCTCCGTGTCAGTATTGGCGTGCTAAATGTATGGTTTTTACCCACCAGGGGGAACGCCTTGCCAGGAGATTGAGGCGATCTCATTATCCTGAATGGCTAAACGCAAAAATCCCTACATGCTGCTCACCCTGCTGCTCGTGCTTGCCAACACCGAAAGCGGCGCATCCAGCTCGCTCACGTCGCTCCAGGATACATCCCTGGTCGCGACTTTACTCTCGGTAGAAGACTCGAGGCCCCGGTCTGCCGACGGCATGGCTGCACTATTTCGAGGATTGGTGGCGTCCGATCCCGAGATCCAGCGCATCGCAGTGCGGGCCCTGGGGAGGTTGGAGAATCCCGAACTGTTGCCACGGCTCCGCGGATTGTTGGAGTCGCTGGATCCCGCCGTCAGGAGCGAAACGGCGAATGCGCTCGGTCAGACGGTCTTCAACGCAGATCCGGAGCCTGCCCGCCTCGCGCTGCAAGAGTTGCTTGGACGCGAGAACGAC
>CAZJBG010000395.1:0-1515 GCA_964543925.1 uncultured bacterium
CTGCCGGGCACGCTCGAATCACAGTGGTTTGGCAGGCCCTTTGCGTTCCCGTTGTATCCTATCGCGAGCACGTTCTCCAGTCTCGCATCGGTCACGACAGTGCCTACTTGTAATCGCTCACAGGTCGACCGTTTCGCCAGTTCTTCCGCCATCCTCATGTATACCTCGTACAGCGGTATTCTCGAGCGGTCGGGCTGCTTGCCGTCGGCGAGATGGTTGAGTGGGTGTGTATTTTCTTTGACGCCGTCCTTAAAGCCGGTCATGTCATCGGGTCAATCTGTCGTTCGTGTCCTTGATAATCATCGTTCGCGTCGTATTCGCCGAACTTGTTGCTTGCCTGTTTGTCTACCAGCCACTGGTCGAACTCGGAGCCTTCGAGGCCGTCACTGTGCGATTGAAGTTCGGCGGCGCTAACGGCAAGATGATCTGCGTATTCATTCTTGATATGGCCATCGTGACCGCGAACCCATCGCCAGTCGATGTGGTGCTGTTTGGACAACTGATGGAGTTTCTGCCACAAGGCAAGATTCTCAACCGCACCCCCTTTGCGCCGCCAGCCGCGACGTTCCCAGGAATGTACCCATTCGGTAATCCCATTGATCAGGTACTTGGAATCTGAATAATACACGATGTGCCGGGTGGGGCGGGGGTCTGCATCGCCCAATAGATCGAGGATCTCGATGGCTCCGGTCAGGGCCATCTGATTGTTGGTAGTGTCGGGTGACGACAGGAAAAAATCGTGGCGGGAGATGGTCCCGGAGGAGCGGGCCTCAACGATCGCGCCCGCTCCACCACGGCTGGCCTCGGAGTTTTGGTTGCCAAGACAACTTTCATCCGCGTGAATCAAAACTAACTGTGCAGGCAATGTGGTGATCGTTCTCTCAGCGGTGACGTCGTATGTGCCTACATCCAGCGGCACCGGTGTGCCGTGATTACTGCTGATTGCTCTCCACCGGTTCGAGGTCCTCAGGATAGTAAACGGTTCCCTTGAACACGATGAACTCGATAGTCCGGGTGTTGGCAATATCCTCGAGCGGGTCTGCTGTCAGCACGACGAAATCGGCGACCGACCCGGCTGTGATGGTACCTATTGAGTCGGCTTCCAGCAAGCGAGCACCTTGTCGAGTGGCGGCTAGCAGCGCATCGCGAGTGGAAAAGCCCGCCGCCACCAGGTTGGCCAACTCTTCGTGCAACCCCGTTCCCGGGGCCAAGAGCGGATAGGGGGCATCGCTTCCGGCCGCCACCAAGCCGCCGGCAGCTCGAAAGCGACGCACGAAGAGATTCTGGTTTGTCCGCGCCCGTCTGAAAGCTGCGAAGTCCTGCTGTGTGATCGATGCGCTGCGGACCAATCCACTAATGTTCCAACCGCGCCGAACGTCATCTGGAACAGTCGAAAGATCCAGCGACTGCAAATACCGTCGGTCCTGAAGCCTGGCAAAGGCCTCATGGTGGTGCAAGGTCGGGATTATTGCGACTCCGGAATCGGCGAGTATGGAAGCCGTGCGCTGGAGCGTT
>CAZJBG010000396.1:0-216 GCA_964543925.1 uncultured bacterium
CAGGTTCTTGCCGAAGCGCTCGGCGATACGCATCAGTCCATCTGCAGTCGCTCGAAATACAGGGCAGCCCGGGTCGGCAGGACGAAGCCGCCCCGGCAGTGCAGCAGGCCGGCGCCGACGAGCTCACGTACGGCGCGCTCGACGGCATCCTCCACACCGAAGTCGGCCGACCCAATATTCATCGCGCGGGACAGCTCGGAGATGGTGAATCGGTCG
>CAZJBG010000396.1:226-1514 GCA_964543925.1 uncultured bacterium
GGATTGCGCTCGCGATCCGTAGGGTTGGTGTCAGCCATGAGGAGCTTTGCCTCCTTGTGGTCAGGCGGCCCGTCGCGTCAGCGCGCGGCGGGTCGCTGATCGGGTTTTCTTTCCGCAGCTTACAGGACTCGGCAGAAAACTGCCTACATGAAACCACCTGGCGAAGATGGTCGTGGTTTGGGAGCCTGCGGTTTCCAATGGAGAGTTCGAAGCGACCACAGTCCGGGCTTGGCCACGCCGTCCGTCACCTTCGGGAGCGGAGCGGACTCAGCCAGGAAGCTCTGGCCGTCAAGGCGGGAGTGACGGCGGGAACCCTTGGCTCGATCGAGCGGGGTCGCACCTATCCGAGGTGGAACACGGTGAAAGCGATCGCGAGTGCGTTGGATATCTCGATGGTCGAGCTGGCGAAGTTGTCGGAGAAGTTGGAGACGTAGGGATCTCGCGCTCGCGGTCCACCGAGACCTCCCTGTTCGCGCATACACTCGCCCGCCCGTAACACGCAAGCGCGACATCAAGCAGTTCCGGCAGGCCTGCAAGGAGGCCGGGCTGACCAACCGGGAGCGATACGAAGCGAGCGAGGCGCTGTACGGCGAGAAGGAGTCCTCCGTGCGCAGGCGCACATGACCTATGGCGAACTGGTCGCCTGGCTGCGACGATGGAGGCGACGCTGATGGCATCCGTAGTCGCTCTAGACGCCTCGCCCGTGAACGTCCTGCGCTCGATGCGCGGGTCGATCGTCGATGCCCACCTCGCCTACCCAGACGTGCTCCACGTCGAGATTCGCGACTCGGCGGACGACCTCTGGCGCTTAGCCACCCAGGACGCCGAGTGGTCGCCGTCGGACCCGACCGAGCTGACCGGACGCTCGATCGAGGATGCCGACATCGACGAGGGAACGGGCGAGTTGCGGTGCAAGCTCTCGGACGGGACCGTGTTCGACGTGAAGCCCACCGTCCGCAAGGCGGATGACGATCCGCCAAATTGGGAGCTGATCACGCCTGACGGGGTCGTCCTCGAGTTCGGGCCGGGAGTCCGCTGGCAGATCAGCGCGGCCGAGGCCCCGGCGTCAGCGCGGCGCTGACGGCTCAGGGGAGACTCGGCGAATCAGAGGTGGCCGCCCGCGTCAAGTAGGCGGGGGTCGCCGGGGATTAGGTATTGCTGAGCTTCGACCTGGTGGCGAAGTCGGAGCAGTCGTAGTCGACGGCATGGGGGTCCGGGGCGGCGAGCGCGGTAGCAGCGCCTTCTGCTTGGGGTCCTTTGCCACGTTGCGCAGGCTATTCGGCCCAAG
>CAZJBG010000397.1:0-806 GCA_964543925.1 uncultured bacterium
GAACGGTGCCGATCCAGTATTTGGACCACAATAGTGCACGCAAATCCAACGGGCTCGAGCGCAACAGCCACATCTGACGACCCTCGAGCGAGATCGAGGGAAAGATGAAACGGGCGGCTATGGACGCCAGCACGAAGCCGGCCAGTCCGAGATTCAAGAACGAGATAACCGACACTAGACGGAATGGAACTTGCTCGCCGCGAAACAGGGGAAGTGCCTGGATATTGAACAAATAGATTACCACCAACACGCCGAGCAGGATGAGTTGGCTCCACTGTGTGGTATCTCGGAAGAAGAGTTTGATGTCCTTGATAATGAATTCGCGTTTGGCCACGGCGAGCGGCTTGAACAGCGGATCCAGGATGAGTTGCCAGATCCACCCCTTCACAAAACGCTCGGCACCTTCCTGCGCTTTGGTGAATCCAGCCGCGTACAACCAACTGTGGAGTATGGCTCCCAGAACTACGAAAACGGCGGCCGTACTCCACAGCAGCACAACGGGCAACATATCGAATGGTCCCACCAGAAAACCCATGACCGCGTCCGTGGTCCATTCACTTGGCAGCAGCGGAGATGTCGGTGTCCGCAGCAAAGTTATGAAATCCAATAGGCTCTGGAATCCTTCGGGCCGCGCTAGCTGCTCTGGGCGTATGACCCGAAACAGCAACACCAGGATGCCCGCGGCGGCGATAGTTATGATAGACAGGATGTCCCGAGTGCGCCGGGCCGGAAACACGTTGACTAGTATGAGTGTCAGCGCGCTTCCGGTTACCGCCGGTAGCACGAGGAACGGCAAGAGAACCACG
>CAZJBG010000397.1:816-1512 GCA_964543925.1 uncultured bacterium
GTCTCGCCGAGCTTGGCCAGATATAGATACAGCCCATCGACCGGAGATGACACGAGGAGGTCTAGATCCTTGGCAAGGAAAAACGAAGACAGCGCCGTGATGAGATTTGACAATAACAAAATCGACAAGAACAAAAGCAGAAGTATGCCGAGAAACTTGCTGGCCAGCAGTGGACCGATCTCTTCGACGCCTCTGAAGTAATTCAAGATCCGGTACATCACTCCGAATACCATCAACCAAAAGACCAACCCGACGCCGCCGAGCAGCACGGCTCTGTTGCCTCCGTCCCTTCGGGCGGTGCGCATCCGGACAACGGCGGTCCGCCATTTGGGTGATACGATCAGAGGAAGGGTCGCCGTCGACACCGTTATTCCTCCAAAATGGAAACGAGTTCACGTGCCGTTGCACCACCCGTCAATTTTAGGAATAGGTCTTCCAGAGACGCGTCACCTGTTTCCGTTTGCGCCCGCAAGTCGTCCATCGTGCCGCGCGCAATGATGTTTCCCTCTTGAATGATTGCGATCCTGTCGCACATTGCCTCGGCCACTTCCAGCGTATGAGTGCTCATGAGGATGGTGCCGCCACGCTCAACGAATTTGCGGAAGATATCCTTTAGCAGCCGGGCAGCTCGTGGATCCAAACCAACCATTGGTTCGTCTACTATGATTACTTCCGGACGGTGAATTAGAGCACTCG
>CAZJBG010000398.1:0-1009 GCA_964543925.1 uncultured bacterium
CAACCCGGTGTAAAAAGAGCTTAATTCTGGTCAGTCCTAAAACGATGAGCTGTCGGAGGGTTATTGGTGGTGCGGTGCAGGAAAACTGCCTTCTAGCTGAAGTCCGCTGGTCCGTAAGCACTGTCTGCTGGTCGAGACTAGGCGAACCAATCGAGACCACACGCCAGGCGCGGACTCACCTCCGAGTTGACGTCGGACAGGGTGTATCGTGAGCGCGCGCGATTGGGGTGTAAACCATGCCCACACCTTTGGGCATCTCAACGGTTTGATTGCCTTAATAACGTGTCTCGCTGTTGCGGCCTCGGCGTTGCTGTTTTGGAAAGAACACAGCTACCGCACCACCGAGCGAGTTGCGTCGGAGTATCACCTGGCGGCAGCCGGTTTTGCCAACGCTGCACTGGAGAATATCGACGAGTTGTACGACCAATTCTCCGACCTCCCGGGGGGCGGGGCCGTACCAATATTCTCACAAAGCGATCTCGAGCAACGCTGGACCTTCGGGTTGGATTCCATGTCCAACTTGCTTGACTCCATTCAGATACTGCAACAGCGTTTTGACGATGCGCGCTTTCGGCAGACGGTCGACCAGGTGGCGGCTGAGTTCTCGATCATCGGCGAAGTCCGAATCGTAGCGGACGAAGGCGGCGACGCCGACTACCAAACGGTGCCGGAGAGTCTCGCCGCTTTTCGGAGTACCATGATTCTACTCCGTCGGCAGCATACTGATGCGCACAAGGCAGTGAGACTGCAGATGGCCCAACAGCATAGCCAACGGGTCGTACTCATCACCGTATTCTTCTTTGCGGTTCTGGTGATTGGAATACCCTTATCCGTGTATCTCTATCGACAGACCCGCTCCGCCGTACGAGCGATTCAGAGCGTATCGCTGATGGATGATTTGACAAAACTCAATAATCGCCGAGGGTTCATGACGCTCGCCGATCAGCTGGTCAGGTCCGCCCGGCGCAACCGACTGCCCGACATAAGAGGCGTAGCGCAAATCGCTGCC
>CAZJBG010000398.1:1019-1511 GCA_964543925.1 uncultured bacterium
ACCGACTGGAAGTGTCTTTGGTATTCTTTGATCTGGACGATCTGAAGTTCGTAAATGACACATGGGGACACGAAGCCGGCAATCAGACGCTGACCGATACGGCCCAAATACTTCGAGATACGGCCCGTGACTCGGATCTCGTGGCCCGTGTCGGGGGAGACGAGTTCGTGGTGATGCTCGCTGGATCCGGCGAGGCCGAGCGCTTCGTGAGTCGATTGGAGGCTCGCCTTAGCGACCACAACCGCGGTGCAAGGCAGTCGAACCAACTCTCGGTAAGCGCCGGCATCGCCCATCTCGACCCAAAGGGCCCCATGTCGCTGGAAGGTTTGATCGTTAGGGCTGACGGGGCAATGTACGCCCACAAGCGGCGCCGGAAATCACCGGATGTAGGCATCCGCTTGGTCTCCGTGGGTGAAGAACCAGGTCGTCGGGGTTAAACGCCTCCAGAAACGCCACAAAGCAGGCGGCACGATCCGTGCCGGGAAACCCGGG
>CAZJBG010000399.1:0-650 GCA_964543925.1 uncultured bacterium
TAATAGAAGATATATCAAGTTGATCAATATCATAAGTAAACCCCGGTGAGATAGTAGATTTAACTAAATAAAGCACTTCTGAATTTGGACTAAAGCTTACGCCATATCTATAACCTGCAAATGATGTAATTTCAATGAATTGACCGGTTGCTTTATCAAAGTCGTATAGGTAACAACGATTGGGACAAAAGGGTAAAGTACAAATATTAGTAATAGCGACAGTCCTTCCATTTGGAGCAACATCAATTTGGCCAATCCAGGTAAGATTATCAGAAGGTAACACACTGAATGAATTACTTAATACAGGTAATTGTAAACCTGAGCTGGTTAATTGATATGCTAACAATTTATCATTAAAAAGAGCAGAAATCCCATGCACAATGATCCAATAATCTGTGCCGTTACAATGCGGTATAGCTGCCAAATGTTCAGTTGTTATTGAATCTCCACCAGTTACTGAAATATTTAAATTGTTTGTATCTATATCCCCCAATCCACCTCTTAATGTCATATCCACGATGGTATAGCTTAATCCCAAATATATTGGCCCTTCCCGGTCAGATACTGTAAATAAATAATATTGATCAGTATCACCAGGATTTGGTACAATTACTACCCCTTGTGCTGCTGAAGCTGAGTTAGCTCCCTTG
>CAZJBG010000399.1:660-1509 GCA_964543925.1 uncultured bacterium
CGCTAATCGTTGCAACTCCTTCAAGAGCTAATAAATTACTAAATACTCCAACCGGTTTACCACTACTAAAATCTAGACCTGCTATAACTCCAAAATTCCAATTCCCCTGAATACTTGCTATCGGATTACAAGAGTCCACAAAAACAAAATCTGGTTCAAAATTAGTAATCGTATTTCCAATGGAATCTGAAGTAGTTAAAGTAACATCCCAGACACCAACAGTATTATAAATAACAACGTGAGGGCCTTGACCAATAGCAGTGTCTGGTGTTCCGCCTTGGAATGACCATGAATAATCCACAGCAGTATTTGTACATGTAGAGGAAAATGTAACAGAATCTCCAATACATAATTGACGTTTACCTGCAAAACATGCTGAAAGTGTAGGCGGAATACATTCAGCTCCAACATTTTGCAAATTTGTTTCAGTTATCAGAGTAAGTCTGAATGTTGAGAGCACACCATGCATTCTATCTCTTTGTCCGGCTGTAAAAGTAGTTCTGCAAGCATCATTTGTATAATCCATGAAGTTTTCAAATTGGTCAGGTAGGTCAACAGGAGTTTCAGAGCATGTATTGGGGGTATCTATTGGGCAGCCAAAAGTCATAACGCTATCTGGTGGTGTATCACAAACTTTGTCACCCAGAGAATCGCAATCACTAATTGTCATACCTGAACATCCACCCTCAAAGGTATGGTATATATATAAATAATGCCCTGCCTCATGCACCAATACTTTACCTTGATCATTGCCGGGTATTAAATTAAAATTATTGCTTACAGATATATCACCAAAAACATCATTTCTGATAACAATCCCATCTAAAATAGAAGCTAGAGGGGGTATAT
>CAZJBG010000400.1:0-1506 GCA_964543925.1 uncultured bacterium
TGACGGGGCGACTCTGAATAACGCCGTGTTCAACAAAGATTGTCCCTACAAGCTTAAAGTCCTGTTGGCTTGGGGTATTGTGTTGGATGAAACTGGGACAATGGCGGCTGATACTGTCCAGTTGTTTCGGGGAGACGGGGCAGACTCCGAAGCCTTTACTGCCATTACCGATGCGATCTCGTGCAACGTAAACGATGACGACCTGTTTGGATTGGTAGCGGGAACGAGTCAGTTCGACCAGGATGCTGCGGTCATTGATACAGACGAAAGTCTTCGGATTCAGTTGGTTCTGGCCAATAGTTCAAACCATGCTATTACCATTAAGGTGCTCATGCTGTGCATGCGTTGCACCGCAGACGAGTAAGGAGATAGATAGAGATGGCTGATTTCACAGTTCCAGCTAGCCTCGTAGGTACGGCTGCTAATGCGGTAACACGGAATGCAGCGATTGAGGGGAAGATTGTCCCCATTCAAGCTGCGATGTTGGAAATCGACACCGATGGTACTCTGGCTGTAAACTCGTACCTCGACTTGATTCCAGCTAACTTGAATAAGAATGGTCTCATCATTGTGTCCCTGAAGGGACTAGTGACAGAGATTATGAATGTGGGTACTACTCCTCCGGTCATCACAATTAGAGACGGGGCCTCGAGTCCGAACACTCTTGGAACCTTGACTGGTACAGACGCCGATGCCATTGGTGACTACGTTGCTCCCGGCTCCTACGTCGAGTGGGAGTCACTGGTTGATGGCACGGATTACAGTGCTCAACACGTCGAGTTAGCTGTCAATGTAGAGTGTGCTTGTACGACTCTTGGTGTAGCCTCTAGTGGTACTACCACGGGCAAGGTACTGGTCTTGGTCGAATTCTACGCGATCCCTTCAAAGGAATAACGATATGAGTCTGGTGATTCTTGGACAAAGTGGGGGTCCTACCCAACTGTCGGCTAACGACGACAAGTTTGGAGTTATGACCCAGGTGCCTTCTGGTGCTGTCAAGCACAGTGAAGACGGTTTAACTAATGCGGACGGTAACTCGGGGTACGGTTCTACGTTCAATCTACTTGCCTACTTCAAACATACTGCCACGAGTGCGGAGCAAGTCACAACGGTCAATTTCTGTGATGCCGATTCACCTTACAAGCTTCGAGTGTTGGGTATCAAGGTAAGGTGTATCAGCAACCGACCCAAGCTTTTTACGGGGCATGGAAGAGCACAAGTAACACTGGAAGACGGAGATGGGTCCAGTGTCTTTACTGACGTGCTGCCGTGGACTGAAGTGGGGGATATGGAGACTGGGGATACTAGAGAGGTTTCTGTTGTGCATCAGGATACTGCTGTTATTGACGAGGATGAAGGACTGCGGTGTCGATTTAGTTCAGCGGCCAGTGCTGGCGTGAGCCTGCCCACTGTAGAGTTTTTAGTAGAAGTTCAGTGCCTTCGGGTTCTGTAAGGAGAAAAAAGGATGAGTTTGTTGAAAGATACGGGTCGCCTTTCGAGAGTGTG
>CAZJBG010000401.1:0-459 GCA_964543925.1 uncultured bacterium
ACGCTATAGTCGAAGGACGGGACCGCCAGCCAATTTCGAGCTCACCGGTGCCCTACAAACCGTCCCCGGACTCACCATTACACGCCGCTTCGACGCCGGTGAGCTCCTCGTTCTCGCGCGCGTCCGTTTCTTTAACGGGGCCGCCGCCACCTCGACCCCAAACATCGTCATTGCCCTCGACGGCGTCAACGTATTCCCCATGGCCGCACTCATTGCCATCGCCCCCGGCCAATTTGCAACCCTCACCGAAGGCACCATCCTTCCCATAGCCGCAGGCGTCCACACACTCGCACTCCAGGGCATCGGCATCGCAGCGGTCGGCGACATCATCGAGGCAAACGCCGCTGTCCTCACGGTCATCCAGCTACCCCTGTGGGACCAGGACACCGACATCACCTAACACACCAAGGAGGACCAGAACCATGCCGCTCGTACAGATCAACGCGATCCGCGAGATCT
>CAZJBG010000401.1:469-1502 GCA_964543925.1 uncultured bacterium
AGGACCGCCTCGCCCACACCGTCGCGCTCGTCCTCCGCGTCGAGGAACGCCTCGCCAAATTCAAAGCGAACCAGCGCAGCGCGCCGGAGCCGTGATGCCCCCACGCCTCGGCCAGCTTTTCCGTCCCGACTGGAAAGGGAAGCCACCGCACATGGTCGGGCGTGACCTCGGGCTGTGGGCCCGCTTCCGCGAGCAGCTCCCCTTCCCCTATCGCGGCTTTCATTTCGACGTGGCGCTCGGGACGCCGCCCGACGTCGCGCCCGACACCGCGCCCAATATGCGCCGCGCGTGGGAGTTCCTCACGGCCCGGCGCATTGACGCCGTGGGGATCCTCCCCGAACGCTGGGACATCATCGAGGTCCGTCGCGGCGCCGGCCAGGCCGCCTTGGGCGCTCTTCGGATGTATGGCTTCCTCTGGAAACAGGATCCTCCCGATCCGCGGCCCCTGAAACTTCTCCTCGTGACCGACACCCTCGACGTGGACACCCGCACGCTCGCGCGCGCCGACGGGATCGACGTCATCCAGCTCGCGTAACCGATGACGCTCCTCGACGGCGACACGCTCGCAGATCTCTTTGAGTTCCCCATCGAGGACCTGCTCGCGCTCCCGGATCTCCTCCTCGAGGACCTCGAGCTCGGGCCCGACTTCATCGACGACTTGATGCAGCAGCGGCCGCCCGTCCGCCGGCCGGTCATCCACATCCCCGGATGGGACGACATCATCCACATCGTCCCCGAATCCTTCCTCCCGCCCGAGGAGCAGGCGCGCCGGCGTCGCGATCGCGCTATTCGGATCCAGGAGAGCCCGATCCCTGAGAGCGTCCAGGCGATCGGATCCATCCTCACGTTCGTGGACGACGTCAACGACGCCCTCCTCACCGCCAGCGTGATCGCGCGACTCGGCGCGCTCGCCTTTCCGCGGCTGCGGCCGGTCGCGGTCGGGCTCGGCGTCGCGGCCGAGGCGCTCAACATCTTTCAGCTCGCCGCCACGCTCGGGATCCCGCTCCTCGAGGGGAAGCGCCGCGCGGCCGCC